>DATJYK010000443.1:0-53367 GCA_035578005.1 Terriglobia bacterium
CCGTCAGGGTAGACATCGAACGTTAGCGGGTCAATGGGAGCTTGACCCGTGTATTGCACATCCTGCTGGCTAGGGATAATGGCGCCGCCACGGACGAATAGGGGAATGCGCCCGATCGGTGCGGCCACCTCAATCTCCGTAGGTCCGGTGTAGCGATGATCACTCCAGAAATCGTACCAGACACCTCGCGGCAAGTAGACACGCCGGCTGATGTCGTAGTCCTTGGTGACCGGAGCCACTAACAGGTCTTCTCCGAAAAAATACTCGTCATTCTGATCGACCGCTGTCAAATCGTCGGGATACTCAAGCATGAGGGGGCGCATGATAGGAACCCCCGTCTCCGCCGCTTCCCAAAAGGCGGTATAGATGTACGGCAGCAAGTGGTAGCGCAGCTTGATGGAATTACGGTTGATCTCTTCCAGCCGGTTTCCGAACGCCCAAGGTTCAAGATTCCCCGGGCCGGCGGAATGCGTCCAGCAGAAAGGCGTGAGGACCCCCGACTGCAACCAGCGTGCGTAAAGTTCAGGGCTGGGGACGGGCCAAATCCCACCGATATCAGCGCCGGAAAACTGGAAGCCGGAAAGCCCCATGCCATTGAGCATGGGCATGCTAAGACCCAGTTGATCCCATGTGCCCCGGTTATCACCACTCCACTCCGCCGCATAGCGTTGTCCGCCGGCATATGTAGCCCGGGTAATGATCAGTGGCCGCTCATTGGGATGCACGCGCAACATTCCGTCACGGGTGGCGATCGTCTCCAGCATCCCGTATACGTTGTGGATCTCGGCGTGGGGCCGGGGTCCGTAATCGGTGGCGTGCATGATGTCCAGGTCAAGAGTTTTGCCGGGACCTCGATCGCTGAGGACGGTCGGCTCGTTCATATCCGTGAGGATGCCGGAGATTCCCTGCTCCAACTGTTCCTTGTAGAGGCCGCCCCACCAGTTGCGCACCTTCTCCGAGGCGAAGTCAGGAAACGCGCTGGCACCAGGCCAACCTCTTCCTGTAAAGATTGTTCCGTCCGGCTTTTTCAAGAAAAAGCCATTCGCCAGACCCTGCTGGTAGATCGAGAAATTGGGATCAACCTTCACGTAGGGGTCGACGATGGCGATGAAGTGGAAGCCTTGCTTCCCGAGGTCTGTCATCATCCTCTTGGGATCGGGAAAGCGAGATTTGTCCCAAGTGAAAACCCGGAACCCGTCCATGTAATCGATGTCGAGGAAGATGGCGTCACAGGGGATGCCGCGATGGCGGAAGTTCTCCGCGATGAAGCGGACGGTGCTCTCCGGATAGTAGCTGTAGCGGCTTTGAATGTACCCGATTGCCCAGCGCGGCGGCAGGGGAGAGCGGCCTACTAATTCCGTAAATCGAGACACGACACCCTTGGGAGTTGGGCCGGCGAAGAAGTAATAGTTCAGCTCTCCGCCCTCGACGCCGAAGGAGTAAAGGTTCCGATCCTCCGCGCCCATGTCGAAAGAAGAGCGGTAGGTGTTGTCCAAGAATAGGCCGTACGCGCGTCCCTGGCGCAGACCGATGAAGAAGGGTACGGATTGGTATAGTGGTTCCGAGGAGGCATCAAAGCCTGACGGGTCCTGGTTCCACATTACGTAAGAACGACCGCGCTTATCGAGAGGGGTACTCTTTTCACCGAGGCCATAATAGTGTTCGTCCTCCGGCATCCACTTCCAACAGCGCACGCTTGGGCCATCCCAGCTTATCCCTCGTGCGTCTGCGTCCTTCGAGATCAACTTCCCGTTCCGATCGTAAAAAGCCAGGCGGAAGGGTGACAATTGAGCGCGTACTTCGAGCTCGGGCGTACGGATGATGCGCACTTCCTTGTCTCCAGAGAAGTCCACCGGGACTTTCGGCCAATCGGTCTTGGCGACGGCATAAGAGTGGTCGGGCCCGAGCGAAGTTCCGGGAGTCATATGCACGCGGACGAGATCGGGAGCGAGAACGGTCACCACCACCGTGGCTTGGCGGCTGCTGAAGGTGATCTGGTTTCCGTTGGGCTCCGACGCAGTCAGGCTTCCGATGCCCTGCCATTCTGCATAACCGGCGGGTGAGAGGAGAAACAGGAGGCACACAAGCTGGAATGCACGAGAGAGGATCGTACTCATAATCGGTCTACCTCCTGAACGGCGGATTCAGCAGCTTGTCATAAGCCGACGATCGACGGCCGTGATTGAAGAATGCGTCCTGACATGGGCGTCACTTGATGCGGCCGTACGCTCCGGCAGGCAAACGCCCACTTGACTGCTTCAAGCCCACAGTATACTGGCGTCAGGACTTACCGCGCACGGCAAACCGGAGGAGTCGATAGAGGAAACTCGGTGAAGCAAGCGGTGGAAGGAAGGCGCAGGCGACTCTACACAAACGCGCGACCGGGAAAGTGTTCTCTTTCCCGGTCGCCTTTCCACTTGTTGTCGTACAACGGCCACCAACGAGCCCCGGATGTCACCACGACATGTGCACACCGAACTGGAAACGGCGCATCGGGAAGCCGGGCTGTAAGCTGGTGATAACAGGACCGGCTGAGGTATCCGCGGTATAGCCGATCCAAGTTGCGTTCTGCGGACTTCCTAAGTTGGTCAGGTTAAACACGTTGTAGCTGTCGACACGCAACTGAATGGTGGTCCTTTCGCGATTCAGGAACGTCGAAAGGTCAAAGTTTTTCCAGAAAGAAAAGTCCACATTCTGCACCGGGGGACCTCTCAGGGAACCAACGGCTGCATCGCCAAGATGGAAGGCGTCGGGTTCGGTGTAACACTTATCCACGTACAATCCAAAATTGGGATCACCTGGCGTGTTATCAAAGGGGGCGTTGAACCACATGTTGCGGTTTTGTCCCCCCGGCACATTGGCGGGGTTGCAGCCCGCAACAGTATTGGGGCGCTGGCCGATGTCGGCGTTGAGCGGAGCAGGGGAAGACGGGGAGAGAGCCCCTCCCGACTCGAAAACGGCGATACCATTGAATTCCCAGCCCCCCAGGGCTGCTCTCAGGATTGGGCTGGCGTCAGAGCCCCAACGCTGTCCTTTTCCATAGGGTAGGATAACAGTGCCTCCCAGCGTAAAGGTGGCGGCGCGCTCGACCTGGTTAATATTGCTGGCTCCCACTCCATAGTCAAGCCTGGAGTTAAAGGGGTCATTGGTGTTATATCCCAGGCCCTTCTGCCACACGAAATTCCCGGTAAAGGCCACATTCTTCGAGTAGGCTTTCCGGGCTTGAATTTGCAACGAGTTGTAGTTTGAATTGGAGCAGTTGCATTCGTATGCGATGCCCCCGGTGGTGTCGTACTTCTGGGTGTAGGGACGACGAGATGCCAGATTTACGTCGCCGATATTCGCGGCGTCTACGTTGGGACTCCACGAAAGGTGTACCCCTGCGGATCCAACATACCCGACGCTCACGGTCGTGTCGCGGCTCAACTGCCGCTCCGCAGTGAAATTCCAGGAATAAATGCTCTCCGTAAGCCAGTTAAACGGACGCGATTTCAACAATTGGCCGGGGACGGCGGGAAGCATACCGCTTGAGGGTAACTGCGGCGGCGTACTGGCAGGTGGACCTTGATCGATGGGAAAAACATCCGTGTAAGCATTCGGCGGGACGATGGTCTGCTGCGCGACAATTGGGTAGAAACTCGTCAGATGATAGAACGTAGCGTCGTAGCCAGAACTAAAATAACTCTGGCCGAACCCGGCACGGAGAACAGTCTTGTCGGTCAGCGAATAGGCAAGGCCCACCCGGGGTGCAAAGTCAGTGTTCGGGGTATAGACCCCGGTGCTGTTGGGAACATTTCCCAAGCCGCCGAGCAAAATATTGCCGGTGGCGAGATCAAAGTTGGCAATTCCGCCCGGCCTGCCGGGTGTCACGGGGGTGAACTTGTCCCAACGGAGCCCCAGGGTGGCGGTGAGCTTTCTGGTGGCGCGCCAAGTATCCTGTCCATAAATCCCCCAGCGAGTCTGTCGCTCCTCGGGGAACTGCGTGAAGACGGCGCGGTCAAATTCTGAGGGCATCCCTAGCAGGAATGTGGCCATTCCCAGGCCAGAGTTGGTTGTCCCGGGTTCTCCTGTGACGGTTTGTGCGAAATTGAAGTTTCCGCGCGAACTGGCGTTCACGGATTCGAAATTGAAGCGCTCCCGAACTACATCCAAGCCAAACCGGACTTGGTGAGGGCCGTGCTGCCAGGACCAGTTATTAATGGCCTCGATATTGGTGGTGCGATCGAATCGGGGAATGCCGACTCCCGATTGAATCCCCATGAACCATGCACCCACGGGACCTCCAACCGTAATCCCTGCCAAGCCGCCTGACAGCGGGTCGCCTGTATTGATATTCGGGATGCCTACCTTGTTGTTTGTCTCGAGGGGCGAGTCAGCTTGCAAAGCGTTCAGGTAAAAGCGGCTGAAACCCAACCGAGCTTCGGTGAGCAAAGTGCCGCCGAAGGTGTGAGTCCAGTTAGCTGCGGCCTGCTGCTCCGTGGTGTCTGCAATCTCAGGGCTCAATGAACCGCCGCTAGGACCTCCGGCCTCAGTGCCAAAAAGCGGAGGGTTCGCAAGGTGCGACTCAAACAGACTGTACCGCACGAAGAATTTATTTTTATCCGAGAGATTAACGTCACCCCTGGTGTCAATTTGCCATTGGTCAAAAACCTCGTGGAGGTTACCCACGTAGTTGTTGTCGGTGGCTCCCGCTTCGCCGGAGTTAGGCGAAGGCAATAGCGCCAGCAGGTTTTGAGCGACTGGATCAATGCGGTTCGTTGGGATGACGTTCGGGACGCCGCCCGAAGAGAATTGCGTCCGCCCGCTACCATCCGCATTTCCCGTGGTGGGATCGAAGATTGGGGTGGTCGACGCAAGTGAACTGAAGTCTCCGGCCCGAAAGGCCGCGTTCGGCACCGTTGCGAGTAGCGACGAGCCCTGGCGAAGCCGGTTCCACTGCGCGGCCCCAAAAAGAAACACTTTATCCTTCTTGACTGGACCGCCCAGGCTGCCACCCCATTGATTGAAGTTGGAAGGAGCCACCCCCAGACCCTTACCGGTTGGCCCGGTTCCGGGGATTTTTTCGGTAAGGGGATCGGCCGCGAACGTGTCGCTGTTGCGATTGTAATAGAACAAAGACCCGTGTAATTGATTCGTGCCCGACTTGGTGACGTACTGCGCCACCATCCCGGATGTCTGTCCGAATTCGGGATCGTAATCGGCAGTAGTGATCTTCATTTCTTCCACGCTGTCCTGAATAGGAACAATGACTTGTACGCCGGCGAAGCCATAAGCAACGTCCGAGATACCGTCAAGAGTGTAGGTTTGCGCTCCTGACCAGGCGCCATTCACATACACGCGGTTGTTCTGGGTGGGATTCTCTCCCTCGCCCATCTGGAAAGCGTCTCGAACCGCTCCCGGCACCAGCGTGAAGAGTTGCGTCACGTTTTGGCCCACGATCGGTAGGGCTTCCACTTCTCGCGAGGTGAACGAACGGGAAACATCTGTCTTTTGAGTCTCCAGGGTGGTCGTCTGAGCTTCCACGGTAACTTGCTGCGAGACTTGACCCAACTCGAGTGTGGCGTCGGCTCGCGCGGTGGCGCCGACTTCCAATTGCACGTTTGGCCGGGTGAACTTCTTGAATCCGGTCGCTTGCACGCTGATCGTGTAGGTTCCGGGGAGAAGGTTTGTAATGAGATACAAACCAGTAGCATCGCTAGTGCGCGCTGTCGATACGTTGGTCGTCGTCTCAGTGGCTGTTACTGTGGCGTTTGGAATGCCTCCGCCGGAGGGATCCGTCACGTACCCGGTTATGGATCCCGTCACCGCTTGCCCGAAGGCAGGGGCGCAGGAGCTCAGAAGGAGTACTACGAACAAAGGGAGAGCGGATGCTGTTAGTCTTCTCATGTGACGTCCCTCCTCAAATAGCAACAACGAACACAGCGACGCAACTCGCGGATCTCCTCTAATATCCCAGTCCGGGTCCGAGCCGGGAATGTGTTTATCACCGATACAATAAGCATGTCAAGAAGATTTTTGTCTTGCCCTCCCCCAGTTTTGCTACTTCATGGCGGGAAGACCGGCGGCAGGGTGACACCGCGGCCCAGGGTGAGTCGTAATTCAACTGGAAGACACTCGTTCGTAAGTCGATGATTGTGAGACTCACCTCGATTTTGAGGACACACAGGGGTCCGTCGCGGGGCGGCCGGCTGGCTGCAAAGGTCTGCTGTTAAGTTAAGAGACGGTGCGCTTCAAGTATGTCGGTTCTGGAGCACTTAGCTCGATCCGTTGAGATGAATGCCCTCCGCAGGTATGGCACGGCGTCCGCAGGCTCTGGCGGGGTTATGAATCATGATGTCCTCAATTGCCGCCTGTGAGACACCCTCCTGGCGTAGGCGCGGCAGAAAACGAGTCAGTATGTAGTCAAGCCCAGGACCCCCTCCGTAGGCTCGCAGGTAGCTGGCACGCGCCATGTCACTGCCTAGTAGGATCTGCCTGCCATAGCCGGCGCCCAGCATACCCTTGATGAGTTCAACCACCTGGCTGTCGGGTCCATATTTGGCCCTGGAGGGACCATCGTAAATTACATACGAGCCGGTGGCCGCGACCTCTTTGTGATAGACCAGGTCCGGCAGACGGTCAAGGTGCCCAACCAATATGGCGTTGGGGGGAACGCCGGCGGCGCAAAGCCAACGGATCTGTTCGAGGGCTAACGTACCGTTTTCCGTATGAGTGCTGACCGGAAACCCTGTCTCGCGATGGGCTATTCCGAGTGCCTCAATGAGCTTGTGTTGTGTCTTCGTTGCATAGTTGTATTCGGTCGCCAGCTTCATAACACCCGGCTTGGCCGAGAGCCTCTCCACGATGGGTCCGTTGTAGCTCCTCAGGTCCATGCCTTCCGTCAGCTCCAGGGCCACCAATCGGGCAATCTGTTCGGCCGAATAGGTGTGAATCCAATGCTCGTCGTCGTAGTACATTTCCTTATGAAAACCTGTGGCCGCAATCACATGGATGCCGGCTTTTTGACCGATCTCGACCAGGTCACGAGGTTGTCGCCCCGCATCCAGCGGCATCATGTCGACCACTGCGTTCCCGCCCGCCTTCTTGAAGTCTTCCAACTCAACGAGTATCTTTGTCTTGCTGGGAAGCTTGAATCCGGGTTCACGAACGAGCCCCAAGCCACCACGGATGATCAAATGTTCGTGCGAATAAGTGACGCCAAGCTGTTCCGGCGCCACGGGCCCAAGAACCGTTTGTATATATCCCTTCGGTATCAAGTTTGGTGCCGGCACGTTTCCTCCTCCGTCCGTCACGTTCCAGCCGACCACCCGCAGTCGACCGGTAAGACAACGCCCGTGATCATCGATGCTTCGTCACTGGCAAGGAACAGGATTGCCGTGGCCACTTCTTCGGGCGTGCCAAGGCCGTTTCTCAAAGGCTGATGCTGTTTGACATAGCGAAGGGCAGAAGTGTTCCCCCGAATGCGCCCGGCCATCGGGGTGTCGATAAGTCCCGGAGCAACACAATTGACGCGTACCCGGTCGCCTGCGTAAGTGGCCGCCATCGCGCGCGTCAGGCTGATGATGCCTCCCTTGCTGGCAGCATAGGCGTGGGATTGGAAGTGCTCCGTGGACCCAACGAGTCCCAAGATCGAAGAGACATTGATGACTGCGCCGCCGCCACCCTCGATCATTTCCGGAATGGCGTATCGACAGCAGAGAAAGACGCTCTTGAGATTAATGCGTAGCACCTGGTCCCATGCGTCTTCCTTGGATTCCGTTACCGGCCCGTCTCCCACGCTACTGCCTGCGATACCGGCATTGTTGACCAGAATATCCAGGCGTCCGAAGTTTTCAACGGCGGTCTCGACGGTGCGGCGGGCGATGCGGGATGAGGAACTGTCCCCACACACCAAGGTGCACCGCGCGTTGAGAGCGCGGATTCGCTTCACGGCCTCCCTGCCCGTCACGCCGCGGAGTTCGTTCAGGACAAGTCGCGCCCCTTCACGTGCAAAGCACTCTGCCACACTCAGCCCGATCCCCTGGCCGGCGCCCGTTATCACTGCCACTTTACCCTTGAGCCGCATAGGAGACTGGTCTAGAGCCTTCTAGTTCGGCGCCGAAACTCGGCGTAGTACTCTCCAAGGTTTTCTTCTGACTTTTCCACTTTGGCCACAAAATGAGGGCTACCGAGGATCAGGGGCTTGTGCCCCAGCTCAACCAACTTCTCCGCGACAAGCGCGTTCAGCGTTTGCACGATCGTCATAACCGCCACGCTCGACGTAGCTGAGGTAGGATAATCGCAGCCGGCAACCAGGATGCTGGCGTCACCAGGAGGGGTGCAGTTGTCGATTACGATGTCTGCGACGTCTACGAGTCTCTTACCCGAGGGGTGGCGGGAAACCGTAGCGGACTGGTGCGCCGCCGAGGTAATGGCTACGACCGGCATACCGCGCTGCCTGGCGCCCAAGGCCATTTCGATGGCGACATTGTTGATGCCAGTGGACGAGATCACTTCGAGGCAGTCCTCCGGACCAAATTCGTAGTTCGACAGAATGGCTTCGGCATAACCGCTGAGGCGCTCAAGAAAAAATGACTGGCGCAAGCCGCACGTGCCAACGACGTTCGAGTAATAGGTAAGGGGAAGCTCGACGATGGGGTGAAAGCCAACGATGCTTCCGATGCGAGGAAAGGTCTCTTGTACGCCCATCGCGGAGTGGCCCCCGCCCCACAAGTGAATCAACCCGTCGCGAGCCACACAACGGGCATAGAGTTCAGCCGCCTTAATCAAGTTGGCTTTTTGGGTCGATTCTATTTTCTCGATGATCTGGTGGGCGACTGCGATGAAACGCAACTCCGACATTGTACCGCTCCTCAGTCTGGTTATGGAGTCATACCGCGTGCGAGTTTACTTATTCCCGCCTTCTCTTGGGCTGCCTCACAACCGCTGGCCGAGGATCGTGAGCGCCTAGTGTGCCCTAAAGTTGGGGGATCCACTCACCATCAGAGCTCGCGTAGCGCGGGCTAGCATTGTTTGACGATAACAGCATCCCGAGGCGTTTCCAGCGTGGCGCCGAGCTTGCGCAGTTCCTCCTGGAGAATTGTGACGGGAAGTTCCCTCGGCGTCTGATGGCGAGTTACACACAGTGCTGCCGCGCATCCCGCGGCCTGACCCATTGCCATACACTGCGCCATACTTCGAACGGCGGCGTGAGCGTCATGAGTGGCGGAAAAGCATCGCCCTGCCACCAGCAGCCCCTCAACCTTTTGAGGAACCAGGGTCCGGTAGGGTATGTCCACGGTTTCTCCCTCGGGCAGGTAAAGCCATTTCGTGTCCGAGCCCCAAAGGTGATTCTCAATGGGAGCACCGCACAGGCCGACCACGTCATCGAATTTGCGGGCGGAAATCACGTCGTCGCGCGTCAACCGATACTCCCCTTGAACGCGGCGCGATTCCCGAACCCCGATTTGAGTGCTAAAGGCGACGATTCGCGAGGATTCATAGCCCGGTATTTGCTCCCGCAAAAAGCGCTCGTACTCCAGCGCTTGGCGTCTGCCTTCAATCTCTGCGTGGGTAATCTGGTCCGGTTGAGTAGGATCAACAAACTGAACGCGGGTCATAATCGTTGCCATCACGCCTTCGATGGGCGTAACGTGCACACTTCCCTCCTTACGGGGAAGCCGGTAGCGCCCGGAATCCGCGCCGGCAGCCATACGAGCGAGGAATTCCGCGCGCGGAAAGCTCTTTGCTCGCTCCACATTCACGTTCGCCAGCCGGAACGTGGTGGTGAGCGTCTGGGCTGGTGCAAGCTCGCCAGCCATCTCGAAAGGAACACCGGCTCGCGCGGCCACGTCGGCCTCGCCCGTTGCGTCGATTACAACCTTGCCCGTGATGAGGCCCAAGCCTGCCTTACTTGCTGTGATAACACCCGAAATGCGGTCCCCTTGCATCACCACATCGATTGCGAAAGAGTGCAGAAGAGGCTTGGCACCCGCCTGCAGTACGAGGTTGTCCCAGGCAATCTTGAGGACCTCGGGATTATAGGTGACACCGGTTCCCGCGCCAAAGGTGTTGGGACGCTCGATCACGCGGTCAAGTCTTCTCAGTTCGGCGATCACATCGTCAGGGACGCCGCTCACAACCTTCTTAGGAATTGCGCCTGGGGTGTAGAAACCGTAGAACGTGTCCAACACTCCTGTACTGATACCGCCAAGGAAACCGTAGCGCTCCACCAGCATGACACTCGAACCTGGCGACACACTCTGCAAAACCCGCGCCGACGTAATCGCTGCGGTTGAGCCGGCCGACCCCGAGCCCAATACCAATACATCCGGGCTTGCCACGGTCGGAACCAGCTTTGTGTAGACAAACACTCGTCAGCACTCCGCCGCCCTGTGCAATTGGGAAGCACCTGCAAGTCGTGGGAAAAGGTCTTGAAGGCGCGGATAGAGGTCCATATAAATCTCGAGCAATTGCCCGTATCGCCGGTGACGCTCTTCGTTCGGAGTGAAGAGGGCTCCGGAAACGGCATGAGCGCGCTGCATCTGTAAAGGCGACTCGATAAGTTTTGCTCCCATCGCTGCCAGAATGGCATCGCCTAATGCCGCGCCACCGCGTTCTTGCATCACCTGGAGCGGGAGGCCTGTCACATCGGCAATAATCTGGCACCACAGAGCATTGCGAGTAGGTCCTCCGACAGCGACGAGTCTTCTTACCTCGGCGCCCAGTTGACGCGTAATCGCCAGGTTATGCGCAATGGCGTAAGCTGTTCCCTCCATAACCGCCCGAACCAAGTGACCGCGAGTCTTGAATAGGTCCAGTCCAAAGAAAACGGCCCTCGCCGAGCCGTCGTTGATCGGTTGGAGCTCCCCCGAAAGATAAGGAAGAAAGATGAGTCCTTCGCTGCCGGCTGGAACCGCTGTGGCTTCCTCGGTGAGTCGGCTGTATTCTTCCGAGGCTGTTGTCTCTCTGGCGCCGCTCAGGATCTTCGCGGCCCACTCCATCGCGATGCCCCCTCCCACCATCGATCCGCCGACCAGCGTGAATCCCTCAATCACGTGCGGGAACGCAAGGAGACGAGCATCGAGCGTCACACGTGAAAGCGGAACGTAGAGTGTACTCGCCGAGCCCATCGAAAGCTGGGCACAGTCGGCGGATGTAACACCCATCGCCAGTCCGGCGGCGCTGGTGTCTTCCCCCCCGCCTACTACCGGCGTACCCGGCCGCAACCCCGTCATCCTTGACGCCTCAGGAGAGACAAAGCCGATCACTTGATGGCAGGGAACGGGGTCACAGTAGACGGACGCCGGCAAAGCCATATCATCCAACAGTTCTTGGGACCAAGAGTTCTTCGCAAGGTTGTATGCCAGGAGAATTCCGCCGTCCGAATGGTTGATGACTGCCTGTCCGGTGAGCCTGAACGTGACATAGGCGGCTGTGGTCATAACCTTCCACGTGCGGCGCCAGGTTTCAGGTTCATGCCGCTTGACCCAGAGGAGCTTAGGCTCGACGTTGTACGTCGCCGGGCACTTGCCGCTCACCGACGCTATGCGCTCGCCGAAGGAGTCTTGCAACTCCTTGGCCTCGCAAGCAGAACGCGAGTCGAGCCAGAGAATGGCAGGGCGCAGCGGCTTTCCTTCCTTAGCCAACAGCACTGCTGCCACGCCCTGGCCGCTGATTCCCACGGCGGCAATGCTATCCGCAGCGTCAGGGCGCTCACAGCAGAGAGTGCGAGTAACGCTGCAGACAGCCTCCCACCAATCCTCTGCGTCCTGCTCAACCCAGCTCGGTTGTGGGCTGGTGTACCGGTAGGACGACTGAGCGCTCTGCAAGACTCTGCCGTGAGGGTCAGCTAGAACGGCCTTCGTGGTACCGGTTCCAACGTCGATCCCCAGTGTCAGAGCGTCCATGTGACGATTAGTCTGCTTGTGCCTTCCCGCGCGCGCGGCCCTTAAGCTCGACGCGGTATTGATACCGGTCACCGCGTGAAATTGCGACGGCCACCTCAAGGGGTCGCTCATCGCTCAAGTAGCTCACGCGCGTTACACAAAGGACGGGTGCCCAATGTTCAATCCTTAGCCGCTTTGCCTCAGAGTCAGTGGCGGCACGAGATTCAACCCTGTCCACTGCCCGCGCGGGCACCAGTTTATATTCTTCCTCGATCGTCTTATAGAGCGACTCTCCGAGTGAGAACTTCTCACTCAGATCCGGCACGAGGCTCTCCGGCAGATAATTCACCATCAAGGTTATTGGCTGGTCCAAGGCCATCCGCACGCGCCTGACGACAAATACGCGCTCGCCGGGACTCAAACGTAATTCGTGACCGACGCGCGCCGGGGGATCAGTCACCGCAACATCCAGGTCCGAGGTCCTCGCCTTATATCCCAGGGCGACAAGCTGTTCGGTCCAGCTTGTGATCATGTTCAAGTCGTGCGTCAGCTTCAGCTCTTGCACGAAGGTGCCCCGGCCCTGGTGACGAACCAGTAGGCCCTCTACCGCAAGATCGTTGACGGCGTTGCGCACGGTCATGCGGCTCACGCCAAAACGGAGCTCAAGTTCGTGTTCGGTGGGAATCGCCTCGCCAGGTTTCATCTGAGCGACGGCTTCGCGCAGCCTCTCGCGAAGTTGCACGTAAAGCGGGACTCCGTTCGTCTTGGTCAACGTCGTCAAGATGCTTCCCTTCTCGCGTGGAGAATCAAAGCACGACGTCTAGTAGAAGGCCGGGCTTCGTGATTGCTCATTGAGCCAATTTGCTTGCGAGCCTACTGAGTAACCCTAATCCCTCCAAATACATCCGACGCCAGCTCAAAATGCCAGAACGGACCGATGATGCTGCTCACAATCTGGTAAGAGCAGCCGGTCACCAGCAAGGAACGCCAAAACCCCGGAAACGGGCAGCCTGAAGAAGCTCGTTCGTCACCCATCGCATGGGACGAGTCAAAACGTCAAGGCAACGCGTCCACGAATTCATGAGGTCGTTATATCAAATTCGCGGATTGCATACAAGCGCTGCACCGCACGTCTCATAGAACGGTATTATCTGATAAGAACTGCCATTGCTGTTCTGATGCGCTCGTTGAGGCCGAAAGACGCGAGAGCGACTAGAATTGGAAATGACTGCCAAGAGCGCTCGGCTTTCTTAGCTTCGTACAACTGTGATGCCATACTTCCAGACCCAGCGTAACTGGCCAAATTCGAGGTTACAACCTCCCTCTTTCATGAAAGTAAGGTTGGCCCCCAATCTTTCGATTGGCTTTAGAGCTTGGCCGAGATAAATCAGGATGCCCTTTATCATCAACAAGATTCCGGCTTCGTTTGTCCGCGTCCTGTCTCTACCTGCGTGGTTGTTTACGTAAACGTTACGTAAACAATAGCTCTGTGCCGAGGTCCAACCTAAAGAAGCATCCGGGAAGCTTGAATCCCGAGTCAAATTATCAACTCCTTACAGACCAATAAGATTCCGGCTTCGTTCGTCGCCATTGGAGGCTGCAGCATGCGTCACGCATACCTAGAGACCCATCCGGAAACCCCTGGGAGCGCGGGCGTCCCGCCCGCTCTTACGGGGTCCTGGAGTGCAAGGGGCGGGCGGGACGCCCGCGCTCCCAGGGTTTCCGGATGAGCTTCTAAGATCTTACGCCGTAAGGCCGCTCTGCTCAGGTGAGGCCGGTCTGGCCGCCGGAATCTGTGTGGACGCTCGTAGATTCTCGCCTTCGCGGGAATGAGACCGTCTGAGGTGGCCTTCAAGTCTTGCATTGCCAAACATGAGTTGCCATACAGGGTCGGCACGAAGCCGGCCCGCTTTGGGTGATTCGCAGCTTGAGCCGGGCGAAAAGGCTCTCTCACGATCCTTCGGTTAGCACACGGACGACCGAGTGTCAAGTCATTTGGCGGTCTTCGCTTCTGTTGCAGCCCTAAGTTTAAGGCTACATTAGACTGACGAATGACTTTATCTAGTTGTAAGCTACACATAAATCAATATTTTATGACACATCGCACCGCGCGCAAGGGTACCGCTAAAACGGTGCTCTTACACACCCCTTAGGGCATCTTTCCACCCGGTCATTATAGGTTCGTTCTCCCGTGCCGGGTGCACAGGCTGATCTATGACGGTTCCCGGGGGCTTAAAATTACCATTGACAAAGAAAAATATTATGATATAACAACTCGCCATGTATTGATAGGCTTTCGTATGAGTCTGGCGTAACGGCTACAGGGAGGGATGATGGAGATGACGGAACGAAGGACGGCGCGAGTTTGGGTGCAAGTTTCGGCTGGTTATGCTGGGGAGCGGATTCGGTCCGCGCCCTTTCAACGAGGAATCAGTAGCTTAGCGGGGAATATTGTCTTTCTCCTGTCGGTCGCACTCGCTTGCGCTTCAACGCCCGTCTGGGGCCAGAACTCCAATGCCACGATTTCGGGTACGGTGACCGATCAGACCGGTGCCGTAGTTCCAAACGCGGCTCTGACGCTTACCATGGGTACCTCGGGTACGGTCAGAACCGCAACAAGCGGACAGGATGGAAACTTCTCCTTCCCTAACCTTCCTGCGGGAACATACTCCTTGCAGTGTTCGGCGCAAGGGTTTGAGACATTCGTACAGCAGGGGCTTACTTTGCACCTGAACGACGTGGTCAGCCTTCCAGTCGCGCTGAAGCTTGGAGCCTCCAGTCAAAAGGTCGAGGTCTCGGCAAATGCCTCGCCGCTAAACTTTCAGAACGCGGTAGTGCAGCAGGGAATGAGCACGCAGGAGATCACTGCCCTGCCGCTGGCCGTCGCTGGAGCTCAGCGGTCAGCAGCGAACTTCTTGGTCATCATGCCCGGCGTTAACACGATCGGCGGGGGGCAGGGTGCTGCTTACGCACAATTCAACGGCGGGCTGGAGGATTCTGACGAGGCGGTCCTGGACGGCGTAAGCATGGTCGAGGGCCTTCTCAGTCAAAGCGGAACGGTTGCCATTGCCGCCGACTTTCCCATCTCCCCGGACGCCGTGGGTGAGATCAGCTTGCTCACCTCGAACTACGACCCACAGTACGGAGCCACCACCTCGGCCGTGACCGTGGCCAGCACCAAGGCTGGAACGGACCAGTTCCATGGAGGCGGTTACTTGTTTAACCGTAATACCTCATTTAACGCGCGCCAATTCGGCGTCGCCGAACGCCCTAAGGACATCGAAAACGACACCGGCGGCTTCATTGGAGGACCTTTGCGCCTGCCGCTGTTCTGGTCCGAGCGCAAGAAGAGCTATTTCTTTGTCAACTTTGAGGCTTACCGGTCAGAGGGCGCGGCCAACAAGCCCATCCTAACGGTGCCCACCACCTTGATGCGCGAGGGGAACTTCAGCGAATGGCCCTATCCCGTCTTCGACCCGGATACCACCACCGTTAATCCGAACTACGACCCCAGCGCGCCGGCCTCCACAACAAATATTCCGTACTTGCGTCAGCAATTCCCTGGTAACATCATCCCCGCCAACAATCCCAACCTCATGAGCTCTCTGGCTTCCGGATGGCTGAAATTTGTCCCAATGCCGAACCGTCCCGGAATCATCAATAACTACGAGTCTCCCAACGCATTGGCGAACTCCTTGAACGCGCATACAGATCAGTGGGACGTCCGGGGCGACCAGTACATCGGGGACAAGGATCACGTCCTGGTCACGTGGCACTATCGCGGCACGCTGCCTTTTACCCAATTTGCCCTTCCGCCGCAAATCGATACCAATAACACCCGCATTCCAAACTACAGTCAGGTGGTCCGACTCAACTATGACCACACTTTCAAGCCCACCCTCCTCAACCATTTTGCTATCGGATATCTTGACCTGCTGACCGAGCTCTACAACTCGTCGGATCCCTATGTCGCCGATGTTCCTCAAGTCCAGGGGGTTTATGATCACAAGCATGAATCGGCTATCAACTTCGGGGACGGCTACTCGTCTTACGGCGGGAATGCGGACCTAATTTCCACACGGCCCACTTGGATTGTGAATGACATGGCCACCTGGGTTAAGGGGAACCACACCCTCGAATTTGGAGGTGAATACCGGAACCTCGCCTACCCCACTCAGACCACGCAGAATGGTTCGGGGACCTTCAACTTTACCCCTTTGAACACCGGTCTGCTTGGCTATCCGACCCCTACAGGAAACTCTTACGCCAGCTTTCTCCTAGGCACGGTAGGTTCGGCCTCAGTCAATTACTATTCGCTAGGCGCCTTCCGGCCCCAGGCCAAGTCCGTGGGCTTCTTTGCCAACGACACTTGGAAGCTGACGCGCAAGCTCAGCGTTGACTATGGTATTCGTTGGGATCTATACCAGCCATCGGAGGAGGCTAAGGATCAAACTTCATTCCTGGATCCCACCCGACCCAACCCGGGAGCCGGAAACCTGCCGGGTGCGCTGGTGTTCGCCGGCAGCAAGTGGGGCTCAGCCAGCTTCGGAGCGCCCTACCCGGAGCAGTTATATCACAGGGCATTCGGTCCCCGCATTGGCCTGGCCTACGCGATAACCGATAAGACAGTGGTGCGAGGCGGGTTCGGAGTCTTTATGATGCAGAACTTCTATCCGGGATGGGGCGCTGGCATCGCCACAGATGGTTTTAATAAGACCGTTGGTTTCAGCAGCGGCCTGGGCGGCATGCAACCTGCCTTCCTCCTCCAGAACGGTGTTCCACAGGACTTTCAAAGACCGCCGTTCATCAGCGAGGATTTCCTGAACGGTCAGGGCGCACCTAACTACCGTCCGTTTGACGCCAACCAGGTACCGCGTGCCTATCAGTGGAACTTGACAGTCGAGCACCAGATCAAAGACAACTTTCACGTTACCGGCACCTATATCGGGAATCACGGCTCGCGGCTGCTCTCGCAGATCAACCCCATCAATGCTCTGAACCCTACGCTTCTGTCCATGGGGACGGCACTGTATGATCAGTTTCAGCCCAACCAGGGCACTCTGGACGGCGTGTCGCAGCCCTACACGGGTTGGGCAGGCCAGATGCAGGCGTGCGCGCCCAGTGTGGCCCAGGCCCTGACTCCTTTCCCTCAATACTGTTCGGACATTTACGGAAACAATGAGAATCATGGTTGGTCAAACTACGACTCCCTGCAACTCTCCGCCGAGCAGCGCTTTTCACACGGCTTGTGGCTGCTGGCAAATTACACCTGGTCGAAGACTCTGACCACCACCGAATTCGTGCAGACCAGCACCTTGTATCAGGGGATTTCTCCCTTCCAGAAAGACCGAAACTATGGGATTTCCCGCAATGACGTACCCCAGATGGTGAACGTTTCCTTGGCGTATGACCTGCCTTTTGGCAAGGGGCGTCGATGGTTGAACCAAGGAGGAGTGGTCAATGTGCTGCTTGGCGGTTGGCAGGTTAGCACAATCTTACGCCTCCAATCGGGGATTCCGTTCAGTTTCTACTCCGGCTTTTGCAATATCCCCTCGCAGTTCGCCATGAGCTGTTATCCCGGTATACTACCGGGCGCCAACCCGTTCGCGGCGAGCAAGAGCGGTTTTGATCCTAATTCGGGGCTTAACCCCCTGTTCAGTGTCAACTCGTTCCAGCCGTCAAGCACCTTCAATTTCAATTCGGGCACTGGAGCTCCGGTCTCCAACGTGCGCGGCTTCGGGTATCACAATCAGGACATCGCCTTTACCGACAACATCGCGATCACCGAACGCGTTCGAGCACAATTGCGATTCGAATTCTTCAATGCATGGAATTGGCACATCCTAGGCAACAACTTTGTGACCGACGTTTCGAGTCCGAGCTTCGGGACCTGGAACGGTGGCGTCTCGAGCCCGCGCAACATCCAAATGGGAGTGAGGTTCACATTCTGAGATAGTGTGAGCGGTCAAAGGTCGGATATGATCCCACATTGGGGCCTGACCTAAGAAAGGTGGCTTGACTCCGACGAGGACTACTTCGTTTCTCGCAATGCCGCTGTTGCTCATAGTCGTGCCCGTTATTTTGTTGGGAGAGGCCCAGCAGTCTTCGGCATCGGTTAAGGAGATCGAGAGCCTTGTGAGGCAAGGAGACTTCGCTTCGGCCCAAACGATTCTATCTGATGCGCTGAAACGTTCTCCGGGAGATGCCAGCCTCTACAACCTCGACGGCGTTGTGAAGGCGCAGACCAAGGATTTTGCAGGGTCTGAAGCGAGTTTCCGGAAGGCGATCGCCCTTGCGCCATCCTATGAGGATGCCTACCTGAATCTGGGTCATCTGTATCAGGATGGCTGGACCGGGCAGGCGAGCGTCCGAGACAAAGCGATTGCGGTCTACGAACAGCTGCTCAAACTCGATCCTGAAAACATTGAAGCAAATTACCAAAGCGCCGTGCTCCTGATGGAGAATGGCAGCTTCTCTCTATCGCTGCAGCATCTCTCCAAACTACCGGCAGCAGCGCAGGAGCATTCTCAGGCTCTTTCGGTACGCTGTGGCGATTATGTTGGATCGGGTCAAGCGCCAAAGGCCGATGGTGTGGCGGACCGGATGTTGCGGAACGGGGGCTTGGCCGAAGCTGACGTGACTACCCTGCTCCCGCTCCTGGCCGAGTACAAGAGCACCTCCATCGAGATCAAACTCCTGGAAGGTCTGAGAGAAAGAAATCTGGCCACGGCCAATTCACTAACCAGCCTCGGACTTCTTTACAAACAGCAAGGGCGGTTCGCTGACGCCCGAAAGACCCTCGATGCAGCGGCGCAACTGCCGCCTGAATCGGTGCCGCTGCTTCTCGAACTGGCCCAGTTGGCCGATGAACAGAAAGACTATACCGGAACGCTGGGCTATCTGGCTCACGCCCGCGAACTCGAGCCCCGGAATGCCTCGATCCACTTCTTCTGGGGAATGACCTGCGTGAAGATGAACCTGGCAGAAGAAGCCTACCAGTCCTTGAAGAAAGCTGTCAGCCTTGATCCGAACAACGCCTATTACAACTATGCAATGGGCGCAGTTACGTCACAGCGCGAGGACGCAAGCGAGTCGATTCCTTACTTCAAGAAGTACTGCACCCTCAGACCCGATGATCCGCGGGGACGCCTGGCATTGGGCTCCGCCTATTTCGCCAGCCACGACGACGAAAGTGCCGAGAAGGTTCTAAGAACAGTAGCCAACTATCCTGAAACCGCGGCGGGAGCCCATTACTACCTCGGTCGCATTGCCAATCACCAAGGCAATTTCCCGGACGCCCTCTTACAACTGCAAATGGCGCTTAAGGCGCATTCCGATTACGCTGATGCCTACGCCGAGCTGGGACTGGTTTATCTGAAGCAGAAGGACTATGCGCGGGCCCGTGACGACCTGTGGAGAGCCATCGAGATCGAACCCGACAACTACCCCGCCAATCTGAATCTCCTGATCTTGTACCAGCGGACCCAAAATCCCAAAGCGGATGAGCAATCCAAGCGATTTGACGAGCTCACCGAGAAGCGGGCGCAAAGGATAAAGGACTTTCTGCGGACGATTCAAGTCACGCATTGAGCATTCGCAGCGAGCACATCACATGCCAGACAGAGCGTCGTAAGTGAACGCGAATTCTACGGGCTGTCATTCAGAGCGGAGTGTGGCATCTCAGCATTTTGCCTCCTGCCCAAACGGCTCATGCAGGGATTCTTCACTCCGCTACGCTCCGCTCTGCAGTAACTCAACGGGTAAGTCTTTTGAATTCTGTCAAAGGGTCCTGCCGTCGAGTTGCTGCAGGTTATGGGCAGCCCGTGGCTGTGAACGCTCAGAATGACAGAAGCCGGGCGATTGGCCACGGATTTCGGGGCGCTTTGTTGGGAACGGAAGGTCTTGGCGATGAATACACTGAGCCGGCGCGAATTCATGCAGGTATCCGCGACGTCGTTGTTGTTGGATGGGGTGAAAGTGCCACCGTCGGGCGATCACTCGTCCGGGTCTGAAGACGCCAAGGCGTTTGTACGCAAGAATGTGGCAGGAAAGAGTTGGACAGTCGGCAACGGTCTGGTTGAACGCGAAATTCACTTTGATCCGGCGGAGGGACTCTCCACGGCGAGTTGGCGGCACAAGGTCACAGGAACCGATTTTATGGAAGAGGGCCGCAAGCGGGGATCCCGCGGCGGCGAGTTCTCAGTACTGATTGATGGCGATCCTTTGGTGGGGTCGAAGGGATCTGCTTGGGAGCTCGTCGAAGCCAGCTCCCAGACGCTCTCCCCTTCCGGAGAATCTCTCGTGATCAATCTGCGCGCCAAGACAAAGCCGCTGGATGTCACGATTTTCTACGCAACCTACGATGGACACGCCGCAGTTCAAAAGTGGATTGCGATCAACAACCGCGGCACAGTTCCGGTGACTCTATCTCATTTGAGTTTCGAGAGCGTGAGCCTTGCGCCGGGTCCGCCGGACGTTTTGCAAGCGTTCGACTTCTACGCTACTGAGCCCCGCGAACTGTTCTTGACGGGAAGGGTTGATGATACTGCCATTTTGGAAAGGAACTCACTCACCGGGGAAGGCTTCGTCGCGATGAACGGGGCCCCCGGCTATACGAAGCGGACGGAACTCGCCGGCTGGGGCGAGGGCGTCCGGGTAATGTATGATACTGATCTGTTTCCATTTGAGCGTCGTATTCAGCCCAGAGAGACCTTCACAAGTGCGGCCAGCTCGATTGCTTTCTTTCTGGAAGGCAGGGGGTTCACCGACCCGCGATGGGTAATACCGTCCTACACCTCGCGCGTTCTGATGAAAAAGGGTCCGAATTATCGGCCGCGGTGGATTTACAACACCTGGGAACCCTTCGAGCGCCGTATCACCCGGGATATCACGCTTGAACTGATCGCAGCCGCCGGCCGGATGCGGATGGACGTATTCACAATCGATGATGGATGGCAGATCGATTACGGTGACAATGCTATCAATCGCAAGCTCTTCCCGAATGGGTTGGACGAAATCCAGGCGGCCGTGGAACAGAGAGGGATGCGCCTCGGCTTGTGGGTGCCGCTTGCTGCCATCAGCATGAATACCGCCGTCTATCAGGCACATCCCGAGTGGGTGTGCAAAGGCCGGGATGGAAAGCCCAAGTTCACCGGGACAATGGCAGGCGCGCAGGCCGTGATGTGTTTGGCCACTCCTTACCGCGAAGTGGCCGCAAAGCGAATCAGCGAACTGATTGCCCGGCATCACCTGGCTTACGTCAAGGTGGACCTGACCACAGTCTTCAACGCGTACGGCGAATCTCCGGGATGTTACGCGCAGGGCCACGACCATGATTCCTGGGCCGAGTCGCTGATTCGGATTTATGAGGGCATTCAGTTCGTCACCGACCACATCTACCACGATCACCCCGACGTGCTCTTAGACCTCACTTTCGAACTGTGGGGACAGAAACACATCATCGATTACGGCCTGCTCGCGGCGGGCGATTTGGACTGGCTCAGCAACGTCGACGACGGAGGGACGGGAGCAGCCGGTCCGCGCCAAGCCCGGACCCTGCTCTACTTGCGATCCTTGGCGATTCCCAGCGAAACCATGCTGATTGGCAATCTTCAGGCGGAGCGCGCACCCATCGAAGAACGTTTGGCAACCGCTATGGGTTCGGGTCCGCTGTTTCTCGGCGACTTACGGGAATTGACGCCGGAGCAGCAAGCCTGGTATGGCCAAATGATCCAATCGTTCAAGGCACTGCGCGAGGATGTCCATATGCTGGATGGGTTCTTCCCACTCGGCAACTGGCAGCAGCCGGGAGCCGCAACTTGGGACGGATTCGCGCGATTGAGCCGTGAAGGTGAAGGCCTGATTGCCCTGTTCAAAAACGAGTCGCGTGTGAGCGAAGTACTTGTCAAGCTTCCGACTTTTCCAGAGGGCACGTTCCGGGTCCGTTCCGTTATGAACGGACGAGCGCTCGGTACCCGCGGCGGTGAAGATTTCCGTCAAGGGATTCGAGTCGAGCTGCCACGCGACCGGAAGGTGGAGATCCTGGAAATCCGAAGGTGAGTTCGCTGCTTTCGACAAAGCAGCTAGACCAATACTGAACGCGTTAAACCGTGACCCATGTTGCGTCTCATCAGCTCAAGGCATCCGCCGTGCCCTTGAGGTTCTACATTTCGAAGGCCCGAAGGGCCGATCTAACCCAGCCCAGGCCGGCAGGCCTGGGTTTGACGCCTAGCGTATGAGTTGCAGCCCTGAAGGGGCGCTCGAAATAGCACGTTGCCGCGTTTCGCTGAACATGCAGATCGGCTGGTCGCGACTAAACCCGAATCTAGATCGTCCTTTCCGGGCTCAGCGCCCTCAGCAGTGTTACACGATCACCCTGGACGTCGTCCAGGGCTGGGCTCGTTCGGCCTTTCGGGCCGGTGAAATGTACAAGCTTCCGCCGGCTGAACCCTGGTTGAGCCCCGCTGATCCCAGGGCGTCCCGACCGTTTTCTCGCTGCCTGCTGGTCTCGCGCTCGGACGGACACATTCACGGACGGGGCCGTCCTATGGAGGCAAAGCATTCGCAATGACCACCTTGAATCGGCGCGAATTTATTCACGCAACGTCAGTCTCGTTCCTTTTAGCGGGGGCAGCCCTCCCGGAGTCGCCAGCTAGCACGGCAGAGATGCATCCGACTGCGAAGGGCGTACGCGTAAAAGGGAAGAACTACAGCTGGGAATGGTCCAGGGACAGTGACATTTTCCGCTTGCTGGACCGACAGGGTCGGGTGATGACAAGCGGGATGCTCCAGCCCGCCGTTATCGTCCAGCCTGACGAGAACAAGCGGGCCAGAAGATGCGCTCCAGGAAAACCCATAAGCGACGGCCCGGAGGGTGACAGCTATGCGGTCAGCTATGGCAGTGTCAACGGAAGCGGAAAGTTGTCCCTCACTTGGCGATTCGAAGAGGAGGCGCTCTGGCTCGAACCAGTTGTCTATGAATCCCCGAACCCCGCGAACATCGTGGCGCTTCACTACTTCGCGCAGGGAACCGGGGAGGACGCGCGCCCAACTCTCGACAACTTCTACCTCATTATTCCGGGAATTTGCGAATCGCCTGCGGTGAGCCCGATTGTAACCTCAGATCTGGGCTTGAACCTGACCAGTTGGCTTGGACGCGGCTCCTCCCCGGCACCAGGACTGTTGCAACAATGGGGTCTGCCGGCTCATTTCTTTTGCGGTTTCCATCGCAACAAGCCGGGAGCGGTCAAGTCGTCGCTAGCGAAATATGTCTCCGAGGCTTTCTGCTGCGGTCTCGCCGAACTCCCAACGGGCGACCTTTTTCTTGAAACGCGCGGCGGGAAACACAGCTTGATCGTAAGCTACCGCAGCGATATCTGGGAGCACCTGCAGGCACCTGGGCGCCTACCGCTTGGCGCGAGGCTTCATTGGGCGATCGGACCCGATTACCGCGAGGCGATCAAGGCCTACTATAAGGGCCTGGTCTCTGCCGGTGCCATCCGGCCAAAGAGCTACTCGCCCCAAAAGACCGCTGTTGTCTTGGCTCCACAATTCAATTGCTGGGGAGCGGAGGTAGCAATTGGAAAAGCGGGTTCGAATCTGGACGAGGCAGCCCTCAATTCCTTTTACACCGGGCTGAGAGCTTCGGGCATGAAGGCCGGGATGTTTGTGATCGATGACAAGTGGGAGGGAAAGTACGGCAAGCTCGAGCACTCGGCAGACAGACTTCCTCACTTCGAAGAGTTTCGCCGGCAGGTTCGGGAGGACGGTCTCCACTTTGGTCTGTGGGCGGCATTTATGCGTTGCCAGGACCCCGCGGACATGGGCTTGAATATCTCACACATGCTGCATTTAGCGGACGGTAAGCCCTGTATCGCGGGAGATTACGGGGCCAAATATTACATCTTGGATTTCACTCAGCCTGAGGTCGAACGCGCACTCAGAGCACGAGCGAAGAGATTTGCCGAGCGCTATCAGCCGGACTTGGTGAAGTTCGATTTCGGATATGAGCTGCCTCCTCTCTCTGTGGCTGCTCCCAAGGATATGAACTGGGCTGGTGAGCGCTTGATGCTGAAAGGGCTCGACGTCGTGGTGAACGGGATGAGAGAAGCGAATCCCGATATCGTGGTGATGTACTACTGCCTCTCGCCCCTCCTCGCCGATTACTTCGATCTCCATAGTCCGGACGACCTTTTCATGGCGGCCGGGGAGTATGACTACGAAGCCAACCGCCGCTTTTTTTTCAGTAGCCTTTTGGGTGAGATCGGAATACCAACCTATGGCTCCGGAGGTTACGACTGGGCGACGATGCCCTCCATCTGGTTTGACTCGGCCTTGACCGGTACCCTGGGATCACTCAACAGCTTCGTGGGCGACGAAGAGGGCGAAATGCCTACACCCCGTCTGATTGCGAAATATAACGGTCTTGTTCACGCTCTTCGCACTTCCAACATATTCACCATCGAGCCTGGCGACGCCGATTATGATGCGCCCACGCGAGGTGCACATTCCGCTTCGTGGGCGCGATTTGAACAGGGGAAACTGGTTGGTGTTGCGCTGCGCACTTATCGTCTAGACGGACGTCGGGCCTCGGGAAGATTTCGAGACGTGGTTGAGACGACTGCACCGGTCGTGATCTCCTCAATAACGGATGGTGGGATCGTCGGAGCAGCCAACTTGGCTATAGTTCCTTACGGACAAGGGGAAGTGATCATCCATCGCGCCTCGCGGCAGTCCGCGGAAGCTCGTATGATCGAGCACTACTTTGGAGGAAACTCGAGAGAACGATCGGTAGAGGTTCGCGAGGGGGCACTGCGAGTGCCCTTGAGCGAGCAAGACGAAGAGGGATCGCCCGTGGAGTGGATCGAAGTAAACCTTCGCGTCTGATGGAACCGTCGTGATGGAAAAATTCTGGCTGGGGATGGCGATCATTCTCCTGAGCGGCGTGCTCAACGGCAGCTTTGCGCTCCCGCTGAAGTATTCGGTAAGGTGGAAATGGGAAAACACTTGGCTGGTGTTTTCCGTCGTGGGCATCCTTTCGCTGCCATGGCTGATGGCCGTTTGCTTCGTTCCTCACCTCGCGGACGTTTATCGGGCAGCACCGGCTCAGGAAATCATTTTGGCGGTCACCTTCGGTTTTATTTGGGGAATCGCCCAGGCAACGTACGGCCTAAGCCTGGTGGCTGTGGGCTTAGCAGTGGCGGTTGCGGTCGTATCGGGTTTGGTTTGTGTGTCTGGGGCGCTGATCCCGCTTCTCATTTTGAACCCGGCGGCTCTTTTTCGTGGGCAAGGGATTTTTCTTCTCTGCAGCCTGCCCGTCTTGCTTGTGGGCTTGGGAGCATACGCGATTGCCGGCCGCATGAGGGAGAGGGAGCAACCAACGGATGGGGGTGAGGCCCCCCGGAGTATGAGCTTCAAGGCAGGGCTGGGTCTTTGCATCTTCACCGGGCTGTTCGCCTCAGCGTTCAATCTTGGATTTGCCTTCAGCGGAGATATCCTGCATAGGAGTCTGGAATCAGGCGCCGTGCCGGCCACAGCCGGATACGGCGTCTGGTCGCTGGTATTGGGTGCGGGATTTATCCCCAATATCTTATACTGTGCGTACTTGCTTCGCCGAAACCGTACCTTCCCTACGTTCTTCCAAACCGGTTGGTTCCGAGAGACCGGGCTGGCGGTCTCGATGGCCCTTGTATGGCTCTCCGGACTCTTTCTTTATGGCTGGGGTGCCACCTTGTGTGGCGAGTACGGAACATCGATCGGATTCACACTCTTCATGGCGATGACGGTAGCGTCATCCTCCATCCTGGGAGTGTCGACAGGAGAATGGGACTCGACCTCCAAGCGCAGTAGGAGGCTACTTGCTAGCGGAGTTGCAGCTATTCTGTTATCGGTGGCTATTCTGAATTTAGGCGGACTGTTGGGCCGGTAGGCCGTGTTGAGCGGTCTGATGGGAAGTGTCCAACTCGCGCTATTTTAACGATGATTCAAGCACCGGTTGGCAAACGTCGTTTAACCGTTGCTTTCTTCTTGGCCGGCTTTTTCGCCCGCCCCATCTTCGCCGCCGGACCAAGCGACGGGGCGGGGGCATCACTGGCTTGAGCCATTTCTAACCCAAAAATCGCGGAGAGGTCTTCGCTACCCAAGGCTTTCTCCGGTGCTAGCGCCTTTCCACCTAAGGGGAGCTCCTTGCCCGCCTTGGCGATCAACTCTTTCTCATCGACCTTGTGCAACTTAAAGAGAAGCTCGGGCTGCTGGTCCAGCCGTGCGCCAATGCCATAAAGTACCGCCGCCACGTGCTTGCACATCGAAGCCCAGTCCGGACAACTGCACGAAAGCTTAATCTCCTGGGGCGAAGGGAACAGGCCGCTCCCCTGCCGGCAGAGGCGCTCCATGACGCCCTTGGAGAATCGTCCCTGTAAAAGCTCGACGAGCGAGTCAATAGCGCCAGCGCAGTCCGCACATATGGACTGCCATCGCTTTTTTGAAACCGGCGTCATCTTTACCACCACTTGGTAAATCTCTGAGCCGCTGACGTAAGCCTTGACCTCGCCGCCGCTAACCTGGAGGTCGACCACCGAGCCGTTGCGCACGTAGGTGCGACCGCGCGGCAGGCGGTTGGCGAAATCGCTGTAGCGTTCCAGATTGTCGCACCAAGCCTTGCCCCAGAACGCCTTGGCGATGGCGCGGCCTTCGATAATGACCGGCGAGACCGGATGACCCTTCTTCTTGAGCTTCTCCATCTCGCGCAGGGCCTTCCGCCGCCGCTCGGCTGCGCTCACGTAGGGCCGCCACCCAAAATCATGATACATGGCTCACGTCTCCCTTAGAGCGGCATTGATGTCAAGGGCAACGAGTCTGAGTAACTCCTCGTCTTTCATCTCAGTGAGAAGCATTTCGGCGCCGCCTTCCAGCAAGTCCTTGGAAAGTTGCCGCTTTGACTCGATGAGCTGGTCGATCTTCTCCTCGACCGTTCCGCGGCACACAAACTTGTGAACCAGCACGTTTTTCTTCTGCCCGATGCGAAACGCGCGATCAGTGGCTTGGTTCTCCACCGCGGGGTTCCACCACCGGTCAAAGTGCACCACGTGGGAGGCGGCGGTGAGATTCAGCCCGGAGCCCCCGGCCTTGAGAGAAAGCACGAAAAACCCTACGGCCTCATCTTCCTGGAACTTCCGCACCAACTCCTGGCGGCTTCGCACCGGGGTTCCGCCGTGAAGAACCAACCCGGGGCGCCCAAACACCGATCCTAGGAATGCCGCGAGCGGTGCGGTAACCTCCCGGAACTGGGTGAAGACGAGGACTTTCTCCTGTTTGGCCGCAATCACCTCGGCAATATCGCGCAGCCGGGCCCACTTGCCGCTGTCTTCCTCGGACCATTCGCCGTCGCCGAGCCACTGCGACGGATGGTTGCAAATTTGCTTGAAACGCATCAGGAAAGATAGCACAACGCCCTTGCGCTGGATGCCCTCCTCGGCAGTCTCCAGTTGGCTGGCCAGTTCTTTCACTGCCTGCTCGTAGAGCGCTGCCTGCTTGCGGCTGAGCTGGCAGAAGGCGTTGACCTCCGTCTTGTCCGGGAGGTCCGCAATGACCGTCCTGTCGGTCTTCAGCCGCCGCAGAATGTAGGGCCGAACCAGTTCGCGGAGCGGAGCGTAAGGATTGTGGGCCCTGTTCGCGAGCTGCTTGACCATGTTCGTAAATTCCTTCGACGATCCCAGCAGTCCCGGGTTAAGAAAGTCGAAAATGGACCACAAATCGCTCAGCCGGTTCTCGACCGGCGTACCCGTGAGTGCAAATCTCACCTTGGCATTTAACTTCTTGGCGGCCCGCGTCTGCTTGGCGTCGGGATTCTTGATGGCCTGAGCTTCGTCGAGTACCACCAAGCGCCATCGAGCCTCCGCCACCCAGGGGAGGCGAAGAAGCGAACCATAGCTGGTAATCACCAGGTCCACATCGCCGAGTCGCTCAGACCCCAGTTTCTTGAGTTCGGAAGTCGGCATCGCCGACGGATGAGCGATCAGCGCCTTTAGGCTCGGTGCAAAGCGGTCGATCTCTGCAGCCCAATTGGCCAGAAGTGAGGCGGGGGCTACCAACAGGCTGGGCTGATTGGTTTCCTTCATCTGACTTCTCAACGCAAGCAGGAGAGCCAGTACTTGGATGGTCTTGCCAAGGCCCATATCATCGGCAAGGCAAGCACCAAGACCCAGCTTCGAAAGGAAGCAGAGCCAGCGCACGCCTACCTGTTGGTAGGGCCGCAACGTGCCGTTCAGCTTTGCACTAGGTTCAACGCCAGCCAATCCTTCGGGACTGCGAAGGCCCTTCAGCGTTTCGCGCAGCCAGGGTCCAGCGACCACCTGGGCCCAATCGGCGTCACGACCGCCGTCTTCGGCCGCGACATCGGCGCCCGCAAGCACGCGCATGGCTTCACCGAAGCTGAGGCCACTCGCGGCGGCGGCTCGCTCGACCTTTTGGTAGTGTTCGAGCATCTGGCTCAGCCGCTCGTGGTTGACTTCCACCCAACGCCCTCGGACCAGCGCAAGTCCGTCCGACTTCGCCAGTAACTCCTTGATCTCAGCGGTGGTCAACGTCTCGCCATCGAGTGTGACTTCCAAGCTGAAATCGAGAAGCGAGTCCATACCCAATGCGGAGGGGACCCTCGCGCCAACCGTGGCCGTCACTTTGGGGCGGGTCGGACGGTTCGCTCTCCACGTCGCGGGCATGCGCACTACCACGCCGGCGTTCTCCAGTTGCGGGACATCCTGGAGAAAGCGGAAAGCGTCGCCGGGCTCCCAACGCAGCGGGTGGAAGATCTCGCTTGACGCGACCATGGCTTTCAGCCAGGGGCAGGCTTCGGCCGCGCGCTGAACCGGGAGCAGCAGCGACAGCAGGCGCTCCTTGTTCGCCGACCCGGCGTATTCACGCAGGGCCTGGCCGAGCGGGAGGTGCTGGGCTTTGGCGTGTGCAGAAAGCCGCGTGGTGTAAGTGGCAAGAAAAGCGAAGGGAGCCTGTTCGTCCTTGCGGTTCTCAGCGAGGTTGAAGTGCACTCGTCCGACCAGATTCCAGGCGGGGTTCCGCTGCTTGAGAAAGTCCTGGATTGACTTTCCCGATGCCGCAAGCTCCTGCGCAAAAGCCGCATCGATCTCCTGCCAGAGAGATTGGAGAACCTCGAGGGTCAAGTACTCTGCGCCCGTCATCGGGGGCGATCCCAAGGCCAGTGGTTCTAATTCCCCCGGCGGCGGGACCGGGACGTGGGCCTTCGCAGGATCTCCCGCGACTTCGGGAAGCGTGCAGAGAGCCGTCACATATCGTGTGCCGAGTTCTCGCCAGTACGAGAATACCGGAGGAAGGGCAACGCCGACTTCGCTCGCTCCAAGCTGAAGAAGGGCGTGACCGGAGCCTCGCGCGAAAGCATCTTCGAGGCGTCGCGCCAGACCGGGGTCCAAGGCAGGCCGCTCGTCCGCCCGGCTTAAGACCAAACGGCCATGCGGCGTGAGGATCGGAGCAAGAGAATCCGAACTCATGAATGGCGCCAGCCTCCAAGGCCGAGCCGCGAACGTCAATTAACAATTTCTACGGTGTGCGGCGCCAGAAAGTATAACCGAGGGGATGCCTCCACCGGGGATGTGAATTCCAAAACCATCCGCGCTCACGATACTTTATCGCTACCGCAGTCCTCCCAGAAACAGCTCAAATAGCCAACCAAGGAAGCAAAGAAACTGGTTTCAAGAAAAAGGATTAACCAGGGGACAGAAGTATATTCCACGTAACTTAGATGTTTGCCGTTACACCCGCACCCGCGACGTGACCCGCCGGCTGGAGCGCATCCTGCAACGCGAAGGCATCCGTGTTGCTGTCCTGACGAGCGACATCAAACCTGAATTGCGCGAAGCGTGGTACGACCGCCAGTCCCGTCAGGGTGTGCAGGTGGTGGTTGGACATCCCAAGCTTGTCAGCCCTGGGGCTTGACCTCTTGGAATACCCGGACCTGTTCTTCTGGGAAACCGGCTACTCGCCCTACACCCTGCGCCAGGCGAGTCGTCGCTTCTGGCGCATCGGGCAGCGGGAGGAGGTAACCGTCAAGTACTTCGCCCATGCGAATACGGCCCAGGAGACCTGCCTGCGCATGATGGGACGCAAGCTCCTGGTCGCTCTCGCGATGGAGGGAAAGTTTTCGACGGAAGGGTTGCAGGCGGTGGGTGAGGACGGTGATCTGCTGATGGCCATGGCGCGCGAGCTCGTCGCTGAGAAAGAAACAGGCGAAAACGCCGAGGTGGTCTGGCGTTCAATACAGGCACAGAACGAGGTGACAGGGCAAACTGCCTCCCCCTTCAGCACTTTTAGCAGAGCGTGAGGCTGACCCGGACCACGAGGTCTTCCTTCCTTGGCAACACCCTCTGCCCGCTGTGATTGACCAATTGCTGCTGTTCGGGGCGTCGCTGTCCGCTGCCTCCGGCCAGAAGCGCGCCACGCGCCGGTCATCTTCCCGGTTGTCAGCAGTAGACCGACAGCTCGGTCTCTTCTGCTTCAAAGGAGGTCACTTCATGGAGCAGAAGGGTCATTTCATTAATGTTCTGCCAGATGGCGGTCTAGTCATTTTCCTAGCGGTGGCGAAAGAGCGGGATGTCCGACCCAAGAGGTCGGGAGGATTCTACCTTCACCTTCTCCTGGCTGATCGCACGGGCGACGTCCCGGCGCGCGTCTGGGACAGCGCTGAAGAAACTGCCAAGCTTTTTGGGCCGGATGATGTGGTCAAGGTGCGCGGCAGGATCGAGCGATACAACCGCAAAACCCAACTCATTGTGCAACGCATCCGGCACTACGACGCCTTCATCCTGGACGCCCGAAAGGAATCCCATGACTCCCTTGGAACAGAAGCTCGAACAACTGAAGTTGTTGACCCTGAGCCAGCATCTGGAAGCGACCCTGAAGGAGGCGGCAACGAAGAACCTTAGCTTCGCCGCTACCCTGGGAAGCCTGGTCGATTTCGAACTGGAAGCCCGTAATCGCCGCGCTGTTGAGCGCCGCTTCCGCCTCTCCCGCCTCCATGCTCAGCCCAGCATCGACACCTTCCACTTCCAACACCATAAGTCACGGATGCAGAGCAAGAGCCGCATCCTCCGGCTGCTCGATCTCAACTTCCTCCAGGAAGGCAGCAACGTGATCCTGATCGGGAATCCTGGGACCGGCAAGACCTATCTGGCCCAGATCCTCGGCTGGCGGGCCTGCCAGGCCAATGTCCGAACCCTCTTCACGTCCGCCATGGACATGCTCAATCACCTGCTGGCCTCCCAGGTCGATCACTCCCTGGTGCGCAAACTCCGATGCTATACCGAGCCCACGCTGCTCATCTGCGACGAGCTTGGGTATCTCTCGCTCGACCAACAGACCTCGAACCTTTTCTACCAGGTGATCTCCACCCGTGCACAGCCAGCGCAAGAGTGCGGTCATTACGACAAACACAGCCTTCTCCGAGTGGGGCAACATCCTTTTCAACACCACCATCGCCACCGCCATTGCCGACCGGCTAGTGGGGAACTCCGAGGCTTTTCTGCTGGGTGGGGAAAGCCTACGCAAAGCTCAGAAGACCCAGTCACCGCCTCCGGCTTGATTCGGCTGGTTCTTCTCAGGCGCCGCTCTGTGCGATAGCCCTGACCGGAGGAGTCCGGCGGGTGAACCCCTCAACGGCGCTGCCGATGAGGCAGGAGCGCTTCCCGCGCTCCACCTCTCACCTTCACTTCGATGTTCAACTTCAGCGCCAACCACCTCACGTTGCTCTCGCGGACGGAATGCCGCTCGTGTGCGGTCTTCAGGGTGCTCGACCATTCGGCACGTTGCCGGCTGCCCTTTGAGGTGGGCTGCGCGGCCAGGGCGCGATTCTTCCGTCGTTGCTCCCGAAACGAATCGCCGAGTGCGTGATCGCGTCGTGAAGGCGTCGGCTTCGAAGCCGAACGGAGGTTTTGCCATCGAACCTTGGCAGAAACGTCGCAACACGCATATTTCGGCGATCTGCGCAAGTGGTCGAAAAGCGAGTACCAGTTCGGTACCACTTCAAGGCGCTGTGTGTGTCTGAACGTGGGTGCGATCGCGGGTCTCGGGCCGTCTGGCGTCACGGTTGTGCGACTTGGGCTTTTTGCACCCACCGACAAACGGCGAGCACGATCCCGGCATCAGCGTCATCAGAGTGTCCACCGAAGATGCGGTTGCGCAGCCGGAGTGAAGTGCCTGGCTTCGGCACGATCATCCAAATGAAACCGTTCCCGCCCCGGGTAGACAACCCACCGCCTCCACACCAGAAGGAGAGGCTCGTATTGCACCTGCGTCCGGCTTGCGTGATGGACACAATGAGATCCGAGACCTCTGCGGCGTTTCTCCGGTGCTAAGATAAGGCGCGATGGTTCAGCCGCCGGGCTGATATCGACCTTTAAGAGATGAGGCACGCCGAGCCGCCTTCGCCCGTTCAGCATCGCGTTGTCGATGAACGTGGCCTTCTGCGATCCGGGTGGGTGATCGGTGCGCTGGGCTTTGTCGCGCTGAGCGGAGTAGCTCTGTGGCTTATGCCGTTCAGTGTGGGAGCCCAGATGACACTGCTTCTGCACACGCTGGCGGGCCTGGTTCTCATCATTCCGTTCACGCGCTGGCAGTTCAGCCACTGGCTGGCCACGCGCAAGTCTCCGCGGACGCTCCGGAAGGTTTGCGCCTACACGGGATTCTGGCTGCTCGCTGCGAGCTGTGTCACGGGCGTGGTGGTGACGTTCCAGGCCCTGTTTGCGCTGCGAGTTCAGAGTGTGTGGGACCGCCTTCACCTCTGGAGCGGCATCCTTGCTTTGCCTTTTTTGGCGTATCACCTTTATCCTGCAGCGTCACCGAATCGGGTGAATGGCTCCTGGCTAGCGCACAGAGCGGATGTGATTCGGGACCGCCGCCGCATGTGGATCAAGGCGGCCGGGGTAGGGCTGGCGCTCACCCTTTTGCTCATCGTTGCCGCCCTGGCTCACCAACGCCCTGGTTACACCAGCTACCAGCCTCCCATCGCGTACCAATCCGCAAGCGGAGGAGGTCCCTTCGCCCCCAGCTTCGCTGCCACTAGCACGGGCAAGCCCGTATCCCCCGAGATTCTCGCCAACTCTGCCTCTTGTGGCTCGTCGGGCTGTCACAGCATTATCTACGAGGAATGGCTGGCAAGCGCTCATTACTGGTCCGCACAGGACGAGTTCTTTCAAGCCGTGCGCAGCGCCACCACAGACGTGCAGGGCTTGGAGGTCACGGAGAAGTGCGGCGCCTGCCATGACCCCGTGTCACTGCTCGCCGGATACAAGGATCCGCGCCTCGGCCGCTCCGCGCCGGGCTACCATCACGGGGATTCATGCCTCATCTGCCATGCGGTCCGGCGGGTGGACACACGCGGGGTGGGCAGTTACGAAATCGGCGTCCCGAAGCCTTACTTGTATGAATACAGCAGCAATCCTTACGCAGCCGGCGTGGCGCATTTCTTGATCCGAGCTTATCCCAAGCAGCACAACAGCGACTATGATTTGAGGCTGGTTCGCCTGGCTGAGTCCTGCGCGCCGTGCCATAAAGAATGGGACGTGATCGACAAGAGCGTGGGTCCAGTCCAGGTGGAAACCCAGTATGATGACTGGCGCCAACATAAATGGAATACGGACCCCGACGTCTCACACCGCCTGCGCTGCCAGCAGTGCCACATGTATTACGTGAACGTCTCGAACACGTCTGCCGCAGACCCTTATGACTTCAAGATTGGCCTGGGTCTCAAGTATCGCAACCACTACTTCGCCGCCGGAAATCAGTTCATGCCGCAAGAGTTGGATTCCCCCGACGCCTCCGGGCAAGTGCAGCGCGTCAACGAATGGTTGCACGGTGAAAGAGCTGTGCCGGAGATCAGCGCCGTTTGGCCGCGCGGCCCGATCGTAGCGCTTGACGTTCAGGCCCCTCCGCTGGTGCGCCGTGGCGATTCGAGTCACGATCCGAGTAGCGTTGGCCAACAAGAAAGTGGGTCACAGCTTCCCCACCGGCCCACTCAATATAGGCCGGGCGTGGATCGAACTAAAGGTTCTCGATAGCTCTAGCCGCGTAATCTACCACTCGGGAGCGCTCGATTCGCAAAATCACATCGAGGCAGGCTCCTATATTCTGAGGCCGCTCGCTATCACCGCCGATGGCCGTGAGATTATGACGCCGGACCTGTGGCACCCGAACGGGCCACAATTCCGGCCGGCGATTCTACCGGGTCAGACGGAGGATCTTGAGTATCGGGTCCTGGTTCCCGAGGCCGTCCAAGGGCCCTTGCGGGTGACCGCGCGCTTGAGGTATCGCAAAGCCAACCAGTTTTTCATGGACTCCGTGTACGCGGATGTCCACCGCGAAGCACCCGTCACCGACATCTCCGCCGGAGAGGCCACCCTCGAAGTCGCCAGATCACAAAACGCCCGCCAGTGAGGATTGCGCTGAGGGACCACGTTACATTAACGAGGATTGCGCATGAGTGATCGCGGGTCTGAAGCATTGCTTCGGCCTATGCGGTCTATACGCCCTCCTGTGATACCTGTCACTGCATGCGGCTTCGGGTACCGGTAGTTTGAGCTGTTACAGCTCGGTTTGAGGTCTGCCGCGAAAAGGGCCAGATCATGGGTCCGAAGTTGACAAGGCGAGCCTTCCTGGGACGCTCGACAGCCGGAACGTTGGGAGCGGCTGGCGTTCTGGCGACTGCCAAAAGCGGTACTGCTGCTGAAGGTCCTCCAGGTTGGCGCGGTTCGACCCGCGTTACGCAAATCGCCACCAACTGCGAGATGTGCTTCTGGCGTTGTGGCGTGCTGGCCGGGGTGGCGAATGGAAAGGTGTTGAAGCTCCAGGGCAACCCTGACCATCCGCTCACCAAAGGGCGGCTTTGCGCACGTGGGAACGCGGGCATGGGCCTGCTCTATGACCCGGACCGATTGAAGCAGCCCCTGCTTCGAACCGGGCCGCGCGGCGAGGGCCAATTTAGAGCGATCTCCTGGGATCAGGCGCTGGACTTCTTCGCCGCTCGACTTACCGAACTGAAAACCAAATACGGCCCCGAGAGCGTGGCCTTCTTTCCGCACGGGGTCGCCTCCACTTTCTTCGCAACCCTCATGAAGGCGTTTGGCACGCCGAACGCCGCCGAGCCTGCCTTCGCGCAGTGCCGCGGGCCGCGCGAGGTGGGCTACGCGCTCACGTTCGGTTCGGGTCTCGGTTCGCCCGAACCGGTAGATCTGGAAAACGCCAAGGCGATTGTGCTGATCGGCACACACATTGGCGAGAACGTCTTCACCTCACAGGTGACGGCATTCGCGGAGGCTCTATCGCGCGGCGCCAAGCTGATTGTGGTTGACCCGCGATTTTCGACAGCCGCTTCCAAGGCGGACTGGTGGCTGCCGATCCGGCCGGGCACGGACATTGCGCTGCTGCTGGCCTGGATGAACGTGCTGATCACCGAAGGAACCTACGACAAAGACTATATCGCGCGGTACGCGCAAGGCCTGGACGAGCTTGAGGCCCACGTGCGCGAGCTTACGCCCGAATGGGCCGAGCCCATCACTGAGGTTCCCGCCGCGCAGATCAGGGCCACGGCGCGCGCCATGGGCGAAGCTAGGCCGGCTGTGGCGCTTCACCCCGGACGTCACACGACGTGGTACGGCGACGACACGCAGCGCGCACGCGCCATGGCGATTCTGACGGCGCTCCTTGGCAGTTGGGGCCGGAGGGGCGGCATCTTCCTGCCGACGCCGATCATGACCGGCAAATTCCAGCTTCCCCCGTTCCTGGAGTCGAAACGGGGCCGCGCGGACGGCGCGGGCACCACCTACCCTTTGGCCTCGGAAGAGCAGGGCGTGACCAACGGATTGGTAGAGGCCACGCTCACAGCCAAGCCTTATCCCATTAAAGGCTGGATTGTTTACGGCCAGAACGTGCTCGAGAGCATTCCTCAGCGCCAGGAGACGCTCGATGCCATCAAGCAGCTCGAGCTGATGGTCGTGGTGGATCTGCTGCCGATGGAGCAGACGCGATACGCAGACCTGGTGCTGCCGGAAGCGACCTATCTTGAACGCTATGACGTGCCGGCCATTGTAGAGAGCGCGCACAAGCCTTTCATTGCCATTCGGCAGCCGGCGGTTCAGCCACTCTACGACTCGAAACCCGGATGGTGGATTGCAAAACAGATGGCCAGCCGGCTCGGCCTGGGCGCCTACTTTCCCTGGGACGGTCCTGATCAACATCTCGCCAAGCTTGTTGAGCCGTTGGGTGTGAGCGTTCCAGAACTCACAACGCGTGGCGCCCTGGCCTTTGAGGGCCGCCCCTACATCGAGACCCGGCTGCCCGGCGACGGTCCTCTGTTCCCAACGTCAAGCGGGAAGATCGAACTCTTCTCGCCCCTGCTGAAGCAGTTGGGCTTCGACCCGCTGCCCCGCTATACGCCTGTGACTGATCCGCCGTCGGGCTACTTTCGCCTGATTTACGGCCGGGCACCGGTGCACTCGTTCGCGCGCAGCGAGAACAACGCCATTTTGGACTCGCTGATGGCGGAGAACGAAGCCTGGATTAACAAAGACGCGGCGCGCGACCTGGGACTGAGCGATGGCCAACGTGTGGTGCTCGAAAATCAGGACGGTGTGAAGAGCCTGCCTGTACGGGTGCGTGTCACTGCCGGAATCCGCCGGGATTGCCTTTACATGGTGCACGGATTCGGCCACCGGTCGCCCGCGCTCCATCGTGCCTATGATCGTGGCGCTTCGGACACGCAGTTAATGAGCCGCTTAAAGGTGGATCCGCTTATGGGCGGCACGGGGATGCGTGTGAACTTTGTGCGTATCGCCGCGGAGGCACAAGGAAGCTAAGATGGCGCGATTCGCAATGGTGACGGACCTCACGAAGTGCGTGGGCTGCCAGGCCTGCACCGTGGCGTGCAACACGGAGTGGGAGATGCCGCTGGGTTTCGCGCGCACTCACGTTCGTTTCACCGGCGTCAGCGGGACGTTGCCGAACCTGGTTTCCAGCTTTTACGTGGCGCATTGTAACCACTGCGACCGGCCTGCGTGCACGGCCCCGTGCCCCACGGGAGCTACGTATCAGGCCGAGAACGGCACCGTTAAGGTAGACAAGGAACTCTGCATCGGTTGCGGTTACTGCGTGGACGCTTGCCCTTACGACGCGCGCTATATCAATCCCGTGACGAAAAAGGTGGACAAGTGCGACTTCTGCTCCGGTCGTATTGAGAAGGGTCTGGAGCCCGCCTGCGTGGCAACTTGTACAGCTCACGCAAAGTTCTTCGGGGACCTCGAGGATCGTAGCAGCGAGGTGTTCAAGCTGGTCTACGAGAAGGGCGCGCGGCGGCTCGAGACGGCCGAAGTTGCTATCGGTCCCAACGTCTACTACCTCGGCAAAGAGGAGCACTTTGACTTGGTGCTGGCCAGCTTTCCACCACACCCGCCGCGAATGGTGCGGGCTGGAGAGTGGTGGAGCAAAGTGGTGAAGCCGTTGGTGCTGGCTGCGATTGGAGCCACTTTCCTTGGGCAGGCGGTCGCGTTTTTCCACCAACTGAAGACCGGAGAGAAGGAGTTCGATGAGTGACACCTGGTGGCACGGGCATCTCGGCCATGCATTAGATGAAGACACTAGCCGACGGGCCGAAGCCTCGCGGCGCACGGGCTGGAAGCCTGTGCCACTTGGGAGATCGAGCCATGGGCGCTGAAGCTATACCCCGAATGCCGGTGCCGCTCACTGCTGAGCAGGTAGAGGCGATGTCGCAACGGCTGATCAAGAAACATCACGTGGCGATCATTCTGCTGCACTGGTTCAACGCTACGGTTTGGCTCACGGAGTTGGCCACCGGCGCGGCGCTCATTTCGTCGCCCCACTTCCGCATCGCTCCGTACTGGTACATCTCTATGGTTCAGGGTTTCTTTGGCACCCGTGCCCACATGCTGCAGTTTCATATCACGGTTGGACTGACGTGGCTGGTTGTCTTCCTGGTTTACGGGATTTTCGGCTTCCGGACTTATCTCAGGAAGGAAGTGGTGGACAGGGAGGTGAAGCTCGACGGGGATGATTGGCGCTGGCTTTGGGTTCGCACCCGGCTGATTCTGAAGCGGACGCGCGAGAGCCTGCCTCCCCAAGGCGTTTACAATGCCGGCCAAAAGCTTTTTGCTGCGCTCGTCTATACCATGATCCCCGTCATCATGCTGAGCGGATTGGTAATGAGCTTTCACCTCGTGAGCACTTCCCTTGTTCAGTGGGCGATTGTCGCGCATTTCGCGGCCGTGGGCATGATTGTCTCCGGCCTCATAATTCACGTTTACATGGGCGCGGTGTTTCCTGAAGAGAAGCCCGCTTTCTTCTCGATGCTCACAGGAATGGTGAACGAACTGTACGCCTACCGCCACCACTTCAAGTGGTGGCAGGAGGTCAAGATGCAAGAACAGGTGTGGAAGCGAGAGGTGCTTGAGGATGAGGGCGAGGCGCCGCCTGCCGCGCCGCCCGGGCCGGATTGGACGGCGGAAGCTCCATCCCCACAGCCGCATTCGCGTTTTGGAGCAGTGCTTCAACGGACGTTCCGCGGGCCGGAGTACTGGCCACCTTACGTGGCAGGGGTCGGCCTGGGGCTGACGCTGCTTGCGTCGTTCGTGATCATGGGCGAAGGCTTAGGCGCTTCTGGAGGATTCACGCGTTACCTAGTGGCAGTGTTGGCGTGGATCTCTCCCCATTACGTGGCGGCCAACGGGTACTGGAGCGAATATGCTCAGCCCGGCCAATCACCGCTCATCAATTTTCTCGTGTTCGAACTCATCGGCGTTGTGCTGGGAGGGTTCGTCTCCGGATGGCTTGCCGGGCGCGTGCGGTTTGCTGTCGATAAGGGCCCGCGTGTCACCAGGGCCACACGACTTGCGATGGCTCTGGCTGGCGGGATCCTGATGGGTTTCGGCGCCCGCCTCGCCCGCGGCTGCACGAGCGGCCTCGCGCTTTCGGGCGGCGCCGTGCTGGCTGCCGGAGCCTGGGCTTTCATGCTGGCCGTGTTTGCCGCCGGATTCGCAGGCGCTTACTTCATTCGGAGGTTTTGGCTATGAGCGCCCCCTTTTCGGACTCCCTTTCGATGACAGCCTACCTGGCAACGGCGGTGGTGCTGGGCCTGTTCTTCGGTTTCTTCCTGGAACGAGCGGGTTTTTCAAGCGCTCTGAAACTGACGGCGCAGTTTTACTTCAAGGACTTTGCCGTGCTGAAGGTGATGTTCACCGCAATCGTGATCGCCATGCTGGGCATCGTCTACCTGTCGCTCGTCGGGTGGCTCAACATGAGCCAAGTGTACATTCCAGCGACCTTCCTGTGGCCCCAACTGCTGGGCGGGCTGCTGCTCGGCTTCGGCTTTATCGTGGGCGGATATTGACCGGGCACCTCTGCGGTGGCGGTCGCCATCGGAAAGCTTGACGCGGCGTTCTTCATCATGGGCATCTTCCTGGGCATCTTCGTATTTGGCGCGGCAGTCCCCCAATTCAGCCACTTCAATGTGTCGGGAGCCCTCGGGACGCTCACCCTACCCGTCTGGCTAAATCTGAACGTCGGAATTGTGGCGTTGGCGGTTGTGGTGATGGCCGTCGGCGCCTTCTGGGCTGCGGAGTGCAGCGAAGGACGCTGGGATCTGTTTGGACGGCTGTACGGCAAGCGTCTCGAGAAGGAGGTACGCTCATGAAAATCGAAGTCACCGGAAAGCAGTTGGCTGCCGGAGTTGCGGTGCTCCTCGGCCTGGTGGCTGCGTTGGCGGCTACAACCGTCGGCGGCACCGGAGCGGGACCGGTGGACGCGCCAAAGCTGGTGCAAGCCATCATGGCGGAGACGGATCACGTCACTGCTGGCGAGCTTGCCGGTTGGATCTTGCAAAAGAATCGGGACTACTTGTTGGTGGATATCCGTGACCCCTGGCAGTTCGACGACTACCACATTCCGACCGCCATCAACATTCCGCTCGGACAGCTATTCGAAGATTCGGGTCTAAAGCAGCTTTCGCGCGAGAAAAAGATCGTGGTTTACGGACTGGGCGTGGGACGCGCATCACAAGCGCAGTTGCTACTGAGCCTCAAAGGCTACAACTCGTTTTCGCTTGAAGAGGGCCTTGGGGGCTGGTGGGATGCTGTCATGACGCCCACCAGCTTGCGCTCGGAGAACGCTTCGCCGGCGGGTTACCTGCAGGCGAAAGCGCTTCGCGAGCACTTCACGGGAGCGCCGGCTGCCGGAGCAAAGGCGCCGGCTGCCTCGCCGCCGGTGGCTGTTCCAGCAGCTCCGCCAGCAAATGCGGGCGCGGCACAGCCGAACGGTCCAAGCAACAAGAAGCTCAAGCTGGGAAGGGGGTGCTCGTAGCGCCGCTCCTGGCCAAAGGATTTGAACGCACTCGCCTGTTAAGGCGACTGAATGAACATGAGTCTGGTTGAAGAGCGCCTGTAATAAGGCAGGAACAGCGCCGCAGCCACAGACTCCAGGAGTTTTCAACCATGCGAATCAATCTAAAGTTGGCAGCATTTGCGTTTATGCTCTCGGTCACCCTGACAAACCTCCTCTGGGCTACCGACGGCTACTTTTCGAACGGATACGGCGTGAAGCAGATGGGCCAGGGCGGAGCGGGTGTGGCTTTGCCTGCTGACAGCCTTGCGGCAGCTACAAATCCGGCGGGCATGGTGATTGTCGGCAACCGCTTCGACTTTGGGGTGAGCCCGTTCATACCCGATCGCTCGGGAACGATCATCGGAAATCAATTGCCGCCCGGCTATCCCGACGTGAACGACACTTACGACGCGAACGGGAAGCAGTGGTTCTTCATGCCCGAGTTGGGCTACAACCGAATGATCAAGCCCTGGCTGTCCTTGGGAGTCTCGATGTACGGCAACGGCGGCATGAACACCTCATACGTCACTCCCATTCCCCTGCTGGGTACCACCAACGCCGGGGTTGACTTGGAACAGATGTTCATTGCTCCGACGGTCTCCCTGAAGGTGAGTCATCGCAACTCCATCGGCATATCCTTCAACGTCGCCTATCAGCGATTTGAGGCCTTAGGGTTGCAGAATTTCGCCAACGCCAATTATTCGGTTGATCCCGGGAACGTGACGAACCGGGGCTACGACTCCTCCTTCGGCGGCGGCTTCCGCGTGGGATGGCTGGGCGAAGTCAATTCCAAGCTGAGCCTCGGGGCCACCTATCAGTCTCGCACCTGGATGGGCAACCTCGATAAGTACCGCGGGCTCTTTGCGGAATATGGGGCGTTCGACATTCCCGCCAATTTCGCGGGCGGCATCGCTGTGAAGCCCCTTCCGAGGACGACCCTGCTTCTGGACGTGGAACGGATCTTGTACGGCAGCGTGAAATCTATCGCCAATCCGGGCGCGAGTCCGGGGCTATTAGGCTCGGCCAATGGGCCGGGATTTGGGTGGCACGACGTTACCGCCCCAAAGATCGGCGTGAATTACGCTCTTAGTCGCAGCCTGACGCTGCGCGGCGGCTACAATCATTCGGATGTGCCGTTCGGCCCAAGCGAGACCTTCTTCAACCTGCTGGCCCCGGGAATTGTCCAGAGTCACATCACGGGAGGCGCCAGCGTGGCGCTTGGCAAGGGGCGCGAATTAAACTTTGCGTACATGCATGCCTTCGCGAACGCTGTGAATGGTGTCAACTCAATTCCGCCCGCCGCCGGCGGGGGCAACGCCAACCTGCGCATGTTTGAAGATTCATTTGGTATCAGCTTCGGTTGGAGCCGCGAATAGCACCCTCATCTAGCTATAGCTAGGGCCCACCCTTGACAGGCGTCGCCATCACTGATAATTTCGGAAGTGTTTCTAGATGCGAAAAGCGATGGAGTTCGCTCTTAGCCACCACTTGGCTGATAACTCCTACAGACTTCCCGCATTGTTCGGAGGCTGTGGGTGTGCGCGTCGGCCGATCCCGCTGTAGCTAGTCAGTTCTCTCTGCGATCAGTCTCTCACACAGCTTGCACCCTACCCATCACGAGCGATAGCGAGATGCTCGTCCCGTCTAATCGCTCGAGTTTCAGCTCCACGCTGCATCGTCGCGGTCATCGCGGCGCGCGGACTTGGGCGGACTGAGCAACCGCCGTTTTGTGTGTGGTTTTATTAGTGGGGTTTCGATGGGCATTCGAATCGCGTTTAATCTCCTGCAAGTGCTCGTTGTCATGATATTCGCTCCTCTGGCTGCCGCCCTTGGGAGCGCTGACGCTCTCGATCGACTCGTTGTCGGCCCTGTTCTTGCTGGTTGCCGGACTGGTCTTTCTGCCCGCGTCCATCTATTCCGCCGGCTATTTGGAGCACTACCGTGGGCATTTCAATGTCCCATCCCTGTGTGCGTGCTATTTCGGGCTGCTGTCCCCGGTCGCCCTAGTCCTCATGGCGGCGGACGCCGTCAGCTTTCTGCTCAGTTGGGAGCTCATGGCGATTCTCGGCAACTTCGACGCGCTCTCCGCGCCTCAGGAGGGGTACGACGAGCTCTGGGTTCTGGGCGACCTGGTCAACTACGGCCCGGCGGCAGACTTTTATGAGGACTGCTGATAGTCATATGCGGGACATGGGTGCGAGCAGTGGGGTCACGGCGCCGCCGGCGCCGGTCGGCGACGTGGACGGTGCGGGCAGGCTTCTCCGCTTGGCGACACTCGGCGAAGAGTTGGGTTCAAGCCGGGTTACCGAGGAGGCTCGGGCGCTGGCCGCGCGCGTTTCGGAAGGCCGGTTCTACGTCGCCTGCATAGGCCAGTTCAAGCGCGGCAAGTCAACGCTGATCAATGCGCTGATCGGGGAGCCCATTTTGCCCGTGGGTTTCACGCCCGTGACGGCTGTCCCCACGGTGATTCGCTATGGAGAACAGCGAAGAGCGCGCGTGCACGGCCGGGATCGCTCGTGGCAGGAAATCGCCGTTGCCGACCTGAAACAGTACGTCTCTGAAGAGCATAATCCGGAAAATACGAAAGGCGTGGAAGGCGCCGAAGTCTTTGTGCCGAGCCCGCTGCTGGCCTCGGGGATGTGCCTGGTGGACACGCCCGGCCTCGGGTCGGCCTTCGGCGGAAACACGGCGGCAACCCAGGCTTTCATACCGCATATCGACGCGGCTCTCGTGGTGGTGGGTGCGGACCCGCCCCTGGCGGGCGACGAGCTTGCCATCGTCAAGGACGTGGCCCAACAGGTGCGGGATCTGATCATCATTCTCAACAAGTCAGACCGAACTACCGATGCAGAGCGGGCGGCTGCCGCAGAGTTCACCGAACGGTTGTTGAAGAAACATTTGCAGCGCCCGCCAGGGCCGATCTTTCAGGTCAGCGCCGCAGAACGGCTGGCCGAGCATCGGGGACCGGAGCGCGATTGGGGAAAACTTGTCGAAGCCCTGGAGCGACTGGTTCAAGACTCCGGCCGCCAAATGGTCCGGGCGGCGTGTGAGCGGGGCGTCAGCCGGCTGAGCGAGGAGTTGCTGGCCATCGTCAGCGAAGAGCGCGAAGCGCTGCAACGGCCGATCGAGGAGTCCGAACAACGAATCGCGGCCATGAAGGAGACCATCTCTGCAGCAGAGCGCTCGATGCGGGAACTTGGATTTCTTTTCATGGCCGAGCAGCAGCGGCTCTCGGACACGTTTGTGAGGCGGCACAAGGCCTTTCTGGGTTCCGTGCTGCCCCTCGCCAATGAGTTCGACCAAAAACTGCAGGCTGCCCGGCGCGGAGCGGGGCCCTCTTACCGGCGCAGCCTCAATGCTGCGGCCCAGGAGATTGCGCAACGGCATGTGACGCCGTGGCTGCGAATGGAAGAGGACGAGGCGGAAAGGCAATACCGCCAAGTGGCGGACCGATTCATCCAAATCGGCAACGGTTTTCTGAAACAACTCGCGGACGAAGGCATCTCCGAACTGGCGCGGATGCCCCATGCTCTCGACCCGGAACTGGGATTTCGGGTTCGTTCAGCCTTCTCGTTTCTCGAACTGATTGAGATTGCCCAGCCGGCCTCGCCGTTGCGATGGCTGGCAGACTTGGTTTTAGGCTGGGTGGGAGCGCGCCGTTTGGTCGAACGGGATGCTCGACAGTTCTTGGTGCGGCTGCTCGAAACCAACAGCACTCGGGTGCAGAGTGACATCCTCAACCGCGTTCAGGAAAGCCGCAACCGGCTGGAGGTGGAAATTCGCAAGCTGTTGCACGAGGTCAGCCGCATCGCTGACCAAGCTCTGACTCGGGCTCGCACGGCTCGCGCTGAAGGAGAATCAGCGGTCCAGGCGGCGCTCGCTCGATTGGACGAATTGGAAAACCAGATTCGTGACACGCAGCCGCCGCTCCAGGCCTGCACGACAGGAGATGGCGAGCGCTCCAGCCGGCTGCCCTGAGAGGTGGTGCAGCGGATTGTGTCACAGCGAACCGAAGAACGAGGGCGAGGGCTTAGCTCAGTCTCCTTCTCGGAATGCTCGTACGTTTTCTTGCGCGAGGCTGCACTTCGTTATTGTGGTAGGCCTCCGAAAACTCGGGACGGGGAGCAAGCCATCGGGCAAGGTTCACCAGATGGCTGCGCTCAAGCGCGGTCCGCAGCTTCGGATTACGAGTACGCGATGAAGCGCCGGTTTGTAGGCGCAGTCGAAATCTAATGCGAAGCCGTCGGAGGTCTCTCGCAGAGCCTTGCCTCGGCGGTGCATTCGCGCGGCCTGCGCGGCTTTCGCGAGTATTTGAGGGAGTATGCCGCATCGATTTCCTATCGCTCGATTACCTCTGGGAGGAGCGCAAACCACCGAGAATTGACCCACTAGAGACCGAGCGAGGCTTTGACCTACGAGTGATCGACGTGATACTCCAAGGGTACGCTGACGCGGCGTGTCTTTTGGGGGAATGACCTCGTGTCCTGTATTGGACCTCGACGCGCCGCTGACGGATTTGGGCGATGAGGATGACGATGACGGCGACGATCAGAGCGACGGCGACAGCGACGTTCAGGGCGACGATGAGGGCTGCTACGAACCCATTGGCGTCTAACCCCTGTGGCCACATGAGCTTAGGCCATCAAAATAGGCCCGTTTTTGAAACTTTCGGGGGGTACGAACCCAATTTCGTAAGTCATGTCGTCACAGGCAGTTACGTTCAAAAGGGTCGTTCTTGAGAAATTTTTCCCGCAACTGCTTCGAAGCCGGCGGCAATGACCGTTGCCCTCCAGCTCAGCGGCGCGGAATCAAGAGCCTCGCGCAAAGCCGCGAAGGTCCGCAGATAAACGTAGCGCAGGGCTCGCTTTCAGCCCTGCGGCTTCTCAAGCACGTAGCAGGGCTCTGACGGATTTGGGCGATGAGGATGACGATGACGGCGACGATGAGGGCCGCTACGAACCCATTGGCGTCTAACCCCTGTGGCCACATGAGCTTAGGCCATCGAAAACAGGCCCGTTTTCGAAACTTTCGGGGGGTACGAACCCAATTTGGTAAATCATGTCGTCACAGGCAGTTACGTTGAAAAGGGTCGTTCTTGAGAAATTTTTCCCGCAACTGCTTCGAAGCCGGCGGCAATGACCGTTGCCCTCCAGCTCAGCGGCGCGGAATCAAGAGCCTCGCGCAAAGCCGCGAAGGTCCGCAAATAAACGTAGCGCAGGGCTCGCTTTCAGCCCTGCGGCTTCTCAAGATTGCGCGACGCCGAAGGGAACCGGCCTGTTCACGGAGGCGTTCGTGGAAAGGTCGCCGAATACCTGGTGGCCCAGCGGGGCTTGGGCGTTCACTCCTGAGCGCGCTGAAATTAAATTGGCGAGCGTAAGAACCTGAACCGGAGAAGGCACGATGCAGGCTCAAGACAAGATGGAGACATTCATCGAACAGCTTGGCGATCCCTGCCGAAGCAGTCAGGCCTTGATGGCCTTGCTCGCCCTGGGTAAGGATTCTGTGCCCGCGCTGGTCCACTTTCTCCGCTCCACCAAGCCTTCGTCCTTAGCTGAATCCCGCCTGCTGGCGGTGGAGGGACTGAGTATTCTGAAGGGACCCTTGGCTCTCGGCGCCTTGATCGCAGTCGCCACCCAGCGTCTGGCCGAAATCGGCGATCCAGCCGTTCGCCTGGCCGAGGAAGCCGTAGCGAGTTGTGCGGCTTTGGCGCTTGCCAGCTTTTCCGATCCTCATGCTCACGAGGCTCTGTTGGACCTCTTGGATGAGAAGCCGCTGATTGGAGTGGCGGAAGCGTTCGAAAAGCTGAGGGACCCGCGAGCGATCCCGCACCTCGTCTCGTGGTTGGAGGAGGACTTTGTAGCGGAGGCCGCGGGCCGGTCGATCCTTGGATGTGGCCCTGCAGCAGTTCCCGCGCTGCTCGACTCCCTGAAAGAAAAACACCCACGGTATGGCACCGAGAGTGGAATGAGCCAGCGCCGCCGGGCACGGATTCTGGAGATTCTGTGCGAACTGGCGTTACCTGACCCCTTGGAAGGGCTTGACGGCCTCTTGGATGACGCCGTTGAGGGTGTTCGCTTCAACGCCGCCCGGCTCCTGCTTCGGAAAGGGAGTGCCGTCCAGCGCCGCCGAGCCTATCAGGTTGGCCTCGAAGTTTTGGACTCGCGGAACAACGATCTGCGGGCCAACTGTGAGGAGTCGCTGCGCGCTCATTTTGACGTAGGCTCGGAACTGGTCGAAGAAGAAATCAGGCGCCGGCGGCTCGCGGGCGAATCCGAAGATCTCTGGCCCAGGGAAACGGCGCTGGCAATTCTCTTGCGAATCGAACGCAAGGGGAGTGGCCGGGCGGGGTAGACCCGTGGGCGAAAGTTGGCAGGCTGAGCAAGAAGCTGCCGCCCCAGTTGCGGGGCTTAAGCGCAATGTGCTCGGGTTGGGAGCGGAGTACCCATGGCCCTGACTCATTTCTGTCCTTCCTGCTGGAGTGAAATCGGCGCGGAACCCGTCTGCCTGGTCTGCGGCACTGATGTTCGGGATCTGTCGGGCGACAGCTACGAAGAAAAGTTACTGTGGGCGCTCTACCACCCGGAACCTACAGTTCCCGTTCGAGCCGCAACAATTCTGGGAGAGCTTGGATCGAGGGCCGCTGTTGAACCGCTGATCGAGCTTGCCGCCTCAGGCTCTGACCTTTACATTCAGGAGGCCGCCGTAACCGCACTTGGACGTATTTGCGATGCTCGGGCTTTGCCCGTGCTCAATCGACTCAGGCGAGAAGGCGCCGTCAGAGTCAGAATTGCCGCTGATCGAGCCTTGAATACGCTAGCCCATGAGACTAGCCCAAGCCAACCCTGACCAGACGGCGCTGGCGCGCCATTCTGTTCTCGCGGCGCCTGGTCCCGTCTTTGTCGATCGCGAAAACGAGGGCCGACGCCTGCGGGAAGCCATCCTTGGGCAAGAGAGCCTCATGGTCGGCGGCGTGGCGGGTGCAGGCAAAACGGCGCTAGTCTCCAAAGTTATCCACGGCCTTCCGGGCGACCTGGCTTCACGCTGTTTGTACGTCGCCGGCGCGAAGGACCTTCAAGACCTCTTACGGCAACTCATCCAGTCGCTTTACGAGCTTGGTGACCCCAGACTGCAGCGCCAGCTTCACTCCGAACGAATCTCAGCGGCGAAGTTCGGCGCTTGGCTCAAGACGCTGCCGAGCACGCGTCTTAAGGGCACTCTATACCGGGCCGTCGAACACGGCGACTACCGGATGTTTCTCGATCACCTTCCGCCACTTACTCATCCAATGGCAAAGGTCATCAAAGAACTATTCTGGATGCGAAATACCCCCGTGTGTTTGCTGCCGCGTCCTGGCGCCGAGCAGGCGCTGGAACGCTTCAATCACTTCTTTTACTGGGATAATCGGCAGCGGCTCATCCTCGGGCCACTTCCTCCTCCAGCCGCGACCCAGCTCCTCGAGAGTTGCATTGAACGATTTGGTCTCTCGCAGTTTAACCTCGACGGCTTCCGGGAAGAGGTCCTCGACCTGAGCAAATATGTTCCGGGTGCGATTGTAAAAATGTGCTGTCTCGCTGCCTATCCACGCTACCAATACGGCCCGCGAATCAAAATCAAGTCGGCCTATATCGACTACCTGACGACCGGCCACGACCTGAGCGTCACGCGAATCGCTACGTGCAAAACGCTGCGAGACCGGTAGCAGATAAGCCAACTAGCCTGCATTTCTCACCGGGATTCGAAAAGCGCGGGGCTTCAGCCGGCTTCAGCCCCGCCGTTACAGCGTCGGTTTGATATTTGACGTGTTCCGCTCTCGGCGCAGCTTGCTAACGGCAAGCTGCGCCCAGAGCGGAACACAAAAGGCGCGGTTTCACGGCATTCGGCGGGGCTGAAAAGCCCCGCCCTTTTCGAATCCTGGTGAGAAATGCAGGCTAGCGGCCCTGTCTTCGAGTCGGCACGAGATCAGCAAAGCCGGCCACCTCTGCCATCGGTCCTACCAGGAACTCGATAGCGCGTTGGGCTGAAGTGGACTCCGCACCCCGTGCCTCGTGGCGATATTGGTGGTCGTGCTTGCGCTGGAACTCGCGGAGTTCAGCAAGGAGCTGAAGCACAACTCTCGCCGCGGTGCTCTTGACCAGGGCCAAGGCGACGGGCGATTGCCATTTTGCAGCGATATCTCGGAGATGATAAAAGCATAACCCGGCGGAATGTTGGTACCGCTGGGCGAAGTCAGCTTCTTGAAGCAGTTCTTCGAGGACCGTCAGATAGTGATTCTCAGACTCCTCCAGCACCGCGCACACCGTGCAACTGGACCCAGGCAGCAGCGCAAATACGGCTGGCTGACTGCTGGACCGCCTTGGAATTCCCAGAAGAGCGGGCTTTGTTCCGGGCCCGCTCTCCGGAATCTGTTTCACATCGTCCAGAGATCTCGCGAGAAGATTCTCGCAAAGGATCGCTACCCCGAAGCCATCAGCCCAGCATTCCGCTTCAATTGCTTTCGCCTGCCAGAAGTGCTCCCGGCAGAAGCCGCCGCCCTTCAGAAACGCTTCTCGGGCCGAGCCCGACATCATGCCCTCATACAGGAAGCTGAAAATGTAACGGCGGGCCACCTGCCGGAGGCTGCTACACACCGGGCATCCGCCGGCCGTCAACCCTCGTTCCAACGCAGCGCTCGCGAACCAACTCGGTTTCCTCCGTTTTCGACTCTGCGCGACTGAACTCACTGCGCCCCCTGAACGGCTTTTTTCGATCACCGCCTACCTGCACCCCCACCGGACGGGACGGGCTCCGCAGCTCGGAACTGAGAGAGTGCGTTCAAGGACTGTAGAACCCCCTCGCTCTCCGGTGCTCCGACACCGCGCGCCCCGCTCAAGCGTTCCAGCCGAGCGCGATATTCGTCAGCCCCAGCCTCAAACTGACGGCGTAATTCGACCAAGGTTCTGCGAATCCAGGACTCGAGTAATCTGCCGTAGCTGTGGAACGCTTCGTCAACAGGGTCGCCGATCTGCTCGATGAGAACTCGCTCCACCCGGCGCTTGGCAAACCCACGACCCAGATGCCTGAAGATGTCCTTCTTCACGGCAATCTCCAAGGGACCAGGGTCGAAGCGCGGCATTTCCTTCACTGCCGACTCCAGTGCCTCCTCACCCGCCGGAGGCGCGCTTCCGAAGGCCTCAGCCGCATCAGCGACGGCTCGGGAAAGCTCGCGGGCGAGAGCGCGCAGCCGCTCGAAGATGGGGTTCGCCGCCTCGGCTGCAGTCTCGGAAAGATGGCGAAGAGTAGTGCTTTTGGCATCGTCCACGGGTGACCGCTCCTTAAGGAACCACCCTTCGACGATCTCCGTCGCCGCGCGCTCCACAGCCGTGTAACCCAGCTTGCACACCTGGTCCGCCGCTCTCAAGCAAAGAGTGTTGACCTCCTCGAATTTTCCTGTAGCCCGGCGCAACTGCGCCTCCGCGGCCTCCATCCTTTTGCTCTCTTCTTGCGGCCTCTTTCCCGGCCTCTCGAGCCGTAGCTTCAGAGCTTGCTCAATACTCTCGTGCAAGGCCCCGATCTTCCTGCGAATCGACTGCTGCGCCAGCTCCTGGTGCCGGTCGCACAGCGGCTGAATCTCCCGCTCGAACCACTCGTCCACCAGCGCCGCGTGCCTGGCTTCGGTGCTCACCGGATGGACGGAAAGCTTCAAGCCCAATTGCGATGCGATCTGGGAAGCGGTGTAGTCGATCACTTTCGGGCGGTCCTCTTCCTTCAGCAGGTCGATCTTGCTCAAGAGTACGCACGCCGGAATGGCCGCCTGATAGAGGCTCTGGATTGTCGCCAGGTCTTCCTGATTGAGCGCTGAACCGGCGGCGATGAGCACCACGCCCAAATCGCAACTGGGTAGATAGGCCATCGTTTCCGCCGCGCCCGCGGTGGCCAAGGAACCCAAGCCCGGCGTGTCGACAAAGATCACGCCGTCTCGAAGCCGCCGCGCCGGCAACTCTGCCACGATTCGCGTCACGTGTCTGGCGTTTCCGGGATTGAATTGCTCGCTCACAAATTCGGGCAGGCGCGCGATGTCCATTCTTTCGGCCTTGCGCCCCGCGCACGTCACCGTCAGTCCCGGCTGAGGTCCGTGCATGATTCTTGTGGGCACGGCCGTGATCGGGTTGACCCCAACCGGCAGCACCGTGGTTTCGAGAATGTGGTTCAGAAGTGACGATTTGCCGGAGCTCACGCGGCCGAAGACGGCGATTTGGAACGAAGTCGACTCCAGCCGGTCGAGAATGATTTCGAGCGCCGGCCGGAATTCCACCAGGCCATGCTCGCCGATCAGCCGTTCCAGCGTTTTCAGCAGTTCGAACTCATCGGCTGTGTGTTCAAGCCTCTGCAGGCGCGCTTCGAGATCATGGTCTTGGACGAGATAGGTGCTGAGCCTGCGAAGCACTCCCTTCATTTCCTGCACCAGCCCGTTCAGCTCGGGCACCAGCGACGCCGGCAGTTCCCCGTACCCGCGCATCACCGCAGGGCGGCACTCGTCGAACGCGATATCGGCGAATTCGAGGTTGACGCGAATCGTTCGCCGGGCTTCAAACGGCGCCTCAGGAAGGGTGATCCCCTGGTTCTGCAGAACGTGAACCATCTGGGCCCGAATCCGGGCGATGTAGTCCTGCGCTACTTTGATCTGCACCGGTGAGAGGCCGCCGCGATATTTGGGAAAGGGCGATTTCGAGCCCGAGGCGGATAGAATCCCTTCGATTTCAGACAAGAGCTGATCCACGTATTTGCAACTGGTTAGCAAATGGAGAGATTGAGATGAATTGAGCGAGTCGCGTGGCTCCATCAGCATTGGCCCTCGGCTGCCGTCAAACCAGCCTTCCGGTTACCAGGTGATTCTGAGCTGAAAGGAGGAGCAAATCAGGTGAGCAGAGATGACGCGCCCTTCGCCCAGAATTCCTCAGGAGTCATCTTCCCCAAGCGGGGTGGTTAAGGGCGAACTCCAACGCCACAACCATTATCCGGCCCGCCGCTCCCGCAGTCAATGGACCTGCCTGTGCGCCTTGGTTTTCCCGCCTCAGTAGGAGCTCACGATCTCAACATAGTCGAGGGGTGCGTACTCCTGGCCTTCAGGCGTGCCCTCAATGCGGATCTCGTCGCCGGGGCGTAGCGCCAGTCCGTGGATCACGCGGCGCGTCGATGAGGCGCCGTCGGGCTTCGAAGACGGCAAATGATCGGCCGCGGCCCAAGCGTCCACGAGCTGATCGCCCACATAGACCGCGAAATGAGAAACGCCGTTGTTCTGGTCGAAGTACTGCACGATCAAATCGCGCCAACCTGAGGACCCGTGGTACGCGAAGCTCGCCGAACATCGCTCTCTGCCGCTCTTGCATTCGACGGCCTCCCCGCCGGAGGCCGTCTCCCAGGGTGTAACCGGAACCACCTCGTATCCTTCCAGCTTCATCGACTCCGCTTCGATTCGGTTCGGAAAGTGGCCGGCGCGGCCCTTGGCGTCAGGAACTCCCGACTCGCGCAAAAACCAACTGCACACCGCGTCGCGCCACACACACGCCGCGCCCGCCTGATATTCAAGCTTGCCGAGAACCTCCCGGTAACGCCGTCCGTCCACCCGGCCTTCAAGCGACTGCCACGCTCGAACGAGTCCTTCAGCCTCCGCGGCGCCCTCGTAGTGCGAGTCGTAAACATACTGAATCACCGTCTTCCCCGAGTGCAGGACGTGGGTGTACGGGACGTGATGCATGAAGAGCAGCAACTCATCCGGGCAGGTCGCGAGCGATTCGTACCCCTTCGCCACCTCGGGGTGGTATTGGCCGATGTAGCCCGTTCCGGTAGCGACGGTGCGGTCCATCCCGATGCCCTTGGAGTCGGCGCGAATCCACTGGCCCCAGCCATTGTGCTCAGCCGATTCAATCCCGGGGCCGTAATGGCTGCCCAGAATGTCCGTGAGCGTTCCCAACCCGAGCGGCCCAGTGTAGTCTTCATAAATTCGCCATGATCTCAGCAGCATATCGTCGATGGCCGTCACGGTCGCCGGATCCGGGCCGAACGTGAGGCGCGTCCACTCCTCGGCCACACGCTGTGACGTCAGACGAGGGTTCCAGGCCAGCCGTCCGAAGCCATAGAGATTCGCCATGGCGAGGTAGCTGCCCAGCCAGTTTGCGTCGCGGCCCACGTTGGAGACGCCTGCGAAACCGCCCACTGGACGGTGGAAGACCCGGCCGGACACGAGATCTGCCACCGTTGTGCCAGCACCATGGGCGTGAAGGTCGAAATCCAGAACTTCTTTCCACATGGGGACCAGAAAGCAGAGGTGCCACTGCTGCCCGGTGTATTCCTGCGTGATCTGGAGCTCGACGGCTTCGTTCGTCTTCTCGAGCCCGCCCAGCAGGGGCGACACCGGCTCGCGGACCTGGAAGTCGATGGGGCCGTTCTTGATCTGCACCACCACGTTGTCATCAAAGTGGCCGTCGAGAGGGTGGAAGATGTCATAGGCCGCGCGGGCGCGATCGTTCTTCGGGTTGCGCCAGTCCAGATGATGGTCATACACGAAGGCGCGATAGAAAAGCACTCCGCCATGAGGCTTGAGGGCGCGCGCAATCACGTTGGCAGCGTCGGCCGGCGTGCGGCCGTAAGCCGAAGGGCCCGGCCGCCCTTCGGAGTCAGCCTTCACCAGGAACCCGCCGAAATCGGGAACCGCCGAGTAGATTTCGTCGGCCTTCTCTTTCCACCATTGAACGACTTTCGGATCGAGCGGATCGAAGGTATCGAGGCCGCCCACCTTCTCGGGACTGCTGACGTCTACGGCGAGCCCCAGGCGCACCCCCCAAGGGCGAAACGCCGCCGCGATACGCGCCACCTGCGAGAGGTAGGGAGCGGTGAGCAGGCGCGGATCGGAATTGACGTTGTTCACCGTGCAGCCGTTGATGCCGATCGAAGCCAGCAGTCGGGCGTAGTCGCCGGCGCGCGTGAGGTCGTCAACGACGTGGCCGTCCTCCCAGAAAATCGACCGGCCGCCATACCCGCGTTCGATGCTGCCGTCGAGGTTGTCCCACTGGTTTACCCAGCGCAGCGGCGCAGACGGCTGCCCCCGCTCATCGAGTGCGGA
>DATJYK010000444.1:0-84034 GCA_035578005.1 Terriglobia bacterium
CACCGAGCATCATCAGTTCATGCTGCGGCTGCTGTGGAAGCAACTGGCCCAAGAGGAGGAACTGATCGCTGAGTTGGACGCCCGGATCAACGACCAGGTGCGCCCTTTGAGGGAGCAGGTTGAGCGCCTGGATGCCGTGCCTGGCGTGGATCGCCGGGTGGCCGTGACCGTACTGGCGGAGGTGGGCGCGGACATGAAGCCCTTCCCCAGCGATGGGAATTTGGCTTCGTGGGCCGGGATGTGTCCCGGGAATGATGTCAGCGCTGCGCCCCTGCCCGCTCACACTGCACCCCCACTTCTAACTGCATCAGAAGGGGCCACAGCGGGTAAAGGTATGGATTATTCAGAACGTTACGAACGTTACGAATAAACGGAACAAAGCTAACAATGTTTACAGAGGACGAGCCGAACGGCGGAAGCACTTGGGGTCGCTGACGCGGAAGCGAGTGCCCGGCGCGTCATAACCTGTTTCGTCGCGTCCCGCCGGCGTAAAATACCGGGATGCTGACTTGGCTCGTGATCGGTATCGGAGACATCACTTCCAGGCGCGTTCTGCCGGCGATTCTGGCCGAGGAGCGCAGCCGGCTGGCGGGCATTGTGACCCGAGACCCGGCGAAGGCTGCACCCTACGGCGTCCCGGCGTTTGCAACTCTTGAAGCTGCTCTCGCGGAGTCGGCAGCCACGGCGGTTTATGTCGCCTCTCCCGTCCTTCTGCACGCATCGCAGTCCATCGCCGCGCTCGCCGCCGGAAGGCATGTGCTTTGCGAGAAACCCATGGCCATGAACCTGGCCGAGGCACAGAAGATGGTTGCGGAAGCCCGCACCAGCCGGCGCACCCTCGGCGTCGCCTACTATCGCCGGGCGTATCCCAAAGTACATCGCGCGATGGAACTGATCCGCCAAGGCGCGATTGGCCAGCCCGTGCTTGCTTGGGCCGCCTGCCACTCGGAAGCTGTCGCCGAAAACTCGCCCCGCTCGTGGCTTCTGGACCCCAAGAAGGCGGGCGGCGGACCGCTCTACGACATTGCCTCCCACCGCATCGACCTGCTGAACTTTTTCTTCGGGGAGCCCGCGCGGGCCACCGGTCAGCTCTCGAACGCCGTGCACGCATTCGCCGTGGAGGATTCGGCGACGGTGATGATTGAATATAAGAACAAGCTGCGCGCCATCGTAGACGTCCGGTGGCACTCTCGCGTTGATCGCGACGAGTTCCGCATTATCGGGACCCAGGGCGAAATGGACCTGTCACCTCTCAGCGGCCCAGCGTTGATCTATCCAGGTGAGAAGGAAAGCGTGCCGGCGCACGCGAACCTGCACTATCCTTGCGTGAAGAATTTTGTGGATGCAGCGCTCGACGGCGCACCGCTCCTCTCGAGCGGCGAAACGGCTCTGTGGACCGATTGGGTGACCGCCCAGGTCTTAGCCAGCGATGGCGCCGCGCGATAGACGCCGGCAGCGCTCAGAAATGGCGCATCGCGCGCGGGGTGGCTTCAGGCAGTTCGAATGCTAAGCCAGCCTGTTGCCGCATAAGATTCATCATGCCTAGCTTGCCCGGCGGCGAGGCGACGCTCGCGCCCCAATAGCGATAAAGCGTGTGCGCGTTGCTCACGATCCGTTCCGGCGAGTCCCAATGGGCGAACGGGCTTGTCCTGAAACTCGGGCTGAGGACCACGTCACGCGCCGCCCGCAGAAGGGGCATTCCGATTCTAAAGCAGCGGTGCAGCGCGGTCTGCAGGAAATCCCAGTAGTCGATGACGCTCTGGACGTCAGCACGCGTCGCCAATGACCCGTGGCCCGGCACGATGACGTCTGCCTCCAGAGTGAGCAGGCGCTTGAGCCCAGCCACCAATTGCTCCACTGGTCCCGACCACATCACGGGCGTGACTCCCACAAACAAAATGTCGCCCGCATATACCACGCGCTCGCTGGGCACGAACACGATCGAATCGCCATCCGTGTGGCCGGGCCCTACCTCGGTGATGACGATTTCCACGCCTTTAACGGTGATCACCTTCTCGCCCCTGAATGCTTCACCAGGTTCGAGGATGCGCAGTCCGGTGAAGTCGTAGGGCTGAAACATCTGCGACATGTAGTGGCCGAACCGGTGCAGGCTGAATAAAGGAAGCCGACGCATCACACGGGCGCCCATCTTCAAGGCCTGCAGCGAACCCGGCTGCGTGTGGCGCATCTGACGGACGCAGGCCTGCGAGGCAATGATGGTCTTGTCCGCAAAAAGCTGGTTGCCCCAGCAGTGATCGCCGTCGGAATGGGTATTGATGACGTATTCGATGGGAGAACGGCGCACGATGGCATCCGCGAAGCGGAGCATCTCCTCGGTAAACTTGACGTCCCAGCAGGTGTCAACGAGCACGCTTTGCCCGTTGCACTCAATCAGGCCGATGTTGGTCTCACCCCAGGAACCGTTGGGAACCATCCAGGCGTAGCTGTTACGCCCCACGCGATACCATCCCTCGCGAAAGAGCGCCCTCTCACCAAAGCGGGTGAGTGCCGAGGCGGCCTGCGGCCGGCCAGCCAGCCACTCCGCTTGAGCCTGCTGCATCGCGATTCCGCTATCGGATGGCATGAACGATTTCTCCGATGGGCTCGATCACGAGCCGCAGAAGGTCGCCGCGCTGGAGCCACTGGTCCGTCTCGATGCCACTGCCACCGGGCAGTGTGCCCGAGGCGATCAGTTCTCCAGGGTAGAGGCGCTCCGAGAGTGACAGGTGTGCCAGCACTTCTCCCACGCTGTAACGCATGCCGCGGGTCGACGTGCGCGTCACGATGCGGCCGTTGATGTCAACAGAAGCTGGCAGCTCATTGACGCGCGGCAGGATCTCACTGGCCGTTACCATCGTCTGCGACATCGAGCTCAAGAAGTGCTTGGACTTTTGCGGTCCCAGCCCGGTTTCCATTTCGGCCTGTTGCACGTCGCGAGCGGAAAAATCGTTGACCACCACAAAGCCCCCGACGGCTCCGAGCGCCTCTTCTGCGGTCGCGTTGAAGAGCGGCTTCGACAGCACCCAGCCGAGTTCCAGCTCATAGTCCAGTGCGCGAGTGTAGCTTGGCGTCGTCACCGCCGCGCCGCTGGGCACGATGGTCATGTGATTGCCGAAATAGTAGATGGGTTGGCGCCGCCAAAGCGCCTGGGGACGAAACGCCGGAAACGTCCTCCGGCTCACAACCTCGTAGATGCGCGCCAGGCGGTAGGCCGCAGGCATGAACCGCTTGACGTAGCCGCGCGTCGCCTGAACCCAGTGGCGCTCGTACAGCATGCAGTCACGGAACGAAAGCGGCCTGAAGGGGAGCGTGCCGACTTGCGGGTCGGGGTTCTCAGGCGTCAGATTCTGCAGCCACCTGAGGGAGCCATTCGAATCCGGCAGGTCTTTCCAGACGCCTGCCTCTTGGCACTGCAACACGCTGCCGCCGGGCGCTTCAGCGTCGTATCGACGGCGAATCTTCAAGCTGGTTCTCCCCGGTCGATGGTCCACTGGGAGGCGTGCGCCGTGCGAAAGAGGGCGTCAGGCGGTCGTCCTGACTGCGACACCTATTTCCCTTCGTCTGCCACTTGGAGCTGGTTGTCGACGCTGAACACGAGGGGCACTCCATTGGCGCGGATCCCAGCAATGGCCATGTCGCTTTCATTGTTCACCACACCCGTCAGCGTCACGTTGCCGTTTTTGACGATGATGTGGATGGCGTGATAGCCAAGGGGAGGGTCGTTGGTGATCCCGCCCGCCGCTCGGGCAACGGAGGGCATGGGCCGCGGATTGCGATTGACGGTGTATTTCTGCAAGGGAGCCGAGCTGTAGATGGCGGCGTAAACTCGAGCACGAATGCGGTCGTCGTTCTGCGAGTTGGGCAAAACCTCGATTTGGTTGTCCACCTTTGTAACGCCCTCGATCTTCTTGACCACATTTTCGGCGCTCGATTTAAGGATGGGCCGGGACGCTTCCCCACGAAGCACAACCGTTCCGTCGGGCTTAATCCCAAAATGGATGTTGTCAAAGACTCCGTACTGAGGCAGGGTAACGATCTGCTTGCGAACTTCCTTCGCGATTCTCAAAAGTTCCTGCTGGCTCATACTGGGGCTTGCGGTCGTTTGTTCCTGTGCTCTGCCCAACGAGATACAAAGACCCAAATTTAGGCAAAGAGTGGCTGCTCCGATTACACTTCCTATCCGTCGCTTCATAGTTTCCTCCTCTTCCGCGCCAGGTCATGAGCATCAAATCGAAACCCGACTGGATTCATGCGCGCCAAACGAGCATATTACATCAAAGCGGGCATTTCATGATGCGCTTCGGCCGGGACGCGCGAGAAGCCCTGGACCTGAACTGCGACAGAGCGCCCCCTCGCGGGCTGCAACAATCCCCTCGCTCTGGTTTGTGCAGGATGACGCGACCGGATAATATGGTGTGTCGAGATGGCGCGAGGCGTATCCGGGCAGTTTCTTGGCGGCCGACCGCAGATCCGTCCGCTCAAGGAGAACAGGGATGAACACCAGACCAACCTGGCTGTTGGCTATCGTCGTGGCGGCTATCGGATCCGGGGTCGCGAAAGGCCCAGTCTCAGGGACGGACAAGGCGCGCAAATTCGACTTTGTTTACCAGGTGACCGTGGCCCCGGCGCCGGGTGGCACACTGAGGGTTTGGATTCCGGTTGCCACGTCCGACGACAATCAGGACGTGATCTTGAAGAACGTCTCAAGCCCGGTGCCCACCGAGACTCGGCGCGATTCCGAATACGGCAACTCTGTGCTTTACGGTGAGGTTGAGAGCGCCGGAGCGCCCGCCACACTCTCTCTAACGTACGAAGTGACTCGAAAGGAGTATTCGCGCGGCGGCGTGAGTGACTTGATGCGTTACAACCGGGACTCCGACCCTGCGCCGCCCGACTTGGCGCGGTTTCTGGAGCCGGATCGGATGGTACCCATCAACACCAGATTTCAGACGATGGCTGCCGACATTACTCGCGGCAAGAACGGTGATGTGGCGAAGGCTTACGCGATCTACGACTACGTCTTCCACACGCTGCGCTATGACAAGTCGGGAACGGGTTGGGGGCGCGGCGATGCCATGTGGGCTTGCGACTCTAAACACGGAAACTGCACGGATTTTCACTCGCTTTTCATGGCCCTCATGCGCGCGGAAAAAATTCCTGCGCGGTTCGAAATTGGCTTTCCACTTCCCGCCAACAGCAGCCAGGGGGATATTCCCGGGTACCACTGCTGGTCAGAGTTCTACCTGAGTGGATTGGGATGGGCGCCGGTGGACATCTCCGAAGCCTGGAAGGACCCGGCCAGGCACGACTTTTTCTTCGGTTCACTCGACACCAACCGGGTGCAGTTCACGATCGGGCGCGACCTTGTGCTGAATCCGCCGCAGGGTGGCCCTCCGCTGAACTACTTTGTATACCCTTACGTGGAGTTGAACGGTCAGCCTTATGACCGTGTCGAGAAGAAGTTCTCGTTCCGTGATCTGCCCTCCGGCGGTGCCGCAGCAGGGCGGTGAAGATGTGCGTGAATGGCTCTGTCGCCTGATGAGGAGCTTCCAAGGAGGACCATGCAACAAGATGAAGGAAGCGCGAAGCTGGGTCTTGACCGCCGCGAGCTACTGCGCCGCTTGATGGCGGGCGCCGGAGCAGCGGGGGCTGCCGTAGCGTTGCCCGCAAGCTCACTGGCCGCCGATCATGCCGGCGCCGTGATGCCCACGCGATCGGCGGGTGCGGCGCAGGCCGCGGGCCAAAGCGGGGGAATGTCCCTCGGATCTGCCGAGCCGCCCGACCCAAGTCTCAGCTCTCCCGACTGGAAGCCCAGGTTTTTTGATGAACACCAGGACCAGACCGTACTCGCCGTGGCTGACTTGATGATTCCCGAAACAGACACGCCGGGCGCGCGCGCGGCCCAGGTGGACCGTTTCATTGACTTGCTGCTCAGTACCGAGGGCCCTGGCACGGGCGAAGAGAGCAGCGGCAGCGATTTCACCGATCTTTTGTTGCGTAAGGGCACGCTCGAAGCCCAGAAGCGTTACATCGCCGCCTTGAACTGGCTGGACGGCTACACGCTGGCGCACTATTCAAAGCCGTTCACCGCTCTGGATCAAGCGCATCAAGAGACCGTGCTCACTCTGCTGACGCACTCCACAGACGACCCTGAAGTCAGCCACGGCCGTGAGCTTTTCGCCACGATCAAAAGCTCGATTGTGTCGGCTTACTACAGCTCGGAGATCGGTTCGCTGCAGGAGCTGAAGTACCATACGAATCCGTTTTACACGAGCATGCCGGACGACTGCGGGAAGCAGTGAAACTGGCGATTTGCAGCTATCCGCTCATCGTACCCAATGACCTATGGCTACCGCTGAAGTCATTGTTCAAATCTCTCTCGATTTCACAACTCTGCCGGAAGCGCTCGAAATGGCTCATCGGGCCGTGCGGGCGGGCGTGGACTGGCTCGAGGCGGGAACGCCGCTCATTCTTGCTCAAGGCCTCGAAGCGGTGCGTGCGTTGCGCCGCGAGTTTCTGCATCCTATCGTGGCCGATCTCAAGACCATGGACGGCGGATATCTCGAAGCCGAAATGATGGCTCAGGCCGGAGCCACGCACGTGGTGGTGATGGGTCGCGCGCATCCGGCCACCATCAAAGCCGTGGTGCGGGCCGGCCGCGATTACGGAGTGAAAGTGATGGGCGATGATCTGGCCTGCGATGACAAGCCCGATGCTGCGCGCCGCATGCAGGACCTGGGCGTCGATTATATCGTGCACCACGTGGGCTACGACGAGCGTCGCGACGAGGACGTAATCCGTGAGCACAGTGGCCGCGCACCCACGCCGCTCGATGAACTGGCGGCGATCGTTGCAGCCGTGAACGTTCCTGTGCAGGCCGTGGGCGGCCTCTCGGTAGCGCAAACCCGTGAGCTGCCGAGGTACGGTGTTCATCACCTGGTGCTGGGAGCGCCGCTGGCCGTGGACGCCGATTCATTCAGCGCGCCGAAACACGACGTCGAGGCGCTGTTACGCGAGATCATCGGGTGGCTTAAACCAGAGCAGCATTAATCGGTGCATTAACTTGCGCTTGGCAAAAGTTCGGGTATATGCTTCCCCGGACTGAATATCAACGCGCGGCACCTGGGCAGAGGAGTGCCGAAGGAGGCTTATGAACGGAACATCGGGTTCTTCGGTCAGCATTGGAAAGCTGATTGCGGTTCCAGCTTTGATTACGCTGGTGATCACGATCTTGCGCCTCGTCGGTGAGTTGCAGCATTGGCCCGCGCCATGGGTCAGCAGTGCGGCCGGAGGCGCTGGCGCCATCATCGGCATTTCCTGGCTACCTTTCATCTTCGGTCCCTATTTCGCCTGGAAATTGGCGGCGACGGGCGACGGGCCGGCAAGCGCAGGTAAGGCGATCGGGATGTGTGCGGTGGGGCTGGTGGTGTTTGTCCTGGGCGGAGTCGGTTTCGGAGTTGGTCTCAGCAAGCACATCACGCCGTTAATCCTTTTGGGATTCCTTCTCGCGCTGGCGTCGGCGTTCTTTCCGCGCTTGGGGTGGCGCTCATTCGGAAACGCCCTGCTGGCGTACGCGTTCGCTGCGCGCATTCCAGTCCTCATCGTGATGTACATCGCCATGAGCGCCAACGGAGGTCAAGGGTGGGGCACACACTACGACGCGGCTGATCCCTCTTTCGTGGTTACCTCTTTCGCTCAGAAGTTTGTTGACCTGGCCGTGCTTCCGCAGATGAGTCTTTGGATCGGGTGGACTGCCGTAATCGGCGGTCTTCTCGGTTCGATCGTGGTGGCGATATTTCACCCAGGGAAGCACACCGCGCCCGCCGCGGCGTGAAGGCTTTTGCGCGAACCTCGATCGGAATGCGTCCTGCCCTCTCAGAGTGGCGGCTTCAAATAACGAAGCCGCCGCTCACGTTGATCGACTGTCCGGTGATGAACCGTGATGCGTCGGAGCACAGGAAGAGCACCACGTCCGCGACATCGTTGACATCCCCGAGTTTTCCGAAGGGATGCCGCTTCTCTAATCGGCGGCGCACCTCCGGCTGACTCAGGTACTCCGCCGTCATTCCGGTCTCGAACATGCCGGGCGCCACCGCGTTCACCCGAATGTTGTGCGGCGCCAATTCCAGGGCCCAGTTACGCGTGAAAGCGTCCACGGCCGCTTTGCTGGCGCGGTAGAGGCTGCGTCCATCGGTAGACGCGGTGCGGCCAGCGACCGACGATAGATTCACGATACGCGCGCCCTCCCGAAGCAAAGGCAGCACAGTCTGCGTCAGCCAGAAGACGCCGAGCACGTTCGTTGCGAGCACTTCTTTCGCAGCCTCGGCTGTGGTGATGCCGAGCGGCGTGAGCGGCCACACGCCCGCATTGTTGATGAGCATATCGAGCGGAATCGTCTGCAGCTCCGTTCCCAGCCGGTCGATCTCGTCGGTGCTGCTCAGGTCCGCCTGTACAACGCGGATCGCTCCAATCACCGAAGCCAGTTCCTCAGCGGCGGCACGATTCCGGTGGCAATGGACGATCAGCTTGGCGCCAGCTTGCGCCAGGCGTTCGGCAATGGCGCGTCCGATGCCGCGCGAACTCCCGGTGACAAGCGCAATCTGCTTTTCGAGGGTTTGCGGCGGACTCGTGGGAGGATTCGAAGGCAATGTGTCGTCGGTCCGACGGGGGAACGCAGCGCCCCGTTCACTCCGGTGGCTTGGAGGCTATCTTACTAGGCCCTCATCCATACGGCCGTGACGAATCTTTGACGCCGTAGTCAGGCCAGCAAAGCTTTGTTGACCACCTGGCCGGCCACATCCGTCAGCCGGAAGTAGCGGCCCTGGAACTTGTAAGTGAGCTTGGTGTGATCGATTCCAAGCGCGTATAGAATCGTGGCCTGCACGTCATGAATGTGCACGGGGTCCTGCAGGATGTTATAAGAATAGTCGTCGGTCTCCCCGAGCGTGAACCCGGCCTTGACGCCGCCGCCGGCCATCCACATGGCGAAGCAGCGAGGATGATGGTCACGGCCATAATTGGTTGCGGTGAGCTTACCCTGGCAGTAGACCGTGCGCCCGAATTCGCCGCCCCACACCACTAAGGTTTCATCCAGCATCCCCCGCTGTTTCAGGTCCTGAACGAGGGCCGCCGAACCCTGATCCACACCCTGGCATTGAAGCGCAATGTCGCGCGGAAGGTCATTGTGCTGATCCCAACCGCGATGGTAGAGCTGGATGAAACGGACGCCGCGCTCGGCGAGTCTCCTGGCCAGCAGGCAATTGGCGGCATAGGTGCCGGGCTTGCGCGAATCAGGCCCATACATCTCGAAGGTGGAGTCCGGTTCCTTGGAAAGGTCCGTCAACTCCGGCACCGAGGTCTGCATGCGATAAGCCAGCTCGTACTGGGCCACGCGAGTTTCGATCTCGGGGTCGCCGTAGTCTTCCGAGAGCAACTGGTTCAGCTTATCGACGCCGTCCAGCATGCGGCGCCGCGTGGCGGGTGAGATGCCCGGCGGGTTCGAAAGATAAAGCACGGGATCACCGCCTGACCGGAACCTTACACCCTGGTATTTCGACGGCAAGAATCCATTGCCCCACAGGCGCGAGAAGAGTGGCTGATCGGGATTGAGCGCGTTGGCTTGCGAGATGAGCACCACGAAGGCCGGCAAGTTTTGATTCTCACTCCCCAGACCGTAGCTCACCCACGCGCCCATGCTGGGGCGCCCCGGCTGCATAAAGCCCGTCTGGATGAAAGTGATCGCCGGATCATGGTTAATGGCCTCCGTGTACACGGTTTTCACGATGGTGATGTCGTCTACAATCTTGGCCGTGTGAGGAAGCAGTTCACTGACCCAGGCGCCGGACTTCCCAGCTTGCTGAAACTTGAACATGGAAGGGGCAACCGGGAACGAGGACTGCCCGGACGTCATCCCCGTAATCCGCTGGCCCATGCGGATGGAGCCCGGCAACTCCGTGCCTTGCAGACTTACCAGCTTGGGCTTGTAATCGAAGAGCTCAATCTGTGAGGGCGCGCCCGACTGGTGCAAGAAGATTACTCGCTTTGCCTTGGGAGCAAAGTTGGGGAATCCCTCCAGACCACCGGTCTTGGGGTCACGAGCCTCAGCCGCGTAGCCGTCTCGATTCAAGAGCGCCGCCAGGGCGGGGATGCCGACGGCCACTCCGGCCGTGCTCTTGCGAAAGAACTGACGGCGCGTCATAGCCAGCGGTAGTTCGTTCGGGTTCATAAGCTCACCTCACGACAGAGATGAGAGACCAGAGACGAGAGACAAGGGCGGGACTCATCCTGGTTGGTCTTGTTTCTGCTTTCTTCATCTCTTGTCTCTCATCTCTCGTCTCTTGTCTCTCATCTCTCGTCTCTCGTCTCTCGCTCTTGTCACTTCGCATACGGAAATCTACGAAGAATGGCGAAGCCGCGATAAATCTGCTCTAGCAGCAGCGTGCAGGCCCAGTCATGGGTGAGAGTCATTCGCGAAAGTCCCAACAACAGATCGGCTTGCTCCCGGACCTCCGGCGCGAAGCCCTTGTCTCCGCCCACAAGGAACACCAACTCCCGCGTGCCTCGTAGAGCGCGCTCCCCCAGCCATTCGGCGAACTGCTCGGACGTCCACTCGCGGCCGGAAGGATCGAGCAAAACCTTGTAACTCTGCCGTAGCTCTTCAAGCCAGCCGGGGTTCCGGCTACGGCTCTTTAGCCGTGGGCTTCTAGTGCCGCGGCCCACCCCCGGACTTTCCTCAATGCGGATATCGATGAAGTGCTTGATGCGCTCCTGATATTCCGTTTGAAGCGCCCGCAGGTTCGCGTCCTTGGGCTTTCCTTCTCTGATGATCCGAATCCGCACCTGACTCGCCGATTGATGATTGCGGGTCAAGGGCCCGGCTTTCGGTCCTCAAATCGACAATCAACCAAGCTCTAATTCTACGCTTCTTCCGTCGGAATCGGTACACGCGCAGCCTTTTTCCAAAGACGTTCGAGATCGTAAAACTCCCGCGCCCGCTCGAGAAAGATGTGCACCACGAAGTCGAGGTAGTCCAGCAGAATCCACTCGGCCTGGCTGTAACCTTCGACGTGAGCAGGCGAGGCGCCTTTCGACTTCAGGTCCTCGACGATGGCGTCACAGATGGCCTGGGTGTGGCGCGTGGAAGTCCCGGTGCAAATCACAAAGTAGTCCGTAAACGACGAAATTCCCTGAAGGTTCAGAACACTAAGGTCGAGGGCCTTACGCCCTTGCGCCGCACGGACGGCCTCTTCGAGATGTCCTGTCATTTGCCTCCCCGCCCGGCGCGCCCGTTGCGCCCGGACCGATACAGTTCCTCCTTTCGGATATATTCTTCCACAAGCGGCGGGACAAGGCCAGCGAGAGACTTTCCGGCACGCGCGGCGCTGCGAATTTCACGGGACGCGATGGCTGCCCGCACTCCGCTGAGGACGTGCACTCCCATTCTAGTGGGCAATGGCAGCCTCGATCCGTTTGCAGTCAGAGCCTTACCGGCGTGTCCGTTGCAGATGCTGGCCATCAGCTTGCGGCTCCCAAAGCCGGGCCGCGAGGCCACGATGAAGTTTGCTAGTTCGCAGAGCCTTTGGTAATCCTTCCAGTTTGGAAGATCGAGAAAGCTGTCGACGCCGAGGATGAAGTAAAGCCGATCACGGGAGGCCAGCATCCGGCGCACGGCTTCTGCGGTCTCAACCGAGTAGTTGGGGCGGCGATCAGGCTTCGGGGCCTCGAGGAGGGAGGGCACAAACGCAGGCTCACCTTGAGAGGCGAGCGCCACCATCGCGAAACGATGAGGAAAGGGCGCGAGGTCTTCCCCCAGCTTGTGAGGAGGCACGCCGCAGGGCACGAAGAGCACGCGGTCAAGCTGGAATCGACGCGCGGCCGCCCGCGCGGCACGCAGGTGCCCGGCGTGAATGGGATCGAAGGTGCCGCCGAAAATCGCGATGTTCACGTTAGATGAGCCGCCTCCGCTTTACCCGCAAAGGTTTGGGCCACAAGCTGGGAGCGCGGGCGTCTCGCCCGCACGCCGCGGAAAGGCAATTTCGAACCTCGGAAGGGCGGGGCTTCAGCCTGGCTTCAGCCCCGCCGTACCGACGCCCTCAACTAAGTTATTGCCATGTTGGGGTGCGATTTGCGACGCGGCTGAAGCCCCGCCCTTTCATATCGCGCCCCACCTATTTTTCCGCATCCTGCTAGCCTAAAGGCGGTCGGCCACGACCGCTTCATGTGCGTCCGCAGCCGGCACGGCCGCGGGCTTCGGAATTCCTTCCAGCCTCGCCCAAATGGCTCGCTTGAGTCCTTCGAGGCCCTGCCCGGTGACGCCGGAAATCTCATAGAGCGGCTCGCCGCGGTCTTTGGCGAAGCGGCGGAGCTTGGCGAGACGGTCGCCGTCACCGGCAGCGTCCACTCGCGAAGCCACCAGCAGCATAGGCTTAGACGCCACTTCAGGACTGAAGTTCGCGAGCTCGGCCATAATCACGCCGTAGTCTTGCACCGGATCGCGTCCCGAGTTTTCGGCCACGTCAATCAGATGAACCAGCAGCCGAGTTCGTTCGATGTGTTTGAGAAAGCGCCCGCCGAGTCCTTTGCCATCGTGCGCGCCTTCAATAAGCCCCGGAATGTCAGCCATCACAAATGACCGCTCAAGATCGAGCCCCACCACTCCAAGATGAGGCTCGAGAGTGGTAAAGGGATAATCGGCGATTCGAGGCCGGGCGGCGCTCAGGCGCGAGATCAGCGTTGATTTGCCGACGTTAGGGAAGCCCACCAAGCCAACGTCCGCCAGAAGTTTCAACTCCAGCCTCAGCGCGCGTTGCTCTCCCGGCCGTCCCGGATCGGCTCGTCGAGGAGCCTGATTTGTAGAAGTAGCGAACCGCGCGTTGCCGCGGCCGCCACGACCGCCGCGAGCCGCCAGGAACCGCTCGCCGGACGCGTCAAAGTCAAAAATCTCTTCGCCGGTTCCATCGTCGTACACCACGGTGCCTGCGGGCACAGCCAGCACCAGGTCCTCTCCGTCGCGCCCGTGCCGGTTTGAGCCTTCCCCATGCCGCCCGCGTTCTGCACTGAACTCGCGCTTGTAGCGAAACTGAAGCAGCGTGTTGAGGTGCTGGTTGCTTTCGAGATAGACGCTGCCGCCGTTGCCCCCGTCGCCACCGCTGGGACCGCCGCGCGGCACAAACTTTTCTCGGCGGAAGGCGGAGCAGCCGTTGCCGCCGTCGCCGCCTGCAACCCGAATTACAGCCTCGTCAATAAACACGGTAGACCCGCGAAAGAGACGCACCTTCATCCGGTGCGGCCAAAAAGCTGTTCGATCTCGGCACTTCCCATCTGGTCGAAATCATCGGGTACGGCGATCTCCCCGGCCAGAAATCTCAGCCGACGTTTCTGCGCTCCAGTCGGCGCGTCCAAAGCAGTGACTTTCACGACTGGCTTTCCGTACTTGGAGATGATGAACGGCTTCCCCTTCGCAGCTTCCTCTACTAAGCGCGAGAGGTGGGTTCTCGCCTCGCGAATATTGACGGTCTGCATGCGTGCTCAGACTCGATGTAGTGGTGTCTCCGTGTTCTCCGTGCCTAAGGACGCTCAACACGGAGGCCACAGAGCCTCCATGACCTCCGGGTTGAGACGCTTCCAAGCACGGAGTTCACGGAGAACTCTGGTTGTTTCAGCCCCATCACGTTATAACACTTGCTATCACTTTCTTTTCTGCAGCCGGCGGCTTTGCGCATCCCAGGCTTTCAGCATGCGCTAAACCATCAATTGGATTCAAGCCGATCGAGCGCGGTCTGAGCGGCCACAAAATCCGGATCATCCTTGAGCGCTTCTCCGAACTCCTGCTTGGCTTCCTGATTGCGCCCAACGGTTTCGAGCGCCAGTCCAAGATTGTAATGAGTTCCCGCTGACTCGGGCCGCGCGGCCAGAGCGGCGCGGAAATGCTTAATTGCTTCGTCAAAATGCCGCTCGCGCGCTGCGATTGTTCCAAGGCCGTATTCCGCGGTGAAGTCGCCGGGCGCGATGCTGAGCAGCGCCTGAAACTCAGTTCGGGCGCGTTCCTCCTGGCCGAGCTGAAGCCAGAGTGTACCTAAGGTCTCGGCCGCCTCCACGTCTCGCGGCAGCGCGGCCAAAACGGCCTTGAGTTCACCCACCGCCTCCTGATACCGGCGTAGGCTCATGTCGCAGGTTGCCAGCTCGAAATGCGCTGGCGTGTTCTCAGGGTCTTCGCTTGTGATCTTCTCGAAGAGCGCCGCAGCGTCGCCTGGCTTACCGGTCTGCGCCAGGTGCAAGGCTTCCAGGTACCGGTTGTACTCCACAACGTGATCCTTGGGGTCAGCGCCCGATGAGCTTTCGGACTTCGGAGAAGCCACCGCGAGATAGCCCAGGGAGCGCAGCCTTTCTAAGATCTCCGGACTCACGGGGCTCGCGCCTGCCGCAGCCTGGACGCGGTATCGCGCGCGAAGCGCCGCGAGGCGGTCACTATACGAGTGTGCCAAGGACTCATGGCTCGAGTACAGGTTGCGGGTCTCCCCACGATCCTCAGCAACATTGTAAAGCTCGGGCTTGGGCGCCTCGATGTAATGATAGTTGCCCATTCGCACGCCGTGCAAACTCGCCCAGCCAAACTTGTCGTGCGCGTAGGTACTCTCGCTATAGACCTCGCGCCCAGAGGAGACTTCCCCCTGCAACAACGGCATAAGACTGCGGCCCGCAAACGAAGAGGGCTCCGGAATGCCGAGCGCTTGCAGGATTGTAGGCGCGACGTCGATGAGGCCCGCGGGAGAATCAACCCGAGATGGGAAGATGGCCGAAGCAGCGGTTCCTGCGATACCGGGCTTCGGAGAACGCCCGAAGAAGGGCGGGGCTTCAAGCCCCGCCGAAAAGCGCGCTTCAATAATTCTTCTTGACTGAGTCTGTCCGGCGGGGCTGAAGCCCCGCCCTTCCGCGGGCCAGTGAATGATGACCGGCACGTGGAGCGTGCTTTGATAGATAAAGTAGCCGTGTGTGTGCTCCCCATGCTCGCCCAGGCTCTCGCCGTGATCCGAGAGCAGCACCACAAGGGCACGCCGATCGATTCCCTTCTGCGCGAGAAACCGGAAAAATCCGCCGAGCACGTCGTCCACGTAGGCCAGCTCCGCGTCATAGTCGCTCTTGGGCGCAAGCCGCTCAAACCGCGGCGGATCGTAGGGCTGGTGAAGGTCAAACAGGTGAACGAAGGCAAAGAAGGGCTGATCCGAATTTGCCGCCATCCACCTTTCGGCACTCTTCGTCACCTCAGCGGCCGGACGCTTCAAGTCAAGCGCGCGCTCGAAGCGGCGGCTATCGAAGGGGCTATCGTAAAGGTCAAAGCCTTGGTCGAACCCGAAGCGGCGCGCCAGAAAGTATCCACCGATAAAGGCCGCCGTGCGATAGCCGTGCGACTTCAGCACCGTGGCCAGCGTGATCGCGCCTGAAGGCAGCACCTCGCCGTTCTCTTCGATGCCGGTCATGAAAGGGTACGTCGAGGTGAACAGCGAAACGTGGGAAGGCAACGTGATGGGAACCTGCGAGCTGACCTCACTGAAGATCGTGCCGCCGTGCGCAAGTGAGTCGATATGGGGCGTGGCCAGCGCTTCGTAGCCGTAACAACTGAGGTGATCGGCGCGCAGTGTGTCGACCGAGATCAGGATCACCGAAGCCGGCGGGATGGTCATCGATGAAGTGGGGGTTCCACCAAATGAGCGGCCATGGACCAAAAACGCAAGCAGGAACGCCCAGCCACAGATGACCGCGGTTACGATCGAGGTGGGGGCAGGAGAGATAAGAGCTTGCCTGAAGAGCTTTGGATGGGTAACCGCTGGCGCAAAGAAATTCCGAACAACCACTTTATTTATCAATAGGTTGCTGGGATATTGAAGGAAACAGCATAAGATTCAATAACTTACTGGGTTCCCAAAAACACCACCCATTGTTTTCAATAACTTGCTGGGTTCGTTCGTACCCTCTCAGTTTTCACACGCGCGGCTCGTAGCTGCGTTCGGCGCCAGTCAGTTTGCGCTCCTGTGGGGGACAAATCTCTTCCACTCACCTCGGACAATAGCGGCGCGGATTTCGCTTGGGGTTTTCCCCTGCTTCGTCATCTCGTAAGCAAAAAACGTCTCCGCCATGCAGACTCCACACCCTGCCGTGTGGGAAGAGGCAAAGCAGTCCAAAAGGCTGCTGTGGCCGAATTCCCTGTCGCAGTGGCAGTAACAGGGTTGCTGGGCCAGCACCAGCGGAATCTGATGCGCAATCGCGTAGGCCTTAACCACCAACGGGCGGTCGATGAAATCTGTGGCCGGCAGTAACTTCGGAAGCGGTTTTGCGTCTTCTGCGCTCTTGTGGTAGGGAGGCGTTGTCTCGGCACCTTGCCCGCCCGCCGGCTGGTCGTTTGGTTGGCCGGTCTGCTGCCCTGCCATAAGGCGCATCCCGCAGCACAGGGTAGCCGCTAGCGCTGAGATGGACAGGGTTCGCGTCCAGTGCGTCATGGTAGGCTCTCTTTGACCAGACTGGCTAATGTTCCCTATACGTGTGCTTGATCTGTCAGGGCCAGCACTTCCAAAACTCAAAGGACTCTGTTAAAGCTTTTCACGTTGCCGACGGAACCAGAATGTGAACGAACCGGCCCTGCCGGCCTTTGTCTTCGAACTGCACAACTCCAGATACCTTTGCAAAGAGGGTATCATCCTTACCCCGGCCCACGTTGTTTCCGGCCTTCAGCGGAGTCCCGCGCTGCCGCACCAGAATCGAGCCGCCGGATACCGTTTCGCCGGCGAATCGCTTCACTCCCAGCCGCTGGGCGTTTGAGTCGCGGCCGTTTCTTGAACTCCCAAGTCCCTTTTTGTGTGCCATGAACCTTATCCCTTGATATTGCCTCGTAGGGCCGGGGCTTGCTCCGGCCCAGGCCGACCCAAGGGTCGGCCCTACGGGCGTCCGGTTTACGCCGTCACAATGTCGCGAATCAGAACTTCGCTGAAGTCCTGCCGGTGCCCGCGGGTGCGCCGGTACTGCTTGCTGGCCTTGAACTTGAAAACACGAACTTTACGGGCGCGCGCGTTGCGCTGCACGGTACCGACAACTTTGGCGCCAGCCACCAACGGTGAGCCCACCGTTAGTGTCTGCTTGCGGACCGCGAGCACGTGATTAAACTCGACGCCCGAACCAGGCTCGGCCCCGAGAAGCTCAACGCGCACGACGTCCCCCGGTGAAACTTTGTATTCCTTCCCGCCTGTCCGAAAGATCGCATACATAGCTCAAGCTCCCCTTATGTCTGGAAAGCTTCATTATAGAGTCTCTTGCGACCAGCGTCAACTCGCGATGTGGGGGTAGGGGTAGGGGCGGGCCTTGTGGCCGCCCGAATGACTCAACCCCTTCGAAATGGGCGGGCACAAGGCCCGCCCCTACGTCAAACTAAGCCACCACCCGATCCGGGTACGCTCGATGAAACGTCGCTCAACGCTGCAGAGCGCGCTCAGGCCCTCCATAACGGGAATCAGCCGAGCTATTCTGCGCAAAGTCTTTTTTGAAATAATGGCACCATGCGGGTTCTCGTAACAGGTTCCTCGGGCTGGCTGGGCCAGGCGCTGGTGCCGCGGCTCGCGAGGGACGGCCATGAAGTGATCGGATTGGACCCGGTGCCGTGGCCGACGACCCAAGTGGTGGGCTCAGTGGCTGACCGGCCCCTCGTGCGCGCCACAATCCGGGACTTTAGACTGAATGCGATTGTTCACGCGGGCGCCTTTCACAAGCCACATGTGAAAGACCGCGAACGGTCAGACTTTATTTCGGTTAACGTGCAGGGCACGCTTAACCTGCTGGAAGAAGCCGTCGCGCCGGGGTCCCAGGTGGATCGGTTCATTTTCACGTCCACGACTTCGCTGATGATCTCCCGTGAGATTCGCGCCGGGCGATCGGGCGGCGCCAGCAAAGCTGTGTGGATTACCGAAGAGCTATCGCCCCTTCTGCCGCGCAACATCTACGGCGTCACCAAGCTTTCGGCCGAGCACCTCTGCCGGCTGTTCCACCAGCTCCACCGGCTGCCCGTGGTGATCCTCCGCACTTCCCGCTTCTTTCCGGAAGAGGACGACATGGCCCACACCATCGTTCAGTCTGAACCGAATACCAAGGCCAACGAGTTTCTATTCCGGCGCCTGACCGTTCAAGATGCCGCGGAAAGCCATGTGGCGGCGCTTGCAAAGGCGCCGGAGATCGGCTTCGACACCTTCATCATCTCGGCCAAGACACCGTTCTCGCCGGACGACTGTGAGGAGCTCATCGTCGATGCGCCCTCCGTCGTTGCGCGCTACTTCCCGCGCTATCAGGAGCTTTACGCGCGCGCTGGTTGGACGATGTTCCAGAGCATCGACCGCGTCTATGATTCGTCGAAGGCGGCCAGGCGGCTCGGCTTCGAATGCCGCACCGGCTTCAAGGAAAAGCTGGAGGAACTGGAAAGGCGGGTGCTAGGCTAGGTGTTAGGTGTTAGGTGTTAGGTGTTAGGTGTTAGGTGTTAGAGGTCAGGTGTTAGGGGTCAGGTGCTAGGTGTCAGGGACCGGGTGCTTGTTTATTGCCTCAAACCCAACCCGGCCCTTCCGGATGGCGCTCGCGTTAGATTACGAACGAGCCTGGCCATTGGTCGCTGAGGCCTCGAACCTCACACCTGACCCCTAGCACCTGGCCCTTGGCACTTGGCACTTGGCACCTAACACGTTGTGCGAGGTAAATTGTGAAGCAATTGCGCGCCCTCATCGTGAGTCTTATGCTCTTGTTCGTGAGTTGTACCAAGAGCAAGCACTCTGTGACCGTGGCCATCTCACCAACCTCCGCGACGGTTGGGGCGGGCGCGGAGCAACAATTCATGGCCACGGTGACCAACGCCACGGACGACACCGTCACCTGGCAAGTGAATGGCACTGCCGGCGGCAATTCCACGGTAGGAACCATATCCTCCACCGGACTATACACCGCGCCCGAAACCGTGCCCAACCCTGCTACCGTTACGGTAGCGGCCGTTTCGCAGGCTGACACGTCTGCGTCCGGCTCGGCCTCGGTCACCATCACGAATTCTACGGTAGGCATCGCGCCTGGTTCGGCAACGGTCTCGGCAGCGGCCACGCAGCAGTTCACCGCGACGGTGAAGGGCGAGAGCATGCCGGCCGTCACCTGGCAAGTGAACGGCACGACGGGCGGCACGCAAGCGAGCGGCACCATCGATTCCACCGGTCTCTATACGGCGCCCGCAGTTCCACCCTCAGGACAGCAGGTGACCGTTACGGCAGCCTCCGAGGCCGACCCTTCGATGACAGCATCCGCCACCGTAACCGTGGCGCCGTCGGTGGCCACGCTCAACGGATCGTACGCCTTCGTGTTCAACGGGCAGAGTTCGGGCGCGCGCCTGGTGGAGGCCGGCAGTTTTCAGGCTGACGGCAAGGGTAACGTGACCGGAGGAACGGAGGACGTGAACAACTCGTCCCAAGTATTCACCAATGTTTCCTTCACGGGAACCTACACGGTGGGCCAGGACGGCCGTGGCAGTCTGGTGATAACGCCGTCGAACTCGTCGGGTCTGAGTAAATCCACCTTCCAAATGGTGCTGATTTCGAATCAGCAGGTGCGCCTGATCGCCTACGACGCATCGTCGAACGGCTCGGGCCGTCTCGACCTGCAGGACAGTACCGCTTTCTCCAACTCAGCCCTCAGCGGCAACTACGTTTTCAGCTTCAGCGGCGGCGACGGCAGCGGCCTGCCCTTTTGCTCCATCGGCTACATCACCCTCAACGGAACCGGCTCCATCTCGGGAGGTTCTCTCGACAGCAACGACAACGGCGGGGTGATTACGGCCTTGGCCGTGACGGGGACCTACGCCACGGCTTCGAATGGGCGCGGCACGCTTACGTTAAACAGCACTTTCTTCTCCTATAGCTTCGCCTTTTATGTGGTGTCGGCCGAGACGCTGCGCCTGGTGTCAATCGGGAGCTTAGGGGGACCCGTGTGGTCCGGCAGCGCCAACAGCCAGCAGTCGGATGTGGATGCGAGTACGGCTCTGAGCGGTCCCTTCGTTTTTGAGGCGGACAACCCCCCTGGCATGAATACATTTGCAGGCGCCGGCCAGTTTCAGATGAAGTCGGGGGGCATCATCACGAGCGGCGTGGGGGATGAGAACGACCAGGGGGCTACCACTACGGGATACTCCTTTACGGGCAGCTTCACGGTCACTAACAGCTCGTACGGCACCCTGCAGTTTGTGAGCAACACACTCGGCACTCTCAATTACTCCTTCTACCTGCAATCGAATACGCAAGCCGTCGTGTTGCGTACCGACTTCCAAACGAGCAGCGGAACGCTCGCCGCCCAAACGCAAAGCACATTCTCTCTCTCCGATTTCAGCGGTCCTTACGGCTTCAATCTCGATGGCAACACAGTAACAACCACCGCCGCCAACTCCGTGCCCATTGATAAACTTGGCCAGCTCTCGGCCGCCGGCAACGGAAACGCGACTGGAAATGAAACCCTCAACACTGGGACTGCTCTCACTGACAACGTCGCCCTCACCATCACCAACACGATTCAATCAACCGGTCGCGGCACAATGAGGATAACCGGCAGCGGCACCACCCGGGTGGTCAACTATTACCTGGTTTCGCCCAACAGCCTCTTTATGATCGGCATGGATGGCGATCAGGCGCTGCTGGGCGGCGGAGATCAGCAATTTCAGTAGAGGGCCCTGGAAGGCACACGAGTGGCGAAGGATCGTGTACTGCACGTAACCTCCGCGCTACCGCGCTTCATTGAGAACGGCGTGGGAATCCGGATCGAACAGATTATCGGCACCCGCCGGATAGCGCGGCAGCAAAAGCATCAAACCGGCGGCCACGGCCATCATCAGTGCCAGCACCGTGAGCAACAGAGTATAAGACCCGGTGACGTCATAAGCGCGGCCCAGTATTACGGGACCCGTGGCGCCAGCGACCGCATAGAACGTCCACGTGAAGCCGTACAGTGTGGAGAATGACGCCAAGCCGTAGTAGCGGGTGAGCAGGTAAGGCGTGATATCAGCCTCCGCGCCCAAGCCGACGCCAATCAGCGCCGCAGCCAGGCAAGCGAGGGGAAAAGTCGTAAGCCGTGCCAGCAGCAGCACGCCGGACGCAGCTATCACCGTCACCAGAAAAGCCACTCGCGGCCCCGAAAACCGATCGAGCAGCCACCCCACGAAAAGCCGGCTGCCAAGGCTGGAGGCTCCCAGCATAGAGGCGCATAAGGCGGCCGTGCGGCCGCTGATGCCGCGATCCGTCAGCAGTGCAACCATCTGCGTAACGGCGCCATTCATGGTGACTGAGCCCACGAACAAAACCGCAACGATGATCCAGAAGGGAAAGGAGAGCAGTCCCTGTTGCCAACTGTTGCCGGATTTTACAGCCGCGCTCGGGTGCTCCTGGCGGTGGTCGCGTTCGCGAAGATAGCGCCAGGCGAGCGGCAATCCCAGAACCAAAACGAGACCGCCCAGGGTGAGGTAGGCCGCGCGCCAACCGGGCCCGGCGATCAGAGTCTGCGCCAGGAAGGGAAGCACCACCGCGCCCACGCCGGTTCCGGCCATCACCAGCGCCAGCGCCATTCCCAGCCGCTTCGAATACCAGCTCGAGACCGCGCGCGCGTAGCCCATTTGTGCGGTTCCGTTGCCGACCGCGCCCAGCACCAAACAGACCAGGTAAAATTGCCACAGGTGAGAACGCAGGAAAGCCAGGGAAGCGATACTCAAGCCGAAGATCACAATACAGGGGAAAACCACTCGGCGGGGACCGTACCGGTCAAGCCATCGGCCCAGAAACGGGGAACAAACCGCCACCGTGAGCGCGGCGACGGCGAACCCGCGGGATATCGCTTCGCGCGTCCATCCAAAGTCGGCGGCTAGTGGCTTAACGAAGAGGCTGAAGGTGAAGACAAACAGGGAGCCGAAGCCCACCATCACCCCGAGGCTGGAGGCCAGCACCACCCGCCAGCCGTAGTACGAAACTTCCGATTCGTTGCTGTCTTCCACCCCGCGTTTCCCGTCAGGATGCCGAAAGGGCGGGGCTTCAGCCCCGCCGTTGGAGGCCTCTACTGATAATGGGTTTGCATCGCTGCCCGCGCAGCTTGCGTACGCGAGCCGTGCGGGCAGCGGGCTCGGAAACGGGTGGGTGAGCACGGTCGGCGGAGCTAAAGCTCCGCCCTTTCGGCGACTCATCAATGCCCTCAGGCTATCCTGTAGCGGCGGTCTCTGACCGCCTGTCGAAATCAAATAAACTCAGCGGTCTTTGGACCGCCGTTGCGCCGAGCTTCATTACCGCGCCGCGATCACTGGCCGCTCACGGTTGCCTGAACGCTTTTGACATAGGCCTGCATAGACTTGAGGTACCCGTCGCGCGCCACGGTCCCCGCGCGCTGGCGGTAGCTGTCCGCGTCCTGTGGCGCCCAAGTGGCCAGGCCATCCACGTAGCGATTGTACATACAGAAGGCAGCCGCGATCAGCACGGTGTCGTGAATCTCGAGGTCGCTCGCGCCTTGTTGCCGCGCGCGTTCCACATCTTCCGCGGTCACGTTCTTCCCGCCCTTCTGCACGTTTCCTGCAATCGCCAGCAGCGCCTTGAGCTTTTCCGAAACGCCGGCCTGCTCAAAATTCTGCTTCACCTGCCTTACGAGTTCCTCGTTACCCTCCAGATGGATTGCAGCGATGGCTCCGTGGGATGACTGGCAATAGAAGCAGTCATTTTGCGATGAGACGTAGGTGGCGATAAGCTCCCGCTCCGCCATTGACAGCGTTCCGGGCGTGTGCAACAACACCTCGGCAAGTTCGCTCATGGGCATCGCCGTCTCAGGACGAAATGCAAACAATCCCCGAATGCCCGGCAGTTTCTCGTCAAGCTTGATATGTGCCATTGTCCCTCCAATGCTGTGACTAAGATACAATTCTCTTCGGCCCTTGAAGGTATTCGTCCTAAAGCTGCCCAACCGTATCGGAACATACCTCGCAGCATCTCTGTGTTCTCTCTGGCCAAAAGCCTTCAACACTGAGGTCACAGAGTCTCCGTGAACTCCGTGTTGTGAAGGCTTTCGTTAGCACGGCGGTCGCAGAAAGTTCCGGTTTGGTTGTCGTTGCTCAAGCCGCGCCGTGTCGCGGCCCCACCCATTCCTGTTTGGGCGGGCACGCATTTATACAGCGTTGCCGCCGAAGCGCGCAATAACTGAGAACAGCTATTCCGGGCCGAAATATGAGGTAACCTCGCCGGCCAACCGCGCAGTCTGATTCTCCGATAGACCCACGCAGTTTGGCGTAGGGGCGGCCCTTGTGGCCGCCCATTTCAAGGCAGGTCCGTTACCTGGACGGCCACAAGGGCCGCCCCTACGTCAAACTGACCCACCACTCGCTGAGAGAAAGATTCAACCATCGTCGAGGAAATTGAAAGTGGTCCGCTTCGTGCTCAGTCCGGTTCCCTCCGCAATCGTGATCCGGGAGCAAGCAATCACCCGCCTGTGCTAAAGTTAGCGTCTGAACGCCGAGACTTGCGAAGGCCCGCGTGCCAGCGGGAAATTACTGACGCGATCCATGCCTGACCAACGAACCGATCATAAGAAGAAGCCGCGCATCCTGAGCGGCATGCGTCCCACGGGACGGCTGCACCTCGGCAACCTGGTGGGTGCGCTGCAGAACTGGGTGGAGCTCCAGAGCCGTTACGAGAGCTACCATTGCGTGGTGGACTGGCATATGCTCACCACGGATTACGCCAATACCGCCGACCTGCAGGACAACATCTGGCAGATGACCACAGACTGGCTGGCGGCGGGACTCGACCCGGTGAAAGCTGCCTTCTTTGTTCAATCGCACGTGATCGAGCACGCCGAGCTGCATTTGATTTTGTCGATGCTGACGCCGCTCGGATGGCTGGAGCGTGTGCCGACTTACAAGGAGGCTCTAGAGAACATCAAAGACCGCGATATTCACACCTACGGCTTTCTCGGCTATCCGGTGCTGCAAGCGGCCGATATTCTGATCTACAAGGCAGACGCAGTGCCGGTCGGTGAAGACCAGGTGCCGCACATCGAGCTGACCCGGGAGATCGCGCGCAAGTTCAACAACCTCTATAGCGCCGTCTTTCCTGAGCCTCAGACGCTGCTGACGCCGACGCCGCGCCTCCCGGGCACCGACGGCCGCAAAATGTCGAAAAGCTATAACAACGCCATTTACCTCTCTGACCCGCCGGACGCCGTCTGGAAGAAGGTCTCCACTATGGTGACCGATCCGGCGCGCAAGCGCCGGTACGATCCCGGCAACCCGGACATTTGTCCGGTGTTTGATCTTCATAAGGTGTTTTCGGAGCAGCCGGTGATCGACCGGGTGAATCGCGAGTGCCGCACGGCGGAGATCGGGTGCATCGATTGCAAGAAGCTGATGGTGGAGGGACTGAACCGGCGCCTGGCGCCCATCCAAGAGCGGCGCCGCCAATATGAGGAGGAGCCGGAGAAAGTCTGGCGGATACTCGATGAGGGTACCGAGCGCGCCCGGCAGGTTGCTCAGGCGACTATGACCGAGGTGCGTGAGGCGGTGGGATTGGCTAGGAAGCAGGAGGTTGCTGTCGGGCAGACATAGGGCCGACCCTTGCGTCGGCCTCGCACGGGCTGGAAGCCCGTGCCACGTGGCATGGCAATCTTGGCCATGCTGTGCTGCGGTTGGCTCAGCTATGGAGGCTCCGGCAGCGCCCAAAATGGCCCGTTGTCGGCGCACCCCCCCCGGGGGGTATGCCTTAAATGCAAAAACGAACCCGAGAAGTATTTTAGAATCAACAAGAGTGCTAAAAAACGAACCCAAGACGAACCTAAACGAACCTAAAACGAACCCAAGCCTGATCTACGGGCGTTTGGTTAAGTCCCTTATAATCAGCACGCCTGTTTCAGCCCGAAGAAATCCGGGCCAGGGTTTTCTCTCAGACAGACGCAGGGCTCACCCTCGGGTCGGGCTCGCACGGGCTGGAAGCCCGTGCCACGTGGCATGGCCATCTTGGCCATGCTGTGTTACGGTTGGCTCAGTCGTCGCAGGCTCCGGCAATGCCCTAAATGGAGCAGCTAATTGGCGGCACCCCCCCGGGGGGTATGCCCTAAATGCAAAAACGAACCCAGGCTGGATCTTTTGGGATTCGGATAAGTCTTTTACAATCAGTGTGGGCACAAACGCAGGTGAATTCGTCGTCGAATCGTTCAAAGCCCGCAAAGACATGGCCCGGCCAAGGCTGAACCGGTGCATGGCCCAATGAACGAAAACGAACTGAACCCGACCGCAGTCAGCGAAGCCCCTGATGCCGGGGCAACGCCTGCCGAGCCAGCATCCGCCGAGGGCGCGCCCGAAGGGATCTCCACCGGCAAGCGAGCCACGCGTTCCCTCGCCGGGCCGCCGCCGGTGAAGCTCGAAGTGTACGAGGGTCCGCTTGACCTTTTGCTTGACCTGATCCGCAAGCAGGAACTCGACATCTACGACATTCCTATTGCGCGCATCACCCAGCAGTACCTTAGCTATCTTCGCGCCTGCGACGAGCTCAACATTGACCTCGGCGGCGAGTTCGTGTTCATGGCGGCGACGCTGATCTACATCAAGTCCCGCATGCTGCTACCGCCAGACCCGAACGCCACGCCGGAGGAATTGGAGGACCCGCGCGCCGAGTTGGTGCACCGCCTGCTCGAGCACGAGCAGTTCAAGAACGCCGCCCAGATGCTGCAATCAAAGCTGGAGGTCGAAGAGGCCATGTGGTCAGAGCCGGGCATCGGCGAGTTTGCCGAAGCCGAGGATGAGCCTGGCCTTGCGGTCTCCGTCTTTGACCTCATCTCTGCCTTCCGCCAGATTCTGGAGCGAGCCAAGTCGCGTCCCACGATGGCCATCCGCGCGGATGAGATCACCATGGCCGAAATGATCGAGCATGTTCGTGAAGTGCTCCGCAGCCACAATGCTCCTGTGCGGCTTGACGATCTGGCCGCCGGCTTCCTCGCCCGCCAGGCGCTGGTGGCGCTGCTGCTGGCCTTGTTGGAGCTGGTGCGGTTGGGCGCGGTGCTTCTGCGGCAGAAGGAGCTGTTCGCGCCCATTACCATTCAGCGGTCGAAGGCTTTTGACGAGGTTATGGCCGGCGCAAACCGGGACGCGCTGGAAGCGGCGCTGGAGGAAAGCTTAGGTGTAGAAGCGTCCGACGAAGGACAATGAGGGTGCGAGTGATAGCTGGAACCGAAGAACGTACTTTCAGTGGCCGCGTGGAAAACCCGTGGATTCCCGCTGCCCACCTTCGCGGAGACAGGCTTCACGGGAATGACCGCGCTAAGATGGAATTTCTAATTTCAGAGACTTTCACCCACGAAGAGGCACATGGTTGGATGTTGAGGCTCTCTTCCCAACGCCGTCATTCCCGCGAGGAGGCATATCGCTGGATCTTGAGGCTCTCTTCCTAACGGCGTCATCATTCCCGCGAGGAGGCCTATCGTCGTTGCTGTTGTTGGATCTTGAGGCTCTCTTCTTAACGCCGTCATTCCCGCGAAGGCGGGAATCCACGGGTTTTCAGGTAACGACAAGGCACCGTCTACCATGGAAAACTATGACCTGTTAGTGATCGGTTCGGGCCCCGGAGGACAGCGCGCGGCTATCCAGGGGGCTAAGTGCGGCAAGCGGGTGGCGGTGGTGGAAGCTCGCGAGGTGCTGGGCGGCGTGTGCGTGAACACCGGCACGATTCCCAGCAAGACCACGCGGGAGGCCGTACTTCACCTTTCCGGCTATCGCTACCAGGGCATCTACGGCATCAATTACCGCGTGAAGGAAAAGATCAGCATGTCGGATCTTGTCTTCCGCGTGCAGCACGTGATCAAGACCGAAATCGACGTGACCCAGGCCCAATTGGCGCGGAACGGCATCGATCTTATGTACGGCAGAGCCAGCTTTGTTGACCCACAGACGATTCGGGTTGAGAACTCGCGAGGGGCGTCTGAGTACAAGGCTAATCACGTCATCATCGCTGTAGGCACCAAACCGGCGGTTTCCCCGAAGGTGCCCATCAACGGCCGCACCATCGTCAATAGCGACCAGATCCTGCAGATGCCAGAAATTCCCAAGAGCATGATCGTGGTCGGTGGCGGAGTGATCGGGGTTGAATATACCTGCATGTTCGCCACTCTGGGCGTGCGCCTGGTGCTGGTGGAAAAACGCCCGCGCCTGCTGGAATTTGCCGATGCCGAGATCGTGGAGGCGCTTTCCTACCACCTTCGAGACAGCCGCGTGACGCTGCGCCTGAACGAGGAGGTGGAGAGCGTGGAAGAGGCGCCCGACGGCAAGGTGGTGGCGAACCTGGAGAGCAAGAAGAAGATTTCGGGCGACGCGCTTCTGTACGCGGTGGGAAGACAGGGCAATGTGGATGGGCTTAAGCTGAGCGCGGCCGGGATCGAAGCGGACAACCGGGGGCGCATTCCGGTGGACGCGAATTTTCTCACCCGAACGCCCAATATCTACGCGGTAGGCGACGTAATCGGGTTTCCCAGCCTGGCCTCGGTTTCCATGGAGCAGGGCCGCATTGCCGCGGCGCATGCCTTTGGCCTCCCGGTGCACTCCAACCCCGCGACCTACCCGTACGGAATTTTTACCATTCCCGAAATTTCCTTTATCGGCAAAACGGAAGAGCAATTGACCGATGAGGACGTGCCCTACGAGGTGGGCATCGCCTACTACCGCGAGATCGCGCGAGGGCAGATCCGGGGCGACACCACGGGGCGACTGAAGCTGGTATTCCATCGTGAGACGAAGGAGCTGTTGGGAACGCACATTATCGGCGAGGGAGCCTCAGAGCTGCTGCACATCGGCCAGGCCGTGATGATCCTGAAGGGAACGGTGGAGTATTTTGTGGACGCGGTCTTCAATTATCCCACTCTGGCGGAGTGTTACAAAGCAGCCGCCTTTAATGGGCTAAACAAGCTGGCAAGACTTTAAGGCCAGAGACGAGAGATCAGAGACGAGAGACAAGTGACAAGAATCGGGTGATCGGGTAATCGGGCCATCGGGTGATCGAATTGCCGAGACAGATGAGAAGCCAGACGTAAGAAGGCAAGTAACGAATGGCAGGAAACGTCCCGCAGGCAGACATGAGTATGAAGGCGAGAGTTGAAACAACCCTCGACTTTCGATCTCGAGTCGGCCTTCGTCGTTGCCGCTAATCAATCGCCCGATCACCCGATCGCCCGATTACTTGTCTCTCGTCACTTGTCACTCGTCACTGCCTTTCAGGAGTTGATATGGCGCTGAACGTTGGAGTACTGGCGGCCGAACACGTGGCCGCAGGGTTGGTGGAAGGCCACCGGTTGGTCAAGTCGCTGCGCATGTTGGATGCGGAGAGCAAAGGGGACGCGCTCCAGTCGATGCCCGCAGAACAGATTGCGCGCAGCATGTGCGAGCTCATCGAGGCGGTGCGGCAGGGTCAGCCTCTGCAGACTGTGGGCGTCGGCTTTCCGGGAATCATTCGAGGGGGTGTCGTGCAGGAATCCCCCAACCTCCAACAGGTTAAGGGATACGACCTCGGCGCGGCTCTCTGCGCCATGCTCAGCGAACGCGGCATAACGGCCAAAGCCGTGATCTTCAACGATGCGGACGTGATGGCGGCCGGGATCGCGGCCACCCGTGGACAATTGCATCGGGTGGTGCGCGCGTGGACGCTCGGCAACGGCATCGGATTTGGACGCTATCCGTGGGTGGCGGGAATTTGGGAAGGCGGTCACTCGGTGGTTTCGCTTGATCCCAAAGAGCACTATTGCGGTTGTGGCGGACAGGGCCATCTGGAAGGCATCATGGGCCACCGCGCCATGCGCCTGCGTTTTCTTGACCTGGAGCCGGAGGAAATCTTTGCCAACGCTGCGAACGGCGACGAACGCTGCGAGGCTTTTGTGAAACTGTGGCATCGCGCCCTCGCCGCCGCCACGGCTACCAGCGTCCACATGGATGGGCCTGGGGAGTTTTACGTGACGGGACAAAACGCGCGCTTCGTTGACCTCGCCAGGCTTGATCTCTACCTTCACGATTTCGTCAAGATGTCGCCGCTGCAGGGCACCCGGTTCGAAGTGGTGGCCACCAGCGACGAGGTGGGCGTGATCGGAGCTGCGGTGAACGCCGAACGCTTTGTGGCCGGAGAATCGAAATAGGGCAGGCTATGAGCCGCGTGAACATCGAAGTCCCGCATGACAAGATTGAAGAATTCTGCCGCAGGCACTACATCGCAAAGTTGTCATTCTTCGGATGTATCCTGCGCGATGATTTTTCGTCAGGCAGCGATGTCGATGTACTGGTGGAGTTCAAGCCGGGACACGTACCAGGCCTGGCTTTTTTTTCGATGGAGAGCGAACTTAGCGGAATCCTCGGTCGCAAGGTCGACTTGCAGACCCCGCAGTTCTTAAGCCGCCACTTCCGAGACGAAGCGCTTCGCGAGGCGGAGGTGCATTACGTCGCGCCGTGATCCGTCGGCGCGGATGCGCCACATGCTCGAGCGGCAGATCGTCGCCCGTGATGTTCCCGCTCTGATCAGCTCTCTTGAAAAGATCGTCCCAGCATCGGATTGATGAGCGCACTCTGCGGCGGGCTGCCCTCACTTCTGCGACAAGTTTTCCTTCTCGGCTGAGCCGCGCTTGGTTTATGCTTTGCTACCTTGCGAAATTCCTTCGGAGGTTGCAATACTATGCGTATTCTTCGTCTGCGTCTGGCGCTCTGCGCGTTGCTGAGCCTGGCTTTCTGCGGCGTTGGACTGACGCAGCAATACCCGCAGTCTCTTTATCAGGAAATGCGCTGGCGCATGATTGGACCCTTGCGCGGGGGCCGAACGCGCGCGGCGACGGGCGTTCCCAGCCAGCCGAATGTGTTCTACATCGGCCAGGTCAATGGGGGAGTTTGGAAATCGGACGATTACGGCCGGACGTGGAATCCCATCTTTGACAGCCAGCCAACGCAATCGATCGGTGCCATTGCAGTGGCTCAATCAGATCCCAACATCGTGTACGTTGCGAGCGGCGAAGGCTTGCAGCGTCCTGACTTGTCAGTGGGAGACGGCATCTACAAATCGACCGATGCGGGCAAGACGTGGACGCATCTCGGCCTGCGCGATGGTCAGCAGATTCCTGCGCTCGCCATCGATCCGCGCGATCCGAATCGCGTGTTTGCCGCGGTGCTCGGTCATCCTTACGGAGCGAACGAAGAGCGCGGCGTCTTCCGCTCCGCGGACGGCGGGCAAAGCTGGCAGAAGGTTCTTTACAAGGATGAGAACACAGGCGCGTCTGACGTAGAGATCGATCCCGCAAATCCTGACGTCGTTTACGCCTGCCTGTGGCGCGCGCGCCAGGGACCCTGGGAAGACGGCAATTCGTACGGCGGCGCTGGCGGAGGCATTTTCAAGTCAACCGACGGCGGCGCCAATTGGAACAAGCTCGCCGGCGGACTGCCGGACGATCTGGTGCAAGCCTACGTTGCAATCGCACCGAGCGACACGCGGATACTCTATTCGAGCCTGGCGACCTCTCACGGGACAGCCCTGTATCGCACCGACGACGGTGGCGAGCACTGGTCCCGTACGACTACTGATCCGCGGCCGACCGTGCGCATCGGCGGTGGCGATCTCGCCGTGCCCAAGGTTGACCCCAAGAATCCGGACGTTGTCTACACCACCAGCACGGTCACCTGGCGCTCCGCTGATGGCGGAAAAAGCTGGACGGGCATTCGCGGTGCGCCTGGCGGCGATGACTACCAGAACATCTGGATCAACCCGAACAACCCAGACACCATTCTGCTGGTGAGCGACCAAGGCGCGATTGTTACCGTCAACGGCGGCGTCACGTGGAGTTCCTGGTACAACCAGCCGACCGCGCAGTTCTACCACGTGATTACCGACAATCAGTATCCTTACCGCGTTTACGGCGGCCAGCAGGAAAGCGGTTCTGTAGGAACTGCGAGCCGCGGCAACGACGGAGAGATCACCTTCCGCGAGTGGCATCCGGTGGGCGTCATCGAGTACGGCTACGTCGCGCCGGACCCGCTGCATCCCGACATTGTCTACGGCGCCGGTCGATCGGAGGTTTCGAAGTTCGATTGGGTCACCGGACAGGTGCAGAACGTGACGCCGATTCCGGTGCGCAGCGAAAAGTACCGCGCTGATCGCACCGAGCCCGCCATGTTTTCGCCGATCGATCCCCACATTCTCTATTACGCCACCAATTTTCTGTTTAAGACGACGGATGGCGGGCATTCCTGGCAGACCATCAGCCCCGACCTTACGCGTGAGCAGCCGGGCATTCCCGCGAGTCTCGGCGACCTTGCCGCGAAAGATCCCAACGCCGCTAGAGTGCGCGGCGCGATCTACGCGCTCGGTCCGTCGTTCCAAAGTGTGAATACGCTGTGGGCTGGCACTGATGACGGTCTCATCTGGATTACGCGTGACGGCGGACAGAATTGGAACAACATTACGCCGCCGGAGCTGACTCCGTGGAGCAAGGTCACTCAGATTGCTGCGTCGCACTTCGACTTCCGCTCTGCTTACGCCTCTGCCAGTCGATTTCGAATTGATGACCTACATCCTTACATCTACCGCACGCACGACGGCGGCAAGAGCTGGCAGAAGATCGTCACAGGGTTGCCTGAAAGCGGGCCTGTCGACACGGTGCGCGAAGATCCCGTGGAGAAGGGGTTGCTGTTTGCCGGCACGGAAAATGCCGTCTGGGTTTCGTTTGACGACGGCGACCACTGGCAATCCTTGCAACTCAATTTGCCGCACACATCGATGCGCGACCTCTGGATTCACGATAGTGATTTGATTGTCGCCACTCACGGCCGCTCTTTCTGGGTTCTGGATGACATCACACCGCTGCGGCAGATTGCCGACGCGGCGTCTCATTCGGATGCCTACCTGTTCAAGCCCGCGCCGGCTTACCGCGTGCGGCGCAGTACGAATACCGATACGCCGCTGCCACCTGACGAACCCGCCGGCCAGAATCCGCCCGACGGCGCGATCATTGACTATTCTCTCGGCCAGGCTGCTTCGGGTGCTGTCACGGTTGAAATCCTCGATTCAGGCGGCAAAGTGGTTCGCCGCTATTCGAGCACTGACAAGCCTGAAATGAGCGAAGAAGAGATGAAGAAGACCGTCGCCGTTCCGCTTTACTGGGTTCGCATGCCTAAGATTCTTTCCGCCGAGGCCGGCATGCATCGCTGGGTTTGGGATCTTCACTACGCTGCGCCCAAATCGGCGCGATACGAATATCCGATCTCTGCGGTGCCGCATGACACTCCGCGCTTGCCGCAAGGTCCCACAGCGCTTCCGGGCCAATACACGGTGCGGCTCACCGCAGCCGGCCAAAGTTACTCGGCGCCGCTGACCATCAAATTGGATCCCAGAATCAAAACCTCATCCGCGGACCTTCAGGAACAATTCGAACTCGCAACACGCCTCGCCGCCATGATGGACGGCAGTTACGAAGCGCTTGGCGAAGCCCGTCCGCTTCTTGATCAACTGCAAAAGCTATCCAAGCAGCAGGCAAGCGGACCGTTGGCAGAACCAGTCAATGCGCTTTTGAAAAAGGTCACCGCGCTGGTCGGCAGGTCTGGCGGCTTTTTCGCGCCTCCATCGCCCGAAGTGACGCTCTCTCGAGTGAGTGGCGAAGTGGCGGCGCTTTACGGCCAAATCGAGGCCGCCGATGCTGGTCCTACTGCTTCGCAGACTTCCGCTGCGTCCGACATTGCGAAGGATTTCTCAGATGTCCAGGCCCGCTGGAACGAAGTGAAGACCACTGATCTTCCGACGCTCAACCGCCAATTAAGCGGCGCTGGGCTGCCCGAAATTCACTTGCGCGCAGAATCTCAACCGGCCACGGAGCAGGAAGACCTGGAGTAGGCTCCATGGGTAGTCTATATCTGGCGCGCGATTTTACGAGCGAGCTCAGAAACAGGCGCGCCTCCAAAGTTCGACAGCTTGAGCCAGCGGATGCCATGGCTGCGCGGAGCGGCGAGCTCAACGTGGTACGCGCGCACTTCAATGTCACGATAGGTGACGCTATGGCGAAGGCGAACCAACTGCGCGCCAACCGAAATCTTGTCTGACGCTGTTTGGCGAGTGTCGCTTGTGTCTACGCTTTCCAAGTCGGGATCACAGGCCAACGGAGCTGTCGTGCAAAGCGTAGCGATCTTGGTCTGAAGCAGTGCGCGCGCATGCGCCGGTGAGCGGCCAAATGCCGAGGGAAAGTTCCACAAGTCAGACATTAAGCCCTCATCGAGGCCGCGCACGAGCATGACGGCTCTTGAGGCGCCTTCCAGTTCTGGATCAGCATCAGCACTGCAGCCGGGCCGAAAGATCACAGCGGCCGCAAGGTGATGCTGCTCGGTGGCGCGTCGCGGACGTGCTGACGGGAATGCTTCGGGCGTGCCCAAGCGGTGCGCGCGGCACCAGGGGCGAACAGGGCAAGACAGACAGCGAGGCGATCGCGGCAGGCAGATCGTCTGGCCGAGTTCCATCAGGGCTTGATTGAACTCGCCGGGATGCCGCTCCGAGAGCAGATCACGCAGCCTCACTTCGACGGCCTTGCGGAAGCGCGCCTCGGCCAGGCCCCCCTTGCGCGCGTCGATCCGTGCCGCGACTCGCGCCACGTTGCCGTCCAGCACGGCCAGCCGCGCGTCGTAGGCAATGCTGAGCACAGCGGCTGCAGTGTAACTGCCAACACCAGCGAGCGAGCGGGCTTCAGCAAGCCTCGCCGGAAATCTGCCGTCGAACTCCTCTACCATCTTCCTGGCGGCAGCGTGCATGTGCCGAGCGCGGCGATAATAACCAAGACCAGACCAAAGGCGAAGCACTCGATCGAGGCGGGCACGCGCCAGTTCAGAAACCGTAGGAAACGTCTTCAGAAAGCGGCGGTAATACGGAATGACCGTTGCAATCTGTGTCTGTTGCAGCATGATTTCCGAAACCCAGATTGCGTATGCGTCTCGCGTTTCCCGCCATGGAAGCGGGCGGTGTGTGCGGCGATACCACGTGAGGAGCGCTCGCCGCAGAGGCAAGATTGATGCAGTTGATGGCTCATCGGCGCGTGGGTGTGAAGAGGGCATCGGTAGGAAGTCAGAAGTAAGGAGTCAGGAGTCAGAAGTCAGAAGAAAGAAGTCAGAAGCCAGAAGTAAGAGACATGACACTTGCTTCTTACTTCTTACTTCTTACTTCTCACCTCTTACTTCGTATCCTGCTTTCTGGCTTCTGACTCCTTGCTTCTGGCTTCTGACTCCTGACTTCTTTCTCCTGCTTTTTCAGTTCAAGTCGAAGGACGCGTGTTCCACGGGCGTCCGGTTTCCCGAAGCGTCCATGGCAAGAATCTCCAGTTCGTACTGGCCCGGTTGGACGCCTTCAAGCCTCAGAGGAATTCCGATGGGAATCACAGGATTGCCCGCCTTGACGAACATGTTCACCGGAGTCGTCAAATTGGCCACCGGCTGGTTTGTCTTGCGATCCACCACTTCGTAACGTAATTGGACCTTGGGTTGACCGCCCGCCGCCAACTGCGGATCGTAGACCTCAACGTAAAGCGCAAGTTGTTTACCGGCTTTGAAAGTGTTGTTGGCAGAGGGCTCCAACTGCACGCCCTGGGCTACAAATGTTTTCTGATCTTCTAGCAATGCCTCGTCCATACTCACCGCGGCATCCGACACTTTCTGGATCTGGTCGCTCAAGATGACGCCGCTGATGTTGAACTGGTTTCCATTGTAGGGCCGCACCGTAAGCGGAATTTCCTGCTTGGCGAAGCTGCTCCCTCCCGTGCTCACGGCAATTTTCAACTTGTATTCGCCGGGCGCAATGTCGAAGCCCGCGCGGTAGTTGAAAGCGCCCTGGGTGAACTCTTTGAGATCTTTTTTCTCGTAATCCAGGGCGCGCGAGTCGCTGAAGCGGGCCGCGACGGAGCCGTCCGGCCGGTAAGCGACGCCCAAAATGGTAACGTCGCAATGGAAGTTCTTCTTATCCTTTTCAAAATTGAACGCGTCGCCCGGCACGGAGAGAGCAACATTCACCAGCGCCTGGTCAGCGCCCTGATAAAAGTACGACGCTTCCGCATTGAGATGGGCGCTCCCAGCCTGTGGGCTGGCGAGCTGGGCCTCCAGAGTCTTGGCCTCGGGCTTGCCGGCGAGCGCGTCCACACCCTTGGTGTCATAGTAGCCGTTGCGCGCCCGCACCTCGAGGCCCTTGGCGTCTACCTTGACTTTGATCGGATGGTAGGTGCCGTCGTGGCTGAGATCTTCGGGGGCGTAGCCCAGCACATAGTATTCGTCCAGCTCGTGAGCGATCTTGTCGAGACCACCGGCAAAGTCATTGGTGTTGAAGATGGGGAAGCCGCCGGTTCCCGTGGCCAGGGCATAAAGCACATCCTGGCTGGCGGTGGCCATTTGTGGGAACTGTGGAATGTTGGCGTTAGGCATGAAGTTCGGATTATTTAGAGGACTGTTGAGGCCCATTCCCGGAGGTGCTACGCCGCCGCCACGACCACCTGTGGTGCCTCCGGTGGTACCGCCGCGACCGCCGTTACCAGTGGTGCCACCACGTCCGCCACTACCGGTGGTGCCGGTGGTACCACCGTGTCCACCGCTAGTACCGGTGCCGCCTACTCCTCCAACACCACTATGGCCTCCACCGCCGGCTGTCCCTCCGCCTCCGGCCGCGCCGCCGACAGGGCCACCCCCGTGTGCGCCGCCACCGCCACCACCTGCAGGCGCGCCGCCACCACCGCCACCCCCAGGACGCTGGGGCAGAGGCATGAGCACGGTAAGCAGCCCTTCATAGTGCGGGAAATTGGGCTCATCAGGAAGTTGAAGCTCGCCGAGCGGCTGTCCGGGTGGGCGCCCGAGGGAGGGCCCAGTCGGCGATGACATACTGGGCTGACCGCTAAAGAGCCCACGGACGTCCAGGGGATAAATTGCGACATTAGCCTTATTAGCCTGGTCGATGGCTGCCGTCAGCTCGTACATGAGCTCATCGTTCAGCGGAAAGCCGGACGAGAAAAGTATCATAGTCTTTCGCCCTGGGATGGGAGCCAGAATCTTAGACAAATGCCGAATCCCGTACAGCAAGTCGCGGGCGCCGAAATCGCCTTCAGCGCTGGTCAGGGTGGGTCCGGTCGTTGTCATCGCGACGTTAGCGCCAGCCAACGTGTCCGGGGGAGCATTGGGATTGACGTTGCCTGACTTCACTCCCTTTACCGCGCGAGCCAGCAAGTCCGCATTGTCCGTAAAGTTTTGGACCACGCGGAAGGTTCCCGTAAATTCGACTACGGCCATCAGCCGGTCCGGTGAGGTCGTCTTGTCGACGAATTGGGCCGCCGCCTTGCGCGCAAATCCCTGGTCTTGCAGACTCATGGTGGAGTCATCGAAGAACAGCACAATGTAACGGCGGTTGCCCGGTGCATTGGGGCCCGCGGCGCCGGAGCCATGGGAAAAGGAAACGATCTTCTGCTCCTCTCCGTTGTCGAAAACGTGAAAATCCTTGGCTTCCAGGTTCTCAATGTAGTGGTCCTTTTTGTCGGTCACCACCGTATCCACCAGCACCAGGTTGGCTTCCTTGCGAATGGTGCTGACCGTGGCGCTCTGGGCCCCTGCGCCGGCATCCGTCTGGGCGGACGACTGGTGAGGAACCGGCGGCCGGCCCGCCCCGACAGCCATCAGGCCCGCCAGCAGCGCGAAGGTGATCGCCTTGGATTGAGTTTTCATGATGCACCCCCAGAAATCAATTATCACCAGACCCCATTACTTTACACCTTTCGGGGACCACAAACCTGGTTTCCCCTGGGTTGGTAATGGTTCGGTTTGACGTAGGGGCGGCCCTTGCGGCCGCACAAGCAACAGCGCTGCCCTGAATGGGCGGCCACAAGGGCCGCCCCTACGTCAAACTGAACCACTACTCCCAGGGTTCCCCAAATCGCTCGCCGTCAGAACAGCCGCGCGTACTCCTTCGAACGGCCCTAGACCAGTCTAGTTCTAGCGAGCGGCGGAAAAACCCGTCCAACCCGTCATTCCGAGGAGCCGGAGGCGACGAGGAATCTCGCATTATCTTTCTTTTCAGAGCGAGATTTCTCGCTACGCTCGAAATGACACGGTTCCGCAGGTTTTTTCCGTAACCTGCTATGGAATCTCCACCTGGCTATTCAGGGCCGAAAGTCCATCGCCCTCTGACTCCCTTACCACCTCGCGCACCAGATACGTTCCAGGCTTCACGGCAAGTGTCGATTTCATGTTGAGGCCGGTCTGGTTCAGTCTTGCCAGAGTGGTGTCATGCATATGAAATTCGACTGTCTTCTCTTGTGCGGTCACGTAATTTCCGGACTGGTCAAACAGAGCGGTGACGAGTGTTAAATTGTCATAGTTCCGGCCGTCAGCCTTTCGAAAATGCACACCGCTCATGTCAACATGGGTCACGACGGAGAGCTGAGCGCCGCTGGGCCCTGTGAAGAATTGAGTGTGAACTTCGATAGGGATAGCGTGCATTTCTTCCTGTGAGAAGACCATTTGCTCCAGTTCTTCTTTGGCCAGCGTGGCGGCGTCCTCGGATTTCTTAGGAGCAAAGTACGCCTTGCGAGCTTGCAGGGTGAAGTGGCCCGAATTCTCGGCCAGGGTAACCTTCAGCGTGTGCATGCGCCCGTCCAGCTTCAGATCGTCGGGAACGAAGGTTAGCACGTAGTAGGCTTCCGGGAATCCGCCGGCCCGATGGAATCCCTCCCCAAGGTCGTTGTTGTTGTGAAAATAGACGCCTCCGGTCTCGTTCGCCAGGGAAGCCAAAACGCCTTCGTCGGCCAGCAAGCTCTCGCTGTGCATTTGCGTCTTGAGGCCCATCATCATCGGATCACCCGGAGACCTCTGACTAGCGTCGCCACCGGGTATGTCCACGTAGAGACCGCGCGCGTCCAGCGTGCCAATCACTACATTCTGCCTTAGCGCCCGATCGATGACTTCCTGCAGCTCAAAGGTCTCTGTATCTGTGAAGAATCCGGGCGAGGCCAGCACGATGCTGCGTTGGCCAACCGCTGTTCCCATACGCCTGCAGAGAGCCTCCAAACCCTGAAAAACGTAACGGGAGCTCACCTCAACGTCGTTCAAGATGCGCCGCGACAGGATCTGCAAGTAGTTGGGGTCCGCCTGGGGGCACGGAGTCGCCCCGCCGCAGCACTGGTAAAGGGCGTCGGTCTCGGCTATCTGGAGCGCGGTGGGGTCCTGTTGCTCAGCGATCTTATAGGCCTGGTAATCCGAAATTGTGGGACACTCACCGGCGCTCGAAGGCATCGGCCATGGTCGCAGGCTGAAGAGGGCATCGTGAAGTTTCTGGCGATCGTCGGTGAAATCGAGTTGATGCTGGCCCGACGAGGTAAAAATGCCAGCCCGGTCCCCAGCCCGCAAGGCAGAGGCGAGGTAGTGATCGGCAGCGTCGCGGGTGCGAGCCAGGTCTGCGAATTCTGTGTGGATGTCATCGAAAAATAGGGCCATAAAGCGGCGAGGCAGAACAATCGCCGGCGCACTGGCACTTCCGACAGCGGTTGTGCCCGAACCGGCCGAGGTCGTCGGCGACATGGCCCCAGGCAACGGACCGCCGGTTTCCAGCGCGAAGTGCTCGATCACCTGTGGCTTTCGATTGTCGAAGATGCGAAAGTCATCCTTCTGCAGATTGGCGACAGCGCGGCCCTTCGAGTCGCGCACCACGATGCGGACCAAGACCTCGTTGTGCTGCACGTGCAGTTGAAAAGTCGGCTGGGTTTCGTGCGACGTGACTTCTCCGGTGCCGCCGCTCTGCGCTGAGCTGGAACGCACCACCCCGGCAGTGCCAACCCATGCCACTGCCAACACGACCACACCAAATCTGGCGCGGCGATGACCAAAAGAGCTTCGGCCGCTCATTCTGGGCTCAGTGAGGCAAGGGCAGACCGGCAGAGAGCTTGCGACGCGTCTTGCCGATTCCCCTGCCCGCGTGCATGTAGTATCAAGCGCGGCTTGACTGAAGTCAATCCATGATAGAGAACCGCGAGAACCCCTATCCGCCGATCGCGCTGCCGTGCAACGTAAGCGCTGACTTCTAACGAGGCTTCGCCTCAGACCGACGAGGGCCCGCCCGGATTCAAAATTCCAAATTGCATATTCAAAATGCTTATGGCCGTGTTCAAAAAACTTGACTCAAGAAATCAACTTCCAAATCTCAAGCCCCCTAGCGAAGTCTTTGACCTCAAAGCAACAAGCCCACGCCCAATCAACAGGCGAAGCTCGGGTTCGTTTCTTGGGTTCGTTGGGTCCGTTTCTTGATTTTGCACCCTTTTTCCCTCGAAACTTAGGTTCGTTTGGGTTCGTTTTCGAACGCCAATTTGGCCCCTTTTTGACCCTTATCTATCCTTGAATCTGAGGGTTAAGTGTTTTGGGTTCGTTTTTTCGACTCGTTCGGCAAACAGGCGGCCTGATCGCCATTAACCTACGCTGCAGCAACATGATACAAGTTTGGGTTCGTTAGCACGCATAAGGTGGTACCCCGGGGGGGTGCTCTTTTTCGCACCCCAGAGGACGGGGGGTGGTTGCGGGCTCCGACTTCAAAGACTTGCTATATTTGTTCTTTCGCGGGCCGTCGGCCCCAATTGGCACGCCAGAAACGAGAGCATGCCTCTTCATTCACTCAATCACAAATCACTCGATAACCCGATCAGAAATCACCCCATCGCTCAATCGCCCGATCACCGCATTCACCATTCAGCATTCATCGCTTATGGAATCTCTACCTCGCTGCTCGTTGCCGAGAGCTGGTCGCCCTCCGATTCACGTACCACCTGGCGGATGAGATAGGTGCCGGACTTCACAGTGAGGCTGGCCTTCATGTTCAAGCCTGTTTGGGAGAGTCTCGCCAGCGTCTCATCGCGCAGGTGAAACTCAATCTGCTTTTGCTCGCCCGTGACGTAATTGCCCGCGCGGTCAAAAACAGCCGTCACCACGGTGACGTTGTCCACGCTTCGGCCGTCAGCCTTGCGGAAGGGAACCGCATGGATGTCCACGTGGGTCAACACAGAGAGCTTGGCTTCGCCTGTAGTGGGCTTGAAAAACTGAGTGTGAACCTCCATCGGAATGGTGTGCAACTCCTCCTGGGAGAAAATCATCTGCTGGAGTTCCTCTTTAGCCACCGTGGCTGCGTCCTGGGCCTTGTTGGGAGCGAAGTACCCGCGTCGGGCCTGCACGGTAAAGTGGTCCGGATTATCTGCCAGGGCCACCTTCAACGTGTGCAGGCGGCCGTCCGGCTTCAGGTCATCAGGAGCAAAAGCCAGCACATAATATGAGTTCGGAAAGGCCCCCACGCGCCAGAAGCCGTCTCCCAAGTCATTGCTGTTATGAAAATAAGCGCCTCCGGTCTCGTCGGCCAATTGTGACAACACGTCGGCATCCGTCCGCAAGGCGTCTTGCTGGATCTGCACCTTATTGCCCGTAAGGTCCGGGCGCCGCACTGGAAGGATCACATCCTGGCTGGCATCTCCGAGCGGCGGCGCTGCATAAAGACCCCGCGCGTCCAGCGTGCTGATCACTACGTTCTGGCGCAGCGCCTGATCGATAATCCGATCGATATCCAGCTTTTCCAGGCCCGTGAAGAACCCGGGTGACAGCACCACAACGCTTCGTTGTCCAGGGACCTCAGCCATGCGCCGGCAGACGCGTTCGAGCCCTTGCAGCGCATATTGGGTTTGGCTCTCTCCCCGCTGCAGGACTTCCATGGCCTTGCTGTCGGCCAGGCTGTTGGCCCGCGCCTGGCATTGTTGTACTACGGGAGCCGGGGCGCTGGGGTCACAATTACACTCAAACGCTTCCTCGTACGCGATCTGGATGGCATAGGGGTCACGCAGGTCCACCATCTTGTAAGCTTGATCGGTGGACATCTGGGGGCATTCGGTTGTGACGGGCTGATACAGCGGCCGAGGCCTCAAACTGAAGACCGCGCTGTGCAGTTGCTGCCGGTCATCGGTAAAGTCGAGCTGATTCTGGCCGGAGGACGTGAAAACCGCGGCCACGTCCCCAGGCGCCATGCTCTGCGCCAGGTAGCGGTCAGCGGCGTTGCGGGTCGGCACGAGATCACCGAACTGGAGGTGAACGTCGTCAAAATATAGGGCCATGAACCGCCGAGCCAATGCGGTGGGAGCAGTCGTCCCAGCCGAAAGCGAACTGCCTGCCGCAGTAGACCCGCCCGGCACCTTCGCCGTCTCCTTCGCAGCGGGCTCCACCGAAAAGTGGGTGATCAGTTGGGGCTTGCGGTTATCGAAAATACGGAAATCAGACTGCTTCAAGTGGCTGACCGGATTCCCCTTAGAGTCCCGCACGATCACGCGCACCATCACCTCATTCCGCTGCACGCGGAATCCGAAGGTGGGCAGCGACTCATGCGAGGTAACTTCAGGGGTTTCCGGAGCGGTTTCCGGGCTTTGGGCGGGCCCAGGCCGGGGAGTGTCGAGCAGAACCAACAGCGACGCACCCAAGAGCAGCACCGCAAGGCCCACGCCTGCGCGATGATCCGCTGAACGGCTTGAGCGGCTCATAAACGGACCCTACTTTTCTTCTGCCCGTGTTGGGAGTATCGGCCAGCGGCCTCGCTGAAGTCAATATAAAACGGACGCCTTGTCGGCACCGGGGCTCGCTCGATTGTGGTTGAGATATCCCGGACGGTTCGTGAAGACAAACTGTGGTTGGGAGTAGAATTAAGAATCCGGGGAGACAAAACGGAAATCCCGGCTCACAACACTTCGGCGCTGGAGAATCGTATGCGAACGGCCGTCATGACCCTGGCTCTTGTATGTCTGGTTCTGGTTGTACTGCCGGGAGCGAGCCGAGAGGCGCGAGCGCAGGCGGATCCTTATCCGACCATGGCTCCTCTGCAGGAGTATCTGATGCCAAAGGATGCCGAGATCGCGCTGGCACGAAGCGCGGCGCCGCCCTCCATCGCGGACAGCGCGACCGTAATGGTGCTGGGACAGCAGGGATACACGACCGCCGCGCGCGGCACGAACACCTTTCTCTGTTATGTGGAGCGATCCTGGGCCAAGGACACGGATGCTCCGGACTTCTGGAATCCGAAAATCCGCGCCCCCAATTGCTTCAACCCGGCGGCGGCCAGGAGCATTACACAAATCTATCTGATGAAGACCCGACTTGTGCTGGCAGGCAAATCGAAGGCGGAGATCGCGCAGGCGATCGCCGCAGCACTCAATCGCAAGGGACCGCCCGCGCCGGCGTCGGGAGCGATGTGCTTCATGATGTCGAAGCAACAGTACCTCAACGACCAGGGCCGGAACTGGTACCCGCACCTGATGTTCTACGCTGCGGGCGACACGGCGAAGAGCTCGGGGGCGAATCTGCCAGGCTCACCGGTGATCGCGTCGTATGATCCGCAAGCGCGAGTGACGACTGTCATGGTCGTGGTGCGCCACTGGTCGGACGGAACACCGGGCCCGCAGTGAACTGGCGGCCTGGCAGACGGCCTCTACGTCCCTTCGGACCAGGAGGCCAGATACTCTTCCTGTTCAGGCGTCAGCTTGTCGATCGAGACGCCGAGGGATTCGAGCTTGAGGCGAGCAACGTCCTGGTCAAGCTCTGTAGGCACGGGGTAGACCTTGGCTTCGAGGTTCTTCGCGTTCTTCACCAGATACTCGGCTGACAGCGCCTGGTTGGCGAAGCTCATATCCATGACTACGGCCGGGTGACCTTCGGCTGAGGCCAGATTGATGAGGCGGCCTTCGCCCAGCAGGTAAATCTTGCGTCCGTCGCGCAGCGTGAATTCGTCCACAAACTCACGCGTCTGACGCTTGGCGCTGGAGAGGCCCTCGAGAGCAGGAATGTCAATCTCCACGTTGAAGTGGCCTGAGTTGCAAACGATGGCGCCGCTCTTCATCAGCTTGAAGTGCTCGGCGGCGATCACGTTCTTATCACCGGTGAGCGTGCAGAAGATGTCGCCGATCTTCGCGGCTTCGAACATGTCCATCACGCGAAAGCCATCCATAACGGCCTCCAGCGCGCGTGTGGGATTCACTTCCGTCACGATCACGTCAGCGCCCAGGCCCTTGGCGCGCATCGCAAAACCGCGACCGCACCAGCCGTAGCCCGCCACCACCACGCGCTGGCCTGCGAAGAGCTGGTTGGTGGCGCGAATGATACCGTCCACCGTGGATTGGCCGGTGCCATAGCGATTGTCAAAAAGGTGCTTGGTGTCGGCGTCGTTCACCGAAATCACCGGGAACCTCAGCACGCCCTCACGCGCCATGCTGCGCAGGCGGATGACGCCGGTGGTGGTCTCCTCAGTGCTGCCGATGATGTCCGAAAGCAGATCGTGCCGCTTGCCCAGTACGGCGCTCACGAGGTCAGCGCCATCATCCATGGTGATCTGGGGGCGGTGCTCCAGCACGGCGTTGAGGTGTTTGTAATAAGTCTGGTTGTCCTCGCCCTTGATGGCGTACACGGGAATATTGTGATCGTGCACCAGCGAGGCTGCCACGTCATCCTGGGTGCTGAGCGGATTGGACGCGCATAGCGCCACGCGGGCGCCACCGTCGCGAAGGGTAATCATCAGGTTGGCCGTTTCGGTGGTCACGTGCAAGCAGGCGGAGATCCGCACGCCTTCGAGCGGCCGCTCTTCCTTGAAACGCTTGCGAATGAGCTGAAGCACGGGCATCCACTGGTCCGCCCATTCGATACGGAGCTTGCCCTTCGGTGCCAAACCAATGTCTTTAACGTCGTAATTCAATGTCGGAATCGTAGCGGTTGCCATCAGCAGCCTGCCTCCTTAAGTTCTTACTTTGTGTTTGGCGTCTTCTATGGACGCCATGCAGGGCCGACCCTTCGGTCGGCCGCTAGAGTTTATTCATTCGGCCGCGATTGCAGCCCCGGCTCCAATCTTAGCCGGAATCCTGGTAAGTCATTGATTCAATTAAACATTCCAGCTTCGTTCGAACCAAGTTTTAGTCACCCCCTGAGGGTCGGCCAACGGCCGGTCCTCAGGTCGGCTCCGGCCGGCGCAAGCCCATGGGGCAAGCCCCGGACCTACCTGTTTCGTCTCTAGACGGCGTCCTTTAAGGCCTCGGCCTTGTCGGTTCGCTCCCAAGTGAATCCTGGACCCGTACGGCCGAAATGGCCGTAAGCAGCCGTGTTTTTGTAAACAGGCCGCAGTAAATTGAGCGATTCGATGATGCCACGCGGCGTTAACTGGAAATTCTTGCGGACCAGCTCCACCAGCTTGGCATTATCCACCTTGCCCGAACCGTTCGTGTTCACCATCACAGATACGGGTTCGGCGACGCCGATGGCGTAAGCGAGCTGCACTTCGGCGTGGCGCGCCAAGCCCGCTGCCACGATGTTTTTGGCGATGTACCGCGCCATGTAAGCGGCAGAGCGGTCTACCTTCGAGGGATCCTTACCGGAGAACGCTCCACCGCCGTGGTGCGCTGAGCCGCCGTAGGTGTCCACGATGATCTTGCGGCCGGTGAGTCCCGAGTCACCAACGGGGCCGCCAATCTCGAAATTGCCGGTGGGGTTGATATGGTACTTAGTCTTGGAATCCAGCATGTGGGCGGGAATAACGGGCTTGATGACGCACTCAAGCACCGCTTCCCGCAAGGTTTCGGGTTTCTTGGAAATCTCCGGCGTGTGCTGCGTGGAAACAACGACGGCTTCCACCCTCACGGGGTCCGCACCGTCATACTCCACCGTCACCTGGCTCTTCCCATCCGGCCGGATGAAGTTGACAATTCCCTTGTGCCGTACCTCCGCCAGACGCATGCAAAGCTTATGAGCCATCATGATGGGGAAAGGCATCAGTTCATCGGTCTCGTCGCAGGCGTATCCGAACATCATGCCCTGATCGCCGGCGCCACCGGTATCGACGCCCATGGCGATGTCGGCCGACTGCTTTTGCACCCTAACGTCGACTTTGCAGTCGTCGGCCGTAAATCCGCAACCGGGATCGGTGTAGCCAATCTGGCGGACCGTGTCGCGCACTAGCTTTTCAAAGTCGGGCTTGGCGCTGGTGGTAATTTCCCCCGCCACACATACGAACTGGTCCTTTACCAGGGTTTCGCACGCCACGCGCGACGCTTTATCTTCGGTAAGCACCGCGTCGAGTACCGCGTCAGAAATCTGGTCGCAAATCTTGTCGGGATGGCCTTCGGTCACCGACTCGGACGTAAATAGGTAACGTTCTGATGAAGCTGACAATGAAGCCTCCTGATGCTAGGGTTATTCCCGCAGACGTGATCTTTGATACTAACACAGACGGCGGAAGGCCAGATAGTGCCTAATCAGGGTATTTTCCGCCTAGGAATGGGGTTCACCCAAAGGTTTGTTCGCCAGGACGGTTATTTACCACCTTCGATAGCTCTGATTCTTGCCTCGGTCTCCCTCTTCCAGGCTTCGTTGGCTGACTTCCAGGATTCGGTCTCCCTTTTCCAGGCTTCGTCGTTCCTTTTCCACGCTTCGCTCTCTTTTCTCGAGGCTTCGCTTTCCTTCTTCCAGGCTTGGTTCTGATTGATCCAGGCCGCCGTTTGTTCCCGGAACACCGCCACTTGCTCCGCGAACTCCAAGATGAAGTCGTGCAGGGCGTCGATGCGCTTGCGCGTCTCCTCTTTATGCGCTTCCAGATCACGCGCGGTAAGCTCCAGGCTCAGCGTGAGGGCTTCCAGGCGTTCGTCAAGGGTCATCGCTTCACTCCGTCTAGCCTCGGGGCCGGGTTGTTAGGCCATCGGCAACCTGCTGTGAAGTCTCGTAACGTCCCACTCGCTTTTGCCCTTGGCGATCACGGCTTCTCTCCTGCCTTGAACTCCGTCCAGGGCCCCGCCTTCATATCGCGAAGCGCGGGAGCCATCCAGGCATATTCGGGATGAGCGTTCAGAAACGGCTGGGCCACGAAATCCTCGCCGCAGGGGTGGCCGCGGCGGGCGATAAGGCTCATGGCGCCGGCCAGATTGCTGTCCGTCACCTTGCCTTGCACGGCGCCGCCGGGGAAATAAGGAGGCCAGTCCCATATCGCCACACCACTCGGCGAAGACTCCACGTGGCCGCAGATGGTGCGGGCGCCTGCATTTTCGCGTTTCTCGTAGGAGTCGTAGTGATCGGCTTCGAATTTTTCCGCCAGCGGAGCGTCAATCTGGCCCTTGTACTGCTTCATCAGCTCGTCCCAGCGGATATGCCGGGCGTTCGGCGAGGTCTCGGGATCATCGGGGTTGAAGGTGGTCTCCTCTTGGGTCAGCTTGGGGTCGCTTGAAAAATTGGAACCCACAAAGTAGCCATCGCGGCTGCGCCACACGCGGTGATCTTTCAGTCCCAGCTCGAACTGCGCAATCTCGCCGGTCTTGCGGTCGCCCAGAAGCCAGTCGTTAGCGTAGCCGCCGTTGTTGCCGTCGAGCATGATCTTGACGTAGCTGTCGACGGAGTCCGCGTACTGCATGGCTTTGCGGGAGCGGACGAACTCGGGGATGCCGTCGGGATTCCAGCCGTGGAACTGGGTGATAGTGGTCTCGGTGATCATCAAGCCAGCGGAGTTGATTCCAAAGTCGTCGTCGCTGGTGATCACACCCGGATAGCCATCCATGATGATGTGATAGCCGTGCTGGGGAACGATGTCGAAAATGATCCGCCAGCGTTCGCCGTCGATAAAATTGGTCCAGTTGTTGTGCGCGATCACGATCTGATGGTCGCGAGTCCAGCTTCCGGTAGCCACGAAGGCGCTGCAGTTCCCCTCTGGGGTGATCTTGGGCACGCCCGCCACCTTGTGCTGCTCGTTGTACCAGGGAACGTAGTAGTCGGGCAGTTCCTCAAAGGCATTCATGGCCACCACGTCCCAGAGGTCCATCTTCAGGCCGCGAGCCTGGATGCCTTCGCTAATTCCCTTCAACTCGGCTTGGTATTCGGCGTCGATGTGTGGCCACAGCATATCCTTGGCGGCAGTGCGGAAGAATTCCCACGGACGAGCGGTGTCATGCGGGGTTATCAGGCGGCGGGCGTCAAAAGCATCGCTGATTTGAAGGGCCAGTAAGTACCCATGCTGGTACCCGATGTCCTCGGGCGACCCCTCAAGGTGCACATAAATCCAGCCGCCGCGGTCAAAGCGATAGGCCCCGGCCAGACGCGAATCGAGTGCGCCCTTCGTGGAGGCCGGCATGCCTGACGGTGCGGCCGCTGAGGCCGACTTTGGACCTTGGGCAGCTACGATCGGGCACCGGCTGAGCTGGGGCAACGGCAGGCAGGAAGCTCCTTCGGCGACGCGGTCCGAATGGACCGCCATCAGCGTCGATGTGATAACCACGAAACCGGCTAAAACCGCCAGCTTGAGCCTTTTTTCGATCACGCTAAGTCTCCCTTGTTACCGCCGGTCTGCGATTCAATCGAGATGCGGTCAGACACTATGCTAGTTCCTTTTGGGAGGACTCTCAAAGCACTTTTCGCCTTCAGTTTGGAAAGGGCTGATCTGCGGCGGCCGCGCCTAAGCACGGCGCGGAAATGCGAGGTTTCACGCCAAGACACAAAGGCGAAAGACGCGCAAAAAGACGCCTCCGCGGTGCCGCAATGATTTTGCGTCTTTGCGTGAGGCTTTCGCGTTTTCTGTCAGGGCTCCTGAACCTTCAGGCTGAGCGCTATCTTGAGGGCAAGGTCTCGCAGACTCTTCTGGCGGGGATCGCCATCCCAATTCGAGAGAGAGATTTTGTACAGCCCGTTGCCAGCCTGGCAGTAGTAGGAGGTTTCGGCAAAGTAAGCCCCCTCTGCAATCCGCTCCCGCCAGGTCACCTCGGTGAGCTTGGTGCAGCCGCCGGGCACAGGTTTCGGCAGCGGGAGCTCGGTTTGGCGCACTTCGGCGTCGCCCGCATCGTCCGGGAGGTCATGGTGAATCCAGTCGTACACCGTGTGGACATCAGGGCGCGCTCCCGCCGCCTGGATCTCCGCGCCTCCCGCCTTCAGGGCGATACTCTCGTCCGGTCGCGAGCGGCGGAAGTTGGTGATATCAAGGATGTCGGAGGTTACGTCAGATGGGTACCAGGACTCGGGATACTCCACGCTAAAGTGGTATTTGGAGCTGGTGAAGACTTTCCATTGATCGGCTTCTGGGGCGATCCAGCTCGTGGCGCTCGCCACTAACATGCCGATCAAAAAAATGAGGCGCGCAACAGCCATGATTTACAGTCTACGCCACCGAAAGCCACGGCGGCTGTCGCGAAGGCGCCCACCGGGCACGCCCGTGAAAGTTCCTGCGTGGTAACATAAGGGCGGAGCCGGCCATGCCCTTTGAATCCGACAAGATCATGTTTGAGATCTACCGCGAGGCCACGTACAGCGGCCGCTATCGCGTGGTGTACTTTACCGAACTGCAGGACCACAACAAGGAAGCGGAGATCAACCGCGCCATGGCCGGCGATCACTTCTGCGACGGCTTCATCAAGAATTACCGTAAGGACCAGGCGAAAGACGTCATCAACGGCATCCTGGAACGGCTGAACGGCGGGGAGACCTTGACACCCGCTGACGTTGAGCGGGAACTGAAGGAATTCGTTCCGGCATGACGTGGAGTGCGCCATCCGCGTTGGAGATTTCTGGGTCGTTCAGCTTTTGACTTTCAGTTTTTTAGTCTCGACTTTTGACTGTAATGCCCTTCTGGCGCCGCAAAGTAATCCAGCCCATTCTTGACCGGGATATCGAGAGCAGCATCGCTGAGCAGCTCGCGATTCTCGAGCAGAACCCACGGAACGCGCAAGCACATTTCGCTCTGGGTACGCTTTACCACTTCTCCGGCAGCCGCCAAACGGCCGTTAGCTACTTCAATCGGGCAATCGAGCTTGATCCCGCTTATGCCGCTCCGCATGTGAGCTTAGGGCGCATTCTTGCCGTCGAAGGCCATGACCAAGAAGCGTGGAAACACGCGCGCGAGGCCGAGCGCCTGGGCGACCGGTCGCTGCTGGAGCAACTCGAACGATACTCAGGGCCACGCCCCGCCTGAGCGGTTCGTCGGAGTCGTGCGCCATTTGAAATCTTGTCTCCCCCGAGTTCTCGGGGTATAGCGGCTGACCGGCGTAGCCACGTCCGCCCTAGGAGGCGGCAGCCCAAGTTGTCAAGGCTCTTATGAGCACAGCTTGCGCCCTGACACTACTTTGGTTCTGGTGGAGTAACTAACGAAGCCGAGCTCTGCTGTGTGCCGCCAACGGCCATCTTCCGTATGGCGTCACAGATGTCGTCTGCAGTGGTTTTCGACCCAGCGCGGAAGTCGTATTCCTTCCCCTCTTTCGTGCGCAGGTAGAAACCATCCTTGTTACGGTCGCACGTAACTGCGGCGAGGTCGGCGACGAACGAGTCCTTTGACTTCGAGGGACTAAATCGGATGCTGCCATCACCTAAAGTAAGGGTACCCTTCGACCCGTGCCTAAGAGAAACGTTAAAGCTAAGCACCTTTGGGCTTTCCTGGGTCTGGGGAGCAGTCGAAATCGGAGCCGCGGAGCCCAAGTGCGGGGTCCATGCAAGACTACCTGGTCCACCGTTTATGATGTTGACCGGCTTGTCGTCGCTGAGAAAGCTTCCCATCTGGAACTTGATTGTGTGGGGACCTACCGGGATGTCAGTTAACAACAGGCTGCCGGACGCATCGACGATCCCTTTCGGCTGACCGTCGAAGAATACCTTGGCGTCGGCCGGAGCTGTAATCATCAACCCACCGAACCCCGGGGCCGACACCGCGGCGTCTAAAGGGCCCGTCGATCGTGCCGTCACTGGAACCAGCGGTTGCGTAACCTTCGCAGGGTGTATCTCCGGAACCTGGGTGCGAAGGAACACAAAGTCGCCCTCCTCATGGCCGGAATCACGGACGGGATTGTATTGCGGCACTTGATTGGATCGTCCGCCCACTTGCTCCCGGATGTGCTGGTTGAAAAGTTCGTCCGCCGAAAACTCCGCCAAGTCCATCCGCGTCAGGCCTTGCAGCAGGGCGTTCGCGAAGACGGAGTGTTCGAGGGAATGGCCCGGGGCATCCCCGTCCGCCACCGGCTCATTGCCACCGCTGGCCATTACATCCCTGGACTTTCCGGCTTGCATCTTCTCGATGTACTCGTCGTGTTCGATCGGGGTAACCGTGGGAGCCGCCGACCGAGTCAGCATGCCTGAGTAGCAACTGTCAGACACGATCAGCACGTGGCGCGCCGGGATGGCGCGGGCGGCACCCGTTATCTCTTCCGCAATAATCCAGCGCGCATAGGTATCCCTTTGGGCGTCGACCGGAGCCCAGTAGGCACGATCCTGTTCCTTATCGTAATAGCCGTGACCCGCGTAGTAGATCAATAAACTCGACTGGTCCGATAGCCTGCGCCGGTAATCATCGAGGGCCGTCAGAATCTGGTCGCGCGTTGCGTTCGGCAGCACCTTGGTGTTGAAGCCGTACCGGCTGCGAAGCAGCTCGGCAACGGCCTGCGCGTCGTTGACCGGAGTTCTAAGTTTTGGCAGGTGAGTGTAATCGGCGACTCCAATCACGAGGGCGTAGTAGGTGCCCGGCTGCGCGAGGGCTGGCTGCGTCTTCACGGCAGACACCCCACGCTGGGTGCCCGCCTGCGCCGCCGCTAGACCGCTGACGCTTGCGGCGGAGAGAAAAACGATCCCCAGAAACAGTCGCCGTTGATTCTTGCGCATCGGAACACCCCTTCCCGCCAAGTTCCTTCAGCCAGATTCCTCGGGCTTGCGGGGTTTACTTCCCAGTTGGAGGGAACTCGAGACTCGAACCCTAAACGCCGCAAGCACGCTGTCAGGAGTCACATTTCTCTCGTTATCCGCCACATAGCTTCAAGCATTATACATACAGAGTGTCGTAATTGTTGAATTCGTTACAAACTCCAATGGCTATGTTTGTTGTCCGGTGACCGTGCTAGAAGGCTTGAGATTTGGAATTTCATTTCTTGAGTCAAGCTTTTGAATACGGCCATAAACCATTTTGAATATGTAATTTGCCATTTGAAATCCGGGCGGGCCTCGTCGGTCTGAGGCGAAGCCTCGTTAGCCTTCGATTCGAAACTGCGTAAGAGAGTCTGTCATCATGCAGTGAGAGGCGATTCGTCCGTTGCTGCTCCGCGGCCGACGCCTCAAAGTGACTTGAAGCTTGCGGCCGGGCCGGTAAACTATGCGAACCTCGCTGCGATGGAACATCGCCGTTCTGATCAGCGCCGCCATCGCCATCAGCTATTTTGACCGGCAGACGCTGCCCGTCGCGATCGCCGCCATCCAGCGCGACATTCCTATCTCCAACACCCAGTTCTCCGAGTTGCAAGCAGCATTTCTGATTGCTTACGCCGTCATGTACGTGGGCGGAGGCCGGCTGATCGACGCCCTGGGCACGCGACGCGGATTCCTGGTGGTGATGCTCTGGTGGTCGCTCGCCTGCGCCAGCCACGGCCTCGCGCTCGGCCTAGGGATGCTGGCGGCCAGCCGCTTCATGTTGGGACTCGGGGAGGGTGGTGGATTCCCCGCCGCCACCAAAGCTGTCGCCGAGTGGTTCCCGGTTGAGGAGCGATCCACCGCGATGGGGATCATGAACGCAGGTACGGCGGTGGGCGCGGTGATTGCGCCGCCCGCCATCGCCCTGATCCTCAGCGCCCTCAACTGGCGGTGGGTCTTCTTTGTGTCCGGCTTGGCGGGCCTCGCATGGGTGCTGTGGTGGATCAAGGAGTACTTTCCGCCTGCCCAGCACCCGCGGCTGACCAGCGACGAGCGCGCGCGCCTGGGCGACGTGCTCGCGGCCCATCAAGACGACTCGCCGGCCATCCCGTGGGTTCGCCTCCTCACCTTTCCCCAGGTGTGGGGATTGGTGCTGGCCAAATTTCTGAGCGACGCCGCCTGGTACTTCTACCTGTTCTGGCTACCGAAGTACCTCTACGACGCGCGGGGATTCGACATCAAGCAGGTGGGCTATTTCGCCTGGATCCCTTACGCTGCGTCGGGCCTGGGCAGCCTCACCGGAGGCTGGTTTTCAAGCTGGCTCATCCGGCGCGGACATTCGGTGAATTTCGCCCGTAAGGCGGCGCTGGGGGCGAGCGCGGCCCTCATGCCGCTGATCTTCCTGGTGACCCGGTCGCCCCTTCAACTGGCGATCTTTCTCTTCTCGATCGCGTTTTTCGGGCAGCAGTCATGGTCCACGCTGGTCATGATCATTCCCGCCGACCTATTCCCACCCCAGGTGGTCGGTTCGGTGGCCGGCCTGGTGGGTTTTGGGGGCGCCCTCGGCGGTATTTGCTTCGGCTTCGTCGTCGGCTACCTGTTGGACCACGGTTTCGGCTACGGCCCGGTTTTCGACCTCGTGAGCACCTTCCACGTTGCCGCGTTTTGCATCATTCTGCTGGCCATCCGTGTTATCCGGCCGATCGAGAACGCTTGATCCGGAGATGGTACCCGAAGAGCAAGGTGGCGCGGACCTGATTTGGAGGTCCGCGGCTCTTGTAGCGATGGTGAGCCGGTCGACGCATCGTTTGGGATACAGGGGAAGGGCGGCTGTTTTCCAAGAGTCACCAAGTGCTCTTACGCAAATTACCCCTGCTATTCAAGACGTTCGAGCGAACCTTTCTTCACGCGATGGAGACAAATATCCCAAAGAGGTAGATTCATTTCTGGATTGTTACCAGGTCCACATGGGAAAACTGCTGAATCACGCCGCCAGTTGTTTGACCTGCGGAAGTTGTTTTCAGAAGACAGACTTACTGAAATTCGGGAAAGGTACGAGCAAGACTGGAAGGAACACTCCCGCCGTCAACTTAGCAACGCGTGAAATACAAACAAGTTCAAGAGAGCCAGCCTTCGCGGCTTCACGTATAATGCTGCGCGGGTATGTCGCTTGTTTCCGGAACCAGGCTCGGTCCTTATGAAATCCTTTCGTCGCTGGGCGCCGGCGGCATGGGTGAAGTGTATCGGGCGCGCGACGCGCGCCTTGAGCGCGACGTAGCCATCAAGGTGCTGCCGGCATCGTATTCGGCCGATGCCGACCGCTTGCGCCGCTTTGAACAGGAAGCCCGCGCCGCGAGCCAGCTCAACCATCCGAACATTGTGACGGTGCACGATTTCGGCACGCACGAAGGCGCGCCCTACGTGGTGCAGGAATTGCTCGAAGGCGAGACACTTCGTCAGCGGATCGAGTCTGGGTCGCTCGGAGCGCGCAAGGCCACCGAGTACGCACTTGAGATCGCGCACGGCCTGGCCGCAGCCCACGACAAAGGCATCGTGCACCGCGATCTGAAACCCGAGAACATCTTCATCACCGCCGACGGCCGCGTGAAGATTCTGGACTTCGGGCTTGCCAAGTTGCTCGCGAGCGATGGGAGCGAACCCGACAGCGCTCGCACGGCCACGCTCGAAACCCTCCCCGGCGTTGTCATGGGCACGGCCGGATATATGTCGCCTGAGCAGGTGCGCGCGCAACCCGCTGACGCCCGCTCCGACATCTTTTCCTCCGGCGCCATTCTCTATGAAATGCTCACCGGCCGCCGTGCCTTCCGGCGCGATACGTCGGCGGAAACCATGACGGCGATTCTCAAGGAAGAGCCGCCGGAACTCTCGACGTCAGGTAGGAACGTTCCGCCGCCGCTTCAGCGGATCGTGGACCATTGCCTTGAAAAGAGCGCGGCGCATCGCTTTCAATCGGCCAAAGACCTGGCCTTTGCCCTCAGCGCGCTTTCCGGATCGGCAACTACACCCAGTTTCGCCAGTCTGCCTGCCATCGAAGCGCCCCGTCGGCGAGGATGGGTGCTGTGGGCTGCGATCGCAGTCGCAGCGGCGGCCGGATTGTTCGCGGCTTATCTGGCCGTCAAGCGGCCTGCGCCGGCGGAACGGATGCAGTTCGCGATTCCTCTCCAGAATGACGCCGTCAACCTGGCGCTTTCCGTCGACGGGCGGATGCTGGCCGTTGTGGAGCGCGACGACGCGTCGGGCGAAAACATGCTCTATTTCGAGCGCCTCGGCGCGAACGGCGCCACGCGGTTGGAGGGAACCGAAGGCGCTTCGTATCCCTTCTGGTCGCCGGATGACGCGAGCATCGGATTTTTCGCGGACGGGAAGCTGCAGAAGGTCGGCATCGCGGGCGGCGCACCGCAAGTGCTGGCTACGGCTCCGCGCGGCCGCGGAGGATCGTGGGGCAGCCGGGGCGTGATCATCTATTCGCCGGACGCGGGCGGTCCGCTGTGGCGCGTCAATTTTGACGGGAGCGGCCCGGCGCCGCTCACCGACAAGGTCTACCTCTCCAACGAGACTTCGCACCGCTGGCCCCAGTTTCTGCCGGACGGCGAGCATTTCCTCTTCTGGTCGGGCACCTTCAGTAGCGGCCCTGAAAACCTCAAAGACGGAATCTACCTGAGTTCGCTCGCGGCCAAAGAGAAGAAACTAACTCAGCGGACTGAAGCCAACGCGGTTTACACGAACGGACGCCTATATTATCTGGACGAGAGAAAGAGCCTGATCAGCGCTCCTTTTGACGCTAGCAAGGGAAGGGTCACGGGCGAGTACCGGGTGGTGTCGGATCACGTCAGTTACGAGCCTTCGGTGAATTACAGCGCCTTCGCCGCCGGAGGAGACGATACGGTGGTTTACAGCGCTGGAGCCGGAGCCATCGCGCTCTCAGCCTTGGTGTGGTACGACCGAAGCGGCAAGGAGGTGGGACGCATCGGCGCGCCCGGGGTGATCGCGAATCCCTCGATCGCGCCCGACGCGAATCGCGTGGTGGCCGACATTGCCGATCTCAAGACCTCTAACGTCGACGTCTGGATCGAAGACCTCAATCACGGCACGGCCTCCCGCTTTACCTTCGACCCTGCCGAGGAAGCAACGGCGGTCTGGTCGCGCGACGGGCGAACCATCGCCTATCGATACAACGGCACCGCCGGAGCGGGAATCCTCACGATTAAGCAGGCGAGCGGACTCGAGCCCGCGAGGGCGCTTTACACGACCCGGCCCCAAGACGACATCCTGCCGAACTCGTGGAGCTACGACAGCCAGAGCATCCTCTGCACTTATGAGCCGGCGGGAGGCGGCTCGAACCTGGTGCTGGTAAACGCTGCCTCCGGCAAGGTGAGCCCGTTTCTCACCGGCCAGGCGAGCGAAACCAATGGAATGATCTCGCCGGATGGCAAGTGGGCGGCCTACGCGTCGAATGACTCCGGCGAATGGGAAATCTACGTCACCACGTTTCCGGGCGCGCAGGGGAAGTGGCAGGTGTCGCCGGGCGGCGGCACCGAACCCCGATGGCGAGGCGACGGGAAGGAAATCTTCTATATCGACCCAAAAGGAACGCTGACTGCCGTGCCGGTGAATGCCGGCGAAACGTTTTCCACCGGGGTAGCCTCGCCGCTTTTCCAGATTCACGGGCGAGCGCCCGTCTCGAATACCGACCTTTACACCTACGACGTTTCTAAAGGTGGAGACCGCTTCCTCGTGAATCGCTACGTCAAACCCGACTCTGTGGAACCGTTGACGATCGTGCTCAACGCGACCGCCGGAGCGAAAAACTAATCGCGGTGCATCTCACGTACGGGCCCCCCTACGCCTGAAATTGGGACACTACCTGCTGGGTTTAGATATAATGGCGCGATGAAAATCTCAGTAACCTTTCTGCTCATGCTGGGGGCTCTGCCCGTTGCGGCTCAGACGGCGCACCCCTCTTCGACGGGTCTTGCCGCTACCGCCAAGGACGAACGGCTTGGCACCGTCTCGTTCCCCGTGACCTGCGCAAGCTCCTCGCAGGCGCCCTTCAACCGAGGCGTAGCTCTGCTGCATGATTTCTGGTACGAAGAGGCACGCAGCCAGTTCGACCGGCTTGCGAAGAGCGACCCGGACTGCGCCATGGCGCACTGGGGCGTGGCCATGAGCGTCTTTCACCAAATCTGGGGCCGCCCCGATGCGGACGACATGAGGCTGGGATGGGCGGAGATGCAAAAGGCGCAGGCGCTCATCTCGGGCGCCGCGGGCACCGCGATCGCCGAGCGGGAGCGCGCTTATATCGCCGCACTCGCCGGCTTCTATCGTCCGGGCGCCGGGGAATTTCCGGCACGCGTTGCGGCTTACTCGGCGGCGATGGACCGCCTATTCGCCCAGTATCCCGGCGATGTGGACGCCGGCGCCTTCTACGCGCTTTCGCTGCTTGCGGCCAGGGGACCGGACGACACGAGCCTCTCGGCGGAGCGCCAGGCGATGGCCGTGCTGGCGCCGTTCTTCGCAAAGTATCCCGATCATCCCGGCGTGGTGCACTACATCATCCACTCTTGCGACAACCCGAGGATGGCCCCGGACGGGTTGGCCGCCGCCGACCACTATGGCGAGATCGCGCAGTCGGGCCCGCACGCATTCCACATGCCGGGGCACATCTATGCGCGCCTGGGCCTGTGGCCGCAGGACATTGCCTCCCAACTCGGCTCCATCGCAGCCTCGCAGGCCGCGGAGGCGCGCGGCGAGAGCGGCATCATGGATGAGCCGCACTCCTACGACTTCCTGCTTTATGCCTATCTGCAAAGCGGCCAGGACGCTCGCGCCAAAGCGGTGCTCGATCAGATCTCAGCGCCGTTGACCACAATCGCATCGATGCCGGGCATGGGCTCTGCCTACATGGATGGAATGGTACCGTACTATCGCATGAAACTGCCCATTTTCTACGCGCTCGAGATGCGCAACTGGGAATCGGCGGCGGCCATGGAACCTGTCGCCGGATCGCCGCCCGAGGTGTCCACCCTGGTGTACTGGGCGCGAGCGCTGGCTCACGGACGCCTGCGCCAGCCGGAGCAGGCGCGGGCCGACCTCGCGCGCTACGACGAGTTAATGGCCGAGCTCCGGAAAGGCAAAGACGCCTACAAGGCCGAGGGCACCGGCGCGAAGATCGATCGCGGCGAGATGCTGGCTTGGATCGCATTCGCCGAAGGCAAGCGCGACGAGGCGCTGAAGAACATGGGAACCGCCGCAGACCTGCAGGACAAGGTGGGCCAGGCTGAGGTCGATATCCCTGCACGTGAAATGTACGCCGATATGCTGCTGGAGTTCGGCCAGCCCGATCGGGCCTTGGCCGAGTACGCCGTGGCGCTGAAGCTCAGCCCCAACCGGCTGAACGGCCTCTACAACGCCGGCCGGGCGGCAGAAGCCGCCGGCGACAAGCCGAAGGCGGCGTCCTACTACACGGCGCTGCTGAAATCCACCGGCAACGGAGAGAACTCCACTCGTCCCGAACTCGCCCACGCCAGGAGTTTCGTCTCCTCCACGGAGCGGGCGTCCAATTAGCCTGTAGCTCTCACGACCGTTCGACCCGAGCGTGAAAGGGTACGGCCTCAGCCGTGCGGGGTGAGCGTTCGTGGTAGCCTTCGCCTCGCGCCGAAATGCGTAGTGCAGCTTCGGCGCCGTTGCGCGCGTAAGCCGCGATGTTTCCTCGGGCCATATACCAGGCGCTTGCCGGACGGCGGCTGCACGGAAAGTACCTTCCGAGTCGCCGACAGCTCGGGCACAATGCGCGCAAACGCACCCAGTTGGTTATAAAGGACACTTTGGGATTTCTGCCCTCCACGGACCGAGCTCTGCGAAAATGGGCCGCATTAGGTATACCCGAATGCCCGCAGATCGAAAGTGCTCAAGATATGGTGAGCTGGTTCGGATACCGGTGGGCTCCTGACTCCCAACATCAGAATTACAGGAAAGCGGCTCGATGAAAGCTTCCCGATTTGCTGACGTGATTGCGAGCCCTGTTCCCGGCAGCGAGGCGCTATGCCGTACGACGTGGTGATTGCAGGCGCAGGACCCGTCGGCCTGCTCCTCGCGTGTGAGCTAAGGCTTGCCGGCGTCTCGGTGTTGGTGCTTGAAAAGCTCGCAGATCCGAATCTCCCCATCAAGGCTGGTGCGATTGGAGGCCGGGCCCTCAACATCCCTTCAATGGAGATTTTTTATAGGCGTGGCCTGCTTCCTGCCGTGAAGAAGGGAGCGCTCTGGTGGACCGACGCATCAGCCGCTGGCAAAGGACTCGAGGCCGCCGTACGGGGCGCCGCTTGGTTCGTGGCGTCCGGCGGCGCCCCGAATCTCACCAAAAGCCCACCCGGGCTTGCCGGCTATCTCGGGATGACCTTGGACGCAAATGCTGTTGACTATAATGACCCCGAATTCGCTGGGCGAGGTCCCGCGGCCGCCGGCGGCGCCATTTCCCAGCAGAATCTCGAAACTTTGCTCAGCGAGCGCGCCGCGCAATTGCAGGTCGAGATTCGGTTCGGAGCGGGCGTCAGCGATTTCTCAGCAGACCGCGGCGGTGTTACGGTTCATGCCGGCGGGACCACGGTTCGCTCGGGGTGGCTTGTTGGCTGTGACGGCGGGCGAAGCGCGGTCAGGAAACTCGCCGGTTTTGAGTTTCCCGGAACCGATTCTGAGATTAGCGGCTACGCCGCAATGGTCGAAATTGCCGATCCCCAGAAGCTTTCTCACGGCTGGAAGCGCACGGTCCACGGAACATATGTAAACGGTCCCATGCCAGGCAGAATTCTGACAGTGGAATTCGACGGTCCACCTGAAGACCGGGACGCTCCCATCACCCTGGAAGAGCTGCAAACAAGCTTGAGGAAGGTCTCCGGGACTGACTTAATCCTTACCGCCGTTTACGCGGCCACGCGGTGGACCGACAACGCCCGTCAGGCCAGCACCTATCGGCTTGGACGAGTTCTGTTGGCGGGAGACGCTGCCCATGTTCATGCACCCATTGGCGGTCAGGGCCTTAATCTTGGTCTTGGAGACGCATTCAATCTGGGGTGGAAGCTCGCCGCGACGGTGAAGGGATGGGCCCCCGAGACGCTTCTTGACACCTACACGACCGAGCGTCACCCTATCGGCGCTTGGACCCTCAAATGGACCAGAGCACAGGTTACATTGATGAGTCCCAAGCGTCGTGGACTTACTCTCGCGCCGATTATTGCGGACATCATGGGAGGGCCTGGTGGAGCAACATCCCTTGCGAAGAGAATCTCCGGGGTATGGCAACGCTACGATCTACCCGGCGATCATCCCTTAATCGGACAGAGTGCGCCCGATCTTGAATTCGAAGACGGCAGAAGGCTCGGCGAGTTCTGCCGTGACGGACACGCCCTTCTATTTAACTTTGGGGGTGACGCGCGGATCTCCACGTTGGGCGCGCGCTGGCGCGACCGGCTTAGCGTCATAGCCACCAGACTGAAGGAGAGTTCCGATTTGACGACTCTCTTCGTGCGGCCCGACGGTTTCGTTGCTTGGGCCTCGAATGGAGAACTCGACCTGCATCGTGCCGCTTCTGCTCTGTCAACATGGCTCGGGAATAGGGAGTAGAGGCCTCGCTGTTCGAACAGCGTCTCGCCTGCGTCGCCCGGCGCGGCTATGTGGCTCGGATGAGGTCAATTTGTGCAATAGCCACTCGATAACCCTTTTACCTTCTTATATTTCTCTCTTGTCTTCGTATTTCTTAAGGTCTAGTATTGCAGTGCTACATACTTTACCGTACGCCGAGAGGAGATAGACATGGCAGCCGAGCGTGAATTGCCGGATTTTTTGCGGTTTGTGCCTAGACCGATAGGTGACTGGATCGACATGCAGTTCGTTCTGCAAGAAGTTGAGCAGGAACTCCGGAGCGAAGTGCTGGCCGTTGGGCTTGAAACGATGGCCAACGCGCACCGAGCTATTGCCGAGGGTGCGGCAAAGGTTGCCAGCATACTTCGCGGGGTCGAGCAAAAACGGGGGTAGCATGCTCCCTGGTGCGCAAAGCGGGTCGTCTGTCGACCCGCCGGTGAGGCCTGGCGGGACAGCGGAGATAGCCCTGATCGGCTATCAAGATCAGGGCAATCTCGGGATGGGGTATTTGTCTGCCGTGCTACAGCAGCGGGGGCACACCGTCCAGATGATTGATGTTCGCGATGGGCCGGAAAAAATTGCAGAGCGGCTTGTATCGCGGCAGCCTCTCGTGGTCGGCTTTTCTCTTATCTTCCAGGCTTTCTTACCCCAGTTTCGAAGAGTTGCCAGCCGGTTGCGGGATGCCGGAATCACCTCACACTTTACAATTGGCGGGCATTTCCCTAGCCTGTGTCACGACGAGGCGCTAAAGCACTTCCCTGAGTTGGACAGTGTCGTGCGATTCGAAGGCGAGCACACCCTCGTCGATCTCGTCGATCGTCTTCTCAGCAACAGAGATTGGCGCGAGACCCCCGGGCTGGCCTTCCTCAAGGACGGTCAAGTCGCAGAAAGCGAGCCGCGGCCTCTCGTACAGGATCTTGATTCTCTCCCCTACCCGTACCGCCCCTTCGAACCTGAGCAGATCGGCGGGTTTCCTACATTGCCGCTGCTGGCGAGCCGCGGCTGCGCACGTCGGTGTTCGTTCTGCTCAATCCACACCTTTTACCGGAATGCGCCCGGCAAAGTTGTTCGGGTGCGCAAGCCCGTGAAAGTTGTCGAAGAGATGCTGTACCTGCTCCAGCATCTCGGTGTTCGCGTCATCCTTTTCCAGGACGACGACTTTCCCCTTTGGGGCTTGGCCGGGCGGCGCTGGGCGGACGAGTTGGTGGAGCGCATGTACGACGCGGGATTAGTCGATCGCATGATCTGGAAGATCAGTTGCCGCGCTGAATATGTGGAGTCCGAATTGTTCCGAAAGCTGCGCGATGCCGGTCTCTTCCTTGTGTACATGGGTCTTGAGTCTGGTACTGAACAGGGACTCAGAGTGCTGAACAAACAGATGTCTGTGGAGGAGAACCTGGCGGCGGTTCGAACCCTGAAAGAGCTTGAATTGAACGTTTCCTATGGGTTCATGCTCTTTGATCCGTCGAGCACCTTCGAATCCGTCCGGGAGAACTTGGCCTTTTTGAAGAACATCACCGGCGACGGGCGCGCTGCAGCGACGTTCTCCCGAATGCTGCCCTACGGAGGCACTCCGATCCGTGACGCTCTAAGAACCGAGGGGCGCCTGCGCGGGGACCTGACGCGGCCCGACTACGATTTTCTGGACCTTCGCTTAAACGAGTTCTATCGCCTACTAACACCCACGGTTCGCCCGTGGATTCACCATCAGGGGCTTACGTACCAGTTGGAGTACGCTTGGGATGAATTTACTACCGTGACCCGGCTCGCGCGAGGGCTGCAAGGCGCCGAAGAGTACGGCAAGGCACTGCAGTCCCTGACGAAAGAAAGCAACGAGCGCTTGTTCCAGCATGTCGAGGAATGCCTGGACGGCTTTGAACAGGGAGACCGTTCGAAGCTGGCTGGCGGGCCAGCGCGCGCTTACTGTGAAGCGGGTGGCAAACAGCTTCTCGCACTCCGCAATAGCTTCATCGCACGTAATGTGGAGCTCTTGGTTGATGTGGTGAGCGAAGACTGCAAGAGCGGCCCCGTATTGATGCCGCAAATTCACTAAGCGCTTTTGTAAGGGGCCGGCGCCCTCTTAGGACGCTGCGATCCGCAATTGCCCTATTTGGCAGTTCCTGAATGTACAAACTCCAGGAAACGGCTCGCCGTCCCCACGGGTAGGGCAAACCCCACCCCTAGATCATTTTGGGGGGCGTTGTTCCGGATGCGCCCGCCAGCCGGCGGTGAACGGTTTCGCGCAAAAACGTCCGTAAACTAGCCTACATATAAAACCGTCATGACTTGACAGCCTGACCCGTCTGTGATAGGGTGGGAAGGTGAATCAGAATGGGGCGGGACAGGATCAAGGTGGCCGGGGACGCGGCCGAAGGCGATGCTGTTCGAGGGGGCTGGAAGGGTTCGCCAGTTGGGGCGGGCATTGCGGGCATTGCGGAGATGTTATGGGGGCTGTGAAATGGGCGACCTCAACAGGTTATGGTGGCGATGGAACGGTGGAGGAAAGGCACAGCGGGTTATACAACTGGTTACCCAGGGCCCACCTCCCCTCCACCCCCCTACACCCCCCCACCCCCCCTACCCCCCAAAGCCAAGAGGTTATTTAGAATCAGCACGTTACGCAATTTTGGGTTCGTGCCAAAGCCAAGAAGTTATGTGGAATCAACAGCTTGGTGGCTTTGTGTAAAATTTACACAAAGCCAAGAAGTCCTTTGGAATCGGTGTTGCCTAAGTCGGTAAAATCTACACAAAGTCGCCGTTTTGAGGGGCTGAAAGGCGCGTTTTGTAAAGTGGCTGGTCCGTCGCGGGCAAACCTGGCAGGCTGCGGAAAAGGCCTTCGGAGCCCTGTCATTTCAAGCCCGTTCGCTGCGACCGGTCCTGAGCGCAGCGAAGGAGCTCAGGGTGAACTGCGCGAGAAATCTCGCTCTGAAAAGAAGCACAATGCGAGATTCCTCGTCGCCCACGGCTCCTCGGAATGACAAGCTGGACAAGTTTTTCCGCAGCCTCCTGGTTTGGGCTAGACTGAGGACGTTTCGAGGAGGCGACGATGCGAGGCTCGATAGTCTTTCTGCTCTTCTTGCTGTGCCCTTCGCTTTGGGCTCAACAGCCGCCGAAGATTCCTTATCAATCTGTTCCGGATTTTCTGAAACTTCCACCGAATATTTATTTTGGCGAGGTTGCAGGCGTCGCGGTCAACTCCAAGGGACACGTCTTCGTCTTCTCGCGCGGCAACACCACCGGGCCCGCTTATGGCGCGGCCGCGGCGCAACTGCTGGAGTTCGACGCTGATGGCCAGTTCGTTCGCGAGATTGGCCACAACCTCTATGCCTGGTCGTTCGCGCACTCGGTGAAGGTCGACCGGGATGACAACATCTGGGTGGCAGACAAGGGCTCAGACATGGTGATCAAGTTCAACCCCGAAGGCCGCGTGCTGATGGTGTTTGGGCGCAAGCAAGAAGCCTCGGACGAGGGAACCGAGCCGCTGCGCCATCCTAAGCCGCCGCTGCCTCCGGTGGACGGCATGTTCCGGCAAGTCACCGACATGGCCTGGGATGCGGAGGGGAATACGTATATCAGCGACGGTTACATTAATTCGCGCGTGGCCAAAGTCGATAAGGCGGGCAACTGGCTGAAATCGTGGGGCGAGCCCGGCGGCGCGCCCGGACAGTTCAACACGCCGCACAGCATTGCGGTGGACGCGCAGGGCCGCGTCTACGTGGCCGACCGCGGAAACCGCCGCATTCAGGTATTTGACGGCGAGGGCAAGTTTCTCAGGCAGATCACCATTGACGTGCCCGTTGATCCGAACGCGCGTCCCGCGATCGGCCCCAAGCCGACAGCGGCGACGGGCACGATGGCGCCCGGCGCGCCCTGGGCGCTCTGCATCACACCGGGGCCCAATCAGGTGCTGTTCAGCTCCGACGCCTTTCCGGGCCGCATCTACAAGCTGACACTGGATGGGAAGGTCTTGGGCGTGCTTGGAGAGTCCGGCAAGCAACTCAAGCAGTTCGGCTGGATCCACGAGATCGCTTGCCCGTCTGAAAACGAACTCTACGTGGCCGAACTGTTGAATTGGCGAGTACAGAAACTAATCTTGGGAGCGGGCCCGTAGCGCAAACTCCCGGCTCGCACCCTTAGCGCCGGTTAGGCTATGATCAGGATGGAGTAGGAAGAGGAGGGTACAATGAAACCCAAAGTCGGGTTGGCTTTTCTGATTGGCTTCGCGGTGGGAGCGGCCACGGCCCTCCTGCTGGCCCCGCAGTCGGGCGAAGAGACACGGGAATGGATTGCTGACCAGTCGCGAAGGGGTGTGAAACAGGCCCGCCGGGGCTTTGAACAAGCCTCCAGAGCGGTTGAAGATGCGGTCGAGCGAACCACCGACGTGATCGAGAGAGGCACGGACCGGATTACCGAAGCCGTGGACGCCACCAAAAAAGCGTACACAAAGGTCTCCGGCGCTCTAGGCTAGGTTGGTGGAAGGCGCCCCGGGAGGGATGTTTGTAAGTCGGCGTGAGGTCACGTCCGTCCGGCTGTTGGGCTTTGCCACGGAATAATTTCGGCGTCGGCGCAAACCGAACTCAGTTTAAAACCTCGATGATTACCTATCGCATCGGACAAGGCGGGCGCTACCTGTGGGCGAAGATTGTAAAGTTTTTCGCCGCCGCCGGCATCAATCCCAACGTTCTCACCGCGGTAGGCTTCGGCATCAACGTACTCGCGGCCTATCTCTTCGCCTATGGCTACTTCCGCTGGGCGGGAGCCGTCGTGGTGCTGGCCGCCATCTTTGACCTTACCGATGGCCCCGTGGCGCGGGTCACTGAGCGCGTGACGCCGTTTGGTGGATTCTTTGATTCGGTCATCGACCGTTATTCAGACCTACTGCTGCTCGTAGGTCTGATCGTCTACTACGGACGCATCGCGCGCTTCTGGTATGTGACTCTGGTGGCCGTGGCCATGATCGGCGCAGTGATGACGAGCTACACACGCGCCCGCGCCGAAAACCTGATTCCTAAATGCAAGGTGGGGTTTCTCGAGCGCCCCGAGCGCATCGTGCTGATTATCATCGGCGCCTTCACAGACCGGATGGCACCGGTGCTCTGGGTGATTACCGTGTTCTCGCAGCTCACCGTGATTCATCGCATCGTGTATACATACCAGCAGAGCCGCGTTCGAGCGCTGAGCGCGGAACGATAACCCCGAAACGGCCGTCAGCCATGAGCCGGTCGCGATGGCCTACCTTGCAAAGCTCGCGCCGGTTTTTCAGCGACAAGAGCCGTGTCGTAAGTAGCGTACTATACTAGCCTATAATGATCGATGGGGTTCAAACATTCCGCGAGAACGAGATCCTGCTCACCGGCAGCAGCGGCTTCCTGGGCAAGGTCGTGCTGGGCTTGCTGATCGACCGTTATCCGGACTTCAAGCACCTGCACGTGCTGATGCGAGGAAGCCAAAGTCTCGGCGCCAAGGAACGGTTCGAGCGCGAGGTGCTGGGTTCGCCGGCTTTGAAGCCCGTGCTCGAGAAGGCAAACCGGAACAGCCGGGAAACGGGCTCGCGTTTGGCAGACAGGATCAGCATATGGCCCGGAGACGTGGCCATGCCCTCGCTGGGTCTGGCGCCGGCTGAGGTGGAACGGCTGGCGGGCCGCGTCTCGCTGATCATCAACTGCGCGGGCCGCGTCGACTTCTTTCCGCCGCTCGATGACTCGCTCAGCTCGAACGTCGACGGCGTCGAACACTTGATCGAGCTCGCGCGGCGTCTCGGCGCCAAGCTCCTGCACGTTTCCACTTGCTTCGTGTGCGGCGAAGCGGACGGACTCATTGAAGAAACGGAACCCATTCTGGGTTTTTACCCCCATCGCCAGGGGCCGGATGACGAGAGCTTCCAGGCTGCCGACGAACTCCGCTACTGCCGCGCGCGCGTGGCTGAAATCTACCGGGCTGCAGGCGTGAACGGCGACCTGACTGAAATCTCGAAGCGGCGCCCGCGAGAACTGGCACGGGAGCTCACTACGCTTGGCCGCCAAAGAGCCGGGCACTGGGGTTGGGTGAACACCTACACATACTCGAAGAGTTTGGGTGAGCAACTTCTGGCTGCCACGGCGGACGTTCCCTGGACCATCGTTCGCCCGGCCATTATCGAAAGCGCCCTTGCCTTCCCATTTCCGGGCTGGATCGAAGGCGGCCGCACCGCGGCGCCGCTGGTCCTGATGGCCCTGAGCGGAATGAAGGAATGGCCGATGCGCCGGGACGCGCCGCTCGAAGTTGTTCCTGTCGATGAGGTGGCGGCGGCGATTCTGGTGGCGAGCGCCCTGCTGCTTCACAATCAGCATCAGCCGGTGTATCAGCTCGCCAGCGCCGAAGTGAATCCCATTCACCTGGAGCAGCTCGCGCGGCTGCTTCGCTCCGAGGCGCGGAAACTCACGCAAAACGGCGGGAAGTCACGGAAGGCGCCGTTCATCCAGCGGCTCGCGTCCGCCGGGCCCCGCCGCGGCCAGCTTCGCTTCCTTTCCGCTGCCGAAGCGCGCGCGCGGCGCGAGCGCCAGAAAAAACGCATTGCGCGGCTGCAAAGCCTCATCAGCGGGATGCGTGGTTTGCTCCGCACCCTTCGGCTTCCCGGCCACGATGCCTTGTCCGGCTGGACGGCGTCGCTCCGCACGCTGGGTTTGCAGTCGAACTTCCGCGAGCAAACCCTGGAATATTACCTTCCGTTCGTGCTGCACAACCGGTTCATCTTCGAGTGCGAAAACATTCGCGCCGCGTATAACCTGATCGCTCCGCAAGACCGGGAGCGCCTTCCTTGGGCGCCGGAAAAAATCGATTGGGCGCACTACTGGACGCATAATCAAGTGCACGGCATTCAGAAATGGGTGCAACCCGAAGCGGTGAAGCAATGGTCGTTCAAGATTTAGCCGCAACGAAGGCTCACCAGAGCTTGGGCAGCGGCCGAGGAGCGCCGTTTGGTTTTGCCTCGGCGCATCGATAATCGCCAGCTGCCTAGGCCTTGGGCGCCTCTGGCGTGCCCGGCGCTAATGGCGCCGCAACCGGAACTACGGGAGGAGGAAGTGCGCGAGCCTTCACCTCCGATTGAAAGGCGCATTGCTTGTGCTGCCCGTCGCAGAAAGGCTTATCCGCAGAGTGTCCACAGCGGCAGAGGCTAATCGCCGTGCGACCGGCGAGATCAAACGTGTTGCCCTCAGCGTCGCAGATAACAAAGTCACCTGGAGCACCCTCGATACGCACCGGGCCGTTATTTCGAATCGTAATCTTCGTCAACACAACCTCCTGATCAAGAGCGGAATGCGCTGTTGCCGGAGACCTGCCAGGCTGGTGCTGCAGGCGCGCCGCTAAGGCTTCACCACTGCCAGAAAGACAATGGCCAGGAACAGCAAAACGATCACTCCACGAGTCAGCCTCAGTCGGCCCGCCGAGATCGCGGTGCCTCGGCTCACCAACCCATGCACACCGACCGTCAGCAGCAAATCTGCTGCAATCAGAATCACGACCAACGTGAGCTTGATGTGAAGCCAAACCTGCTGCAAATCTGTCGGTTTGCTCAGCAAAAGCGCGATGCTGGCTGCTACGGTAATGGCTGCGCCCGGATGAGCCAACGCCTTCAGGAGTTCTCTGGCCCTTCGCGCGAGCGAGCCTTGAACCTCGATCGCCGTCTCGCGCTCACGACCAGATAGGAGGTGGCATGCAGCCAGAAGGCCGCCCACCCATAACACGATACCGGCTATGTGGGCCACCAGGGCCAGACTAAAGGCAGAAGTCATGATGCTAAACCAACTCGCGCCGCGCTCAAGCTGCGGGCAGACTCGTTCACCTTATCGCAGCCACAGCCCGCGGCGTCAAGCCACAAGAAAACGCTGGTCAGGCTGGCCTCCGGAAGCGGTCGAGCAACTGGAACAAAACCACGGCGAGCGCTGAGTTGAGAAGAACCACGCTCGCGAGGTCCAGGGGTTGGAACGTCAGCGGAGATTCAACTAGGATGTGCCGAAGACCCGCGAGCGTCACGTTGTGAAAGAGCACCAGAACGGCCGTCAACGCCAATCGGCCCAGAAATTCTTCAAGATCAAACTGGACGCTTGCCCAAGCTCCAAAATATCCCACGAGCGCCTTGACAATTCCGAAAATGCCCAGAAAACCGTGACTGAGGGCGTCCTCAGCCAGACCCAAGATGGTGCCAAAGAACGTTCCAAATACTTTGCTGCGCCGCATCACTGAAAAATAAATCACCACCAGCAAAGGAAGATCGAACAAGCGCGACAAGGGCAGAATAACGGGCAGGAAAGTTTGGAGAACCAGCGCTAGAAAAGCCGTTAACCAAAGTGTGACCCAGTGAACCCGGTGGACATTGATGGGACGCTCGGCTGACGCAGGCATGTCTGTTGACGATTGAAAAACTCTGCAGCTCGATCGTATTCTCCTTAGTCCCTTAGCCTGCCCGCATCTTCTCGATCGCTAAGTCACGAATCACGGGTTCCTGGTTCTCGCGACCTCCGGCGTGGAGGCCTTTGGAAGCACCACCAAGACCTCTTCCAGCCGGTCGAGTGCCACCGCAGGTTCCACCACAATGTTCTTATAAATATTTCCGTCGGTCACCTTCACCACCCGTCCAAGGGGTAGTCCTTTGGGGAAGACCTGATCCAGGCCGGATGTTACCACGAGGTCCCCTGCAGAAACGGATTCTCCATTCATCAAGTAATCGAGCCGGCACAAGCCGCGGCCTGTTCCTTTCAGCACGCCCTGGGCCTGGCTCTTCTCGAGCATACCCCCTGCGCCGGCCGCCGGATCGCTGAGGAGGAGCACCTGGGCAGTGTGGGGGTATACCGCGACGATTTTGCCAGCGGCGCCGTCAGGCGTAATCACCGCGAGGTCGGCGGTGAAGTGGGAGTCGGCGCCCCGGTCGATCAGCACCGTACTCGATGCTTCGCCGGGACTCGATCCAATCACTTCGGCTGCCACGGTGGAGTAAGGAGCGCGAGCCTTGTAATCCAACAGCGTTCGCAGGCGCTCATTCTCGGCAGACTGCTCAGAGAGTTCCCGAATTCGATTCGCGCTGGCAGCCAACTGGGCGCGAAGCTCGCCGTTCTGCCGCTCGGCGCTGGTCACGTCACGAACGCTATCCCAAAGTCCGCCGGTTACATCGGCAAGACCCCTCAACGAGCGTTCAAAGGGCGCGAGCGCCGCTTCGGCCCAGACCTTAGCCAGGGGTAGGTTGCGGTCGCGGGTGATCTGAGCCGAAAGGAGCATCAGTTGCGCGAGCAGCACGCCCGCCAAAACGAAGAAGGGACGGTGGCGGTGGATAAAGGCCTGCACCACCTGCGGCGCTTCGGGAGTCCGCGGCGCTACCGGACGCGACGATTCGGGCGACCTGATCTCGAGTACGCTCGCACGGTCTATTTTTGCACCCCGAACGTACATCCGGCTTCCCTGGCTGGCGAAGTTACTCAATGGCGACTCTCCTCAGCAGGTTGAAGTCGGTCAGCATGCGTCCGGTGCCGAGCACGACGGAGGCCAGCGGGTCCTCGGCGATAGACACCGGCAAGCCGGTCTCCTCCCGGATGCGCTTATCAAGATTCTTCAGTAGCGCTCCTCCACCCGTCAGCAAAATGCCGCGGTCTGAGATGTCTGCGGAGAGCTCCGGTGGAGTCCGCTCGAGAGCCACACGGATAGCGTTGATGATGGTCGCGACGCACTCCGCCAGGGAGTCGCGAATCTCGCCATCGTCGATGGTGGTGGTCTTCGGGATACCCTCGAGCAGATGCCGTCCTTTGATCTCCATCGAAAGCGGCTTCTCCAGCGGATAGGCCGAGCCGAGTTCCATCTTGATCTGCTCCGCCGTGCGCTCACCGATCAGCAAATTGTAACGCCGTTTCAGATAGGCTGTTACCGCTTCGTCCATTTCGTTTCCTGCCACACGAACCGAGCGGCTGTAAACGATGCCTGAGAGCGAGATCACAGCAATATCTGTGGTGCCGCCGCCGATATCCACGATCATGGAGCCCGAAGGTTCGGTAATGGGGAGACCCGCGCCGATGGCCGCCATCATCGCCTGCTCAACCAAAAATACCTCGCTGGCCTTGGCGCGCATTGCCGAGTCCTGAACGGCGCGCTTTTCCACCTGAGTGATCTCCGAAGGCACGCCGATGACGATGCGCGGGTGGACAAACACCTTACGGTTGTGGGCCTTGTGAATGAAATAGTTCAACATTTTCTCGGTCACCTTGAAATCGGCGATGACGCCGTCCTTCAAGGGCCGAATGGCAACGATATTTCCCGGTGTGCGGCCCAACATCTCCTTGGCTTCGCGCCCGACTGCTTCCACCTCCCCGTTTACTTTGTTGATCGCCACAATGGAAGGCTCGTTCACCACGATGCCTTTGCCTCGGGCGTAGACAAGGGTGTTGGCGGTGCCGAGGTCGATCGCCAGATCGGACGAAAACATGCTAAAAACAGACCTGAAGTTAACTCCCACTCATAAACTCCACAAATATCAAGGATTATTGTATTCTTGACCAAGCGTCACACCCGGTCAAGGCATTTCAAACCGCTATAGCGTTCCATCCCAATCTTCAGCAAGGAGATGCACTCATTACGCTCACATCGTTTACTCAATGAATATAACATAGTGTGCTATGCGCAAGCGAAATCTGCGCTGCGCCTGTCCCAACGCAAGGGCGCAGTTGCGGCTCTCCGGCCGGCTTCAAAGACGCGGGTTGCCGGCGGCCTCCACAATGCGACTCCCCAGTTCGTCAACCACTTTGGCGTGATTGCGCAAGTCTTCCAGGTAGGCAGCCTTGAGGACTTGTTCGCGCTCCGCGGTCAGGGTGTCGCGGACGATTTTCTGAACCGCTGGATCGGAAAGCGGACGTTGTCCGGCTTCCTCGCGGCCGAGGAGCTTCAGAATGTGATAATCGCCCTTTTCATCGCGCACGATTCCCGAAAGTTGACCTACACGCATTGCGTTTACCGTCAGACGTAACTGCGGATCGGAGGCGATTGAGGACGCGGGTACAAATCCCATGTCTCCGCCGCCCGAGACGGTGGCCGGATCCTCGGAATACTCAGTTGCCAGCTTGGCGAAATCCTGGCCCGAGCGCAGCAACTGCTCGATCATCCGGACTTTGCGCTCGGCGGCCTCACGGCCCACGGCGTCACTCTGCTTCGGGTTGTGCAGCGACGGGTCACGGCCCAGGGTCACCAGGATCTGAGCCAGGTGATAGCGAGTTTCGGGCACGCGAAACTGGCTCGCATGGTCGCGATAGTAGGTCTGCACGTCAGCCTCTGATATGGTTAGACGTCCGACGACCTCGCGCTGGAGCAGCTTTTCAATTAACAGATTCTGCCTCACCTGCTCGCGCAGAGTTGCCAGCGTCAGGCCCTCGTCACTCAGCTTCTTTTGAAAGTCAGCGGGCGAGTACGGGCTGCTCAGGTTGCCAATTTCATGATCGACCTCCGCCTCCGGAACCACGATGGCGAGCTTCCGGGCGCGTTCCAGGAGCAATTCGTTGTCGATGAGCTCGTTCAGCAAATTCAGTTTCAGGCTGAGCGCCTGTGCGCTGCTCACTGCCTCCTGCCCGTCTGCAAGCCGGCGGCGATAGTAACTCTCTACTTCGTCGCGATAGATCGGATGGCCGTTGACCTCAGCCCACACCTCGCGGTGACCCGCGCGCTGTCCCCGGCAGGCGCTGAGCATCAATCCTGCCAAAAACGTGGCCGCAGCCAGAAATGTCGCCCGCCGAGCTAGGGCCAGGCGGCTGCGGCGCCTGAGGTCGCTCGCTCGGTTTCGCACGCTTTCCAGCTCCATCCTCAAATAAACTGCCCTCATCCGCCCGCTTCAATCGTCGATTTACATGAGCTGCAGCAGCGGCGAACCCGTCTCCACTCCAACACCTTCCGTGGTGTGAATGCGTTCGATGCAACCCGCCCGCGGGGCGCGCAGCTCGTTCTGCATCTTCATGGCCTCCATCACCAGCAGGCCCTGACCGGCTGTGACCTCTTCACCTTCGCGAACCATCACCTTCACAATCTTGCCCGGCATCGGCGCCGTAATCTGCAGCGGACCTGCCGACCTGTCGGAATCAGAACCCGAGCGGCGCGCCCGCGGATCGCGGATGGTCACCTGGTAATGCTCAACCCCTACCCGCACGTCGTAATGCTGGGCTCGCGCCGAGTTTGTGGTGCGGCTCACACGGGCCTCATAGGATCGGCCTCCTATTAGAATGGAGTACAGACCCGGCCCCAAGCGAGCCCAGTTCGCTTGACCCGTTTCCTCCCCATCCAGCCAGTAGCGCATTTCGTTTGCTTGTTCGCCATTCGCTGTTTCCCGCAATTCCAAAACGTGTTCGAAGCCGCCGGCAGTCGCAGTTATCGTGACATTGAGTTTGGCCGCCACGGGTCAGCGCCTCCCGCGCGGCCACTGCCGCAGCAGGGTCTCGCGTCCTTCCGTCTTCCACCTGCTCCCTTGAGACGCGCCCAGCAGTCTGGCTGGATGGGCCTCGGACGCGCCGTTGCCACTCACTTCAAGGCTGGCGGCCAGGGCCGCCACCAGTCTCGCGGCATGAGCAGGATCTGGCGCGGAAGCCCCACCCGTCTGATGCTGCACCGTCTTAGCCCCATCGTTGGAGTTAGCTTCAACCGATTCGGCTGCAGCCCCTTGGGAGAGGATACGGCCCACCAAACCGGTATCCAGCCAGCCGGCCAGGAAGTCCGGATTACGCAACACACGAAGGAAGAAGGGAATGGTAGTCTCGACGCCGGCGACTTCGTACTCCGTGAGCGCTCGACGCAACCGCGCGATGGCCTCCTGACGGTCGCGGCCCCAAACGATCAATTTGGCCATCAGCGGATCGTATTCCAGCGGCACTCGCCAGCCTTCATAAACGCCACCATCGTCCCGCACGCCAGGCCCTGTCGGCACATGAAGCGCGGTAATCAGCCCGGGTGACGGGAAAAACTCCCGTGCCGGGTCTTCTGCGGATATGCGGCACTCGATGGCCACACCGCGCATTTGCACGTCCTCCTGCCGCAGGCCGAGCGACTCTCCGGCAGCCACCCGGATTTGCTCTTTCACCAAGTCAATTCCCGTCACAAGTTCCGTTACCGGGTGCTCCACTTGGAGGCGGGCGTTTACTTCTAGGAAGTAGAAGTTGCGGTCGGCGTCGAGGAGAAACTCCACTGTGCCTGCGTTGTAGTAGCCGGCGAGTTTCGCAATGTGCACTGCCGACTCGCCCATGCGCCGGCGCAACGCTTCATCAACCGCGGGAGACGGGCACTCCTCCATCACCTTCTGATGACGGCGTTGTAGCGAACACTCGCGCTCGCCCAGGTAGACCAGGTTGCCGTGTCGATCGCCGAGCACCTGAATTTCCACATGCCGGGGCTGCTCAATGAGCTTTTCCACGTAGACCGTGCCGTCACCGAAGGCATTCTGCGCCTCGGAGCGCGCGTCGCGCCAGGCTGATTCGAGCTGCCCCGCCGAGCGCACCAGGCGAATGCCCTTGCCACCACCGCCGGCCGCTGCTTTCAGCATCACCGGAAAACCGATGTTCTCCACGGCACGTCGCACTTCTTCAAGGCTTTCAGGATTCTGCCCCGTGCCAGGCACCACCGGGAGTCCTGCGGCCGCCACCAGGCTGCGGGCCGCTGTCTTCGACCCCAGCAGTTCCATCGCCTCCGGCGAAGGTCCGATGAAGGTGATGCCGGCGTCAGTCACGGCTCGAGCAAAGGCGGGATTTTCCGAAAGAAATCCATAGCCGGGATGCACCGCGTCGGCGCCGCTGGCGCGGGCTGCATCCAGCACGCGATCGATGCGGAGATAACTGTCGGTCGAGGGCGCTGGTCCGATGGCGAAAGCTTCATCCGAGTAACGCACGTGCAACGCCTTGCGGTCTACCTCCGAGTACACTGCGACGGTGCGAATATCCATCTCGCCGCACGCGCGCATGACGCGCAGCGCGATCTCACCGCGGTTGGCAATCAGAATCTTCCTGAACAAAAGGATCCTTCCTCGTGCGCCATGCTGGCCGTTGCGAATGCCAGCCCATGGAACCGGATAAGCCGCACCTGCCGGAGGCTGCTCCCTTTGGATTGTCTGCTTTTCGGCCCAACCGGGAGACCTGAGGCGGTGGGCCTAGGGCGCGTCAGAAGGCACGCTTCGCGCCGGTCGCAAGCAAAACATTCTCTCCCATCCACCGATTATAGGCTCCTCTTCCAAAACTGTAATCACTTTTCAGAAAATCGGTAGCGGGTCAGTTTGACGTAGGAGCGGCCCTTGTACCACGGAGCCGGAACGCCCTACCGGAGAAGTTCTTCCAGGCGTACGGCAACGTCGGTCTTTTCGTCACGGTACTTGATGATGACCGGAGTGTAGAGTGACAGGCCGAGTTCGCGGCCGCGATCCGCCGTCACAGCACGCGCTCCCGGCACCACCACCGCACCGGACGGGATTTTTAATGGCTGGTCGCCCTGGCGGCGATGAACAGTGTCAAGGACCAGGTCATAAACCGGAGTCGAGCCGGTCAGGACTGTGCCGGCCGCAAGCACCGCACCCTGACCCACGACCGTGCCCTCGTAAACGCCGCAATTTCCACCCACTAGCACGTCGTCTTCAACAATCACTGGCAGTGCTCCCACGGGCTCGAGAACACCGCCAATCTGCGCTGCGGCGGAGAGATGGCAACGCTTGCCGACCTGTGCGCAAGAGCCTACCAGAGCGTGGGAGTCAATCAGCGTACCATCGTCAACATAAGCGCCGACGTTTACGTACATCGGCGGCATGCAGACGACGCCGCGCCCGATGTAACAGCCGTCGCGAATGGCCGACCCTCCGGGAACCACGCGAACGTTGCGGTCTCTCGGAATTTTCTGCAGCGGATAAGTGTGCTTGTCACGAAACTGGAACCCGGAATCACCCGGAGCCTCTGTGCCGGCGGACTCTTCGCTGTTCCCGCCCTTCGGCTCCGGCACGCGGAGCGACATGTCGACGATGCGTCCCAGCCGGAAACCAAGCAGAATGCCCTGCTTCACCCAGGCATTCACGCGCCAACCGGTAGGCGAATCGGAATCAGGCTCCGCGGCCCGGATGCGCCCTTCATTCAATTCCGTCTTGAGCTCAGCAAACGCCTCAAGACATGCGTTCCGATCTGCGTCAATTTGGGAGTAAAGCTGTGTGATACGCTTCTCGAGGCTCATAGGTATGCTCAAAAATGCGAATCCTCATCGGTGGCATTTCGAACACCGCTAATCAGGACCATCATATTCGCTTGCGCCTTCTCCTGTGGTGTCCGCGTTGGGTAGTGGGTCAATTTGAGGTAGGGGCGGCCCTTGTGGCCGCCCAAGTAACAGCACGACCTTGAAAATGGGCGGCCACAAGGGCCGCCCTACCTCAAATTGACCCACTACCGGTATTCGTCTCGCCTTGCACGGTCTGTACAGTCGTGTTAGCTTTCTAGGTCTGCCTGTAACGATGAACGGAGGCCGTATGACGTTGGAAGCGCTCGGCATGATCGAGACGAAAGGTCTCGTCGGAGCGATTGAAGCCGCCGACGCAATGGTGAAGGCGGCGAATGTAACCTTGATCGGCAAAGAATACATCGGCGCGGGCTTCGTCACCGTCATGGTGCGGGGAGACGTGGGCGCGGTGAAAGCTGCCACAGACGCCGGAGCCGCAGCAGCGCGCCGCGTGGGCGAATTGGTGAGCGTGCACGTGATACCTCGTCCCCACAGCGAGGCCGAAAAAATACTGCCAGGCGGCGGCTTGGGCGGCAAGCAGGGATCAGTGGGATAAAAGCAGGGGCCAGGGACTAGGGCCGAGAGGTCTGGCCAATTGCTGCGACGAGAAAGTCGCCCGACGCCGGGCCGTTGATCCGCGGGATCTTGGGACTCAACCAGGCTTGCACTTCCACCGCCGACGCAACTCTTCAAGCCAGTTGACCCATGTGGACAAGCGGCTCCAGTCTCAAAATCCCGGGCAATTTCTAGAGTTTCCGTCAGAGAATCCCTAGCGCTTGACCCCTGGTGCTTAACCCCTCGTTTATGGATCGAGATCTCGAGTCTATCCAAGAAGCCCGGAGCTTGGTGGAAAAAGCCGCTCGCGCACAACGGGTGCTGGCTGGCTTCAGCCAAGCCGAGATTGACGCTGTCGTGAGCGCGTGCGCCGAAGCCGCGCGCGCCCAAGCCGAACCTCTGGCGCGGCTGGCGGTGGAGGAAACCACCTACGGCAAGGTCGCTGACAAGACCCAGAAGAACCTCTTTAGCGCTCGCGACGTCTACGGCGCCATCCGGGACCTGAAGACCGTGGGCGTTATCCGGGAAGACCCGGGGCGCGGCATCGTTGAGATGGCCGTTCCCGCGGGAGTGGTGGCGGCCATTATCCCGGTCACGAATCCTACTTCGACTGCCATTTTCAAAGCGCTGATTGCCCTCAAAGGACGCAACACCATCGTCATGAGTCCGCATCCGAACGCGGTGCGTTGCATCAGCGAGACCGCGCGCGTGATGGTTGAGGCCGCCCGGAAAGCGGGTGCGCCTGAGGCCTGCATTGCCTGCCTGACGTTGCCCACCATGGAGGCCACAGAGGAATTGATGCGGCATCGCCAGACCGCTATTATCCTGGCCACGGGCGGCGCGGGCCTGGTGCGAGCCGCTTATAGCTCGGGCAAGCCTGCCTTGGGCGTGGGTCCGGGTAACGTGCCGGCTTATATTCATAGTTCCGCCGACGTCCCAAAGGCCGCCGGCGATATCCTCACCGGCAAGTCGTTCGACTGGGGCACCATCTGCTCTTCTGAGCAACACATGGTCGTCGATAAGGCCGTGGCCGATCAGGTGCGGCTTGAGACCGAGCGCCAGGGCGGATTCTTCCTCACTCCCGAGCAGGCCGAGTCCGTGGCGCGAGTACTGATCCTGCCGAATTTTCGCGTCAACGGCAAGATGGTGGGGCAGTCTCCGGAACGTATCGCGCGCGAAGCGGGATTTTCGGCGCCGCCGGGCACTCGCGCTTTGGTGGCGCCGCTGAAAGGAATCGGGCGTGAACATCCGCTCTCCGCCGAGAAGCTTTCTCCCGTGCTCTCTTTCTATCCCGTGGCTGACTGGCACGAGGGGCTCGACGTTTGCCGTCGTCTGCTTGAGTTTGGAGGCATGGGCCACACCATGGTGCTTCATGCGCGCGATGACCAGGTGATTCGCGCCATGGCCCTGGAGCTTCCCGCCTTCCGTCTCGTGGTGAATACGCCGGCGCCCCATGGCTCCGTGGGCTGGACGACGAATCTTACACCATCGATGTCGCTCGGATGCGGAACGCCCGGAGGAAACATCACCTCGGACAACATTTCCCCGATGCACCTCGTTAACATCAAACGCCTGGCCTATGAGCGGCGCCCGGCAGAGCACGATCATGCGGCGGCAGCGGCGCCTGCGACAGCGCGGGTGCGGTCCTCGGGTGACACGTTAGCCCTCGCCTCCCGTCCTGCCGCTTCTCTTGTGTCGGCTCCCGCTCCTGTGCCTGTAGCATCAGGCACGGTCACGCGGCCGATATCATCTGTGATTGACCGCGCTGAGATTGCGCGCATCGTCGATCGCTTCCTCACGGCCCAGGGCAAAACCGCGCCGGCGCCTCCGGTTGCCAATAAACTCACCCGCTCCTGCGCTGTCCCCTCACCGCAGCCCGAATCGAAGACAGCCCCGGGTCCAAACTCCAGCTCAGCGTCCGATTCGCTCCCTTCGAGTGTCCCTTCAACCCCCGCCAAGCCTAAGCCCGTTGATTTCGTATGCGAAGACGACGTGCGGCGCGCTCTCACCAAAGGCCAGACGATTTCTGTCGGCCCTCGTACCATCATTACACCGGCCGCGCACGACCTCGGCGAAGGGCGTGAAGTGTTTGTCCGCAGTTCCTAAGTGTCCAGACCAGCGGCCGCATCAATCGCCCGTCAGGTGCCGTTCGCCGCAAAGTTTCGGGAATTATCTCATGGCTTCGCGCTGCGGCTTGGGCGGCGGCGGAAGAGAAAGTAGGTGGCTCTTCACGTCCCGAAACGCGGGCGCGTCGGTAGTCCAGGCCTTGGCGGGACCGAGTTCAGGGATCTCATCGTCCACCGCCTTGGCCCGATTGCCGGGGTCGGGATGGTCAGAGAGAAAGCCCAGAGGTCCGTAAGAGTCTGCCGGGTATTCCTGCTTGATGATCTCGAAAAACTGCGGTAAGGCATGCGGATCGTATCCCGCTCGATAGAGGATATAAGCGCCCACCGAATCCGCTTGCGTCTCCATGCTGCGCGAGTTTTTCAGCAGCGCGCCTTCCAGGACGCCGGCACCGACGTACTCCACAACCTTGCGGGCGAAGGAATCTTCTTGGCCCACCAGGCTGCCCAGCAACGCGAGCGGCGCTTCCGCCAGCATCGTCTCCGAAAGCTGATGCGTGCCGTGGCGCATCACCACGTGGCCCTCTTCGTGAGCCAAAACGCCTGCAAGCTGCGCCTCATTCTGGGCGGCTTCGATGGTGGCGCGATTCACAAAGACATATCCGCCCGGCAGCGCAAAGGCATTCACGTCACCGCTGTTCAGCACCGTGAATTGCCACACGTAGTCGCGCTGGTTGTTGGGAGCGAAGTCATCGAGACGTCGGCCTAGCTCATTGATATAACGCGTGACCGTGTCGTCGAGCAGGACGGGCACCTGCCTCACCACGATGGCCACGTTCGCTCGGCCTACCTCCACGTCCTGAGGCAGCGAAAAGAGATTGAACCCGGGATGGAAATCCGGCTCACTCGCTATCCCGGCGCTGGCCAGGGCGGCAAAAAACGAGACACCGGCGCTCAGAGTGAGGGCGCGGGAGAATTTCTGATTGCGGGCGTGCATGAGAAGGTCATTCGTCCTTGCCGTGCATCGATGAGTCCCATCCTCTCATACCTGCCGCCCAAACCGCAACCGGCCGCCTCAAGCGGAGAGGCAGCGTGGAGGAGCAACGGCCTAAAGCACCAGCCGCGGCTCCGCAATCAGAGGCTAATATGTAGCCTACTTCTTAAGGGGACGATAGATGTCGGTGGCCTGTCCGTAAAAGACCTCGGCGGCGCCCATGACGGTTTCGGAAAGCGTAGGGTGCGGGTGGACGCTCAACGCCACATCGGCGGCCAGCGCGCTCATCTCGACCGCCAGCACGCCCTCGGCAATCAGTTCTCCGGCGCCGACCCCGGTGACACCCACGCCCAGAACCTGCTCCGACTCAGGGTCAATCACCAGCTTGGTCACTCCGTCGTTGCGATCCAAGGTAGTGGCGCGTCCCGACGCTCCCCAGGGAAAGCGCGCCACTTTCACGGGTCTGTTCTCCTGGGCGGCTTGGGTCTCGGTCAGGCCGCACCAGGCCACTTCCGGATCGGTAAAGACCACAGCGGGAATGGCACGGGGATCGAACACCACGTTCTTGCCATGAATCACTTCCACGGCCGTCCTGCCCTCGTGCGTAGCCTTGTGCGCCAGCATAGGCTCACCGGCCACGTCGCCGATGGCGAAAAGCGACGGCTCTGCCGTGCGCCGCTGTGGGTCAATCTTGATGAAACCCTTGGCGTCCTTCTCGACGCGCGTCCTCTCGACGCCGGGAATGGCCGAGTTCGGCTTGCGTCCCACAGACACCAGCACTTTCTCGTAGACTTGCTCTCCCTCCGGTGCATTCGATCCTTCAAACTTCACGCGGAGGCCGCCCTTCACTTCTTTCATCTCGGCGACCTTGGTGGAGAGCATGATTTTGTGGAAAATCTTCTCCACCCGCTTCGCGAGGGGTAGCACCAAGTCGCGATCGGCGCCGGGCAGCAGGCCGTCCAGCATTTCAACGACCGAGACCTCGGACCCGAGCGCGGCGTACACCGTGCCAAGTTCCAGACCGATGTAGCCCCCGCCCACCACCAGCAGCGTTTTGGGAGCGCTGGCAATGTCGAGCGCGGATGTGGAGTCAAGAATACGATCGCTCTTCGGCAGTCCAGGGAGCATTGCCGGAAATGAACCCGTGGCCAGGATGGCGTGCTCGAAAGTCAACCGCCGTTCGCCCGACGGACCGACGACGCTCACTGTCTTGGCGTCCACGAGCGTCGCGCGCCCACGAATGTACTCCACCTTACGTTGCCGGGAGAGCTGGCCGAGGCCGCCGGTCATCTTGCCGACCACCTCTTCTTTCCAGGCCCGGAGCCGGTTGATGTCAATCTGGGGCGGTTGGAACTGGATGCCGAAATGCGACGCCTCCCGCGATTCCGTTAGCACGCGCGCGGCGTGGAGCAGAGCCTTGGAGGGGATGCACCCGCGGTAAAGGCAGACGCCTCCGGGGTTGGCCTCGACGTCGATCAGCGCCACCTTCATGCCAAGGTCGGCGGCCAGGAACGCAGCGGCGTAACCGCCCGGGCCGCCCCCGATCACTGCGAGTTGAACCGAATCCGGGTTTTCGCTCATCCAGTCCTCAGCCGTCAGCTTCCAGCCGTCAGCCTTCAGTCGCCAGCTTTCAGCCAGCCCTCCAACTTCCTATCCGCTGAGGGCTGATCGCTGAAGGCTGAGGGCTGATTCTACAGCCCATGCCACCTAGCAATGATACTCTTCTGAATCTCCGAAGTGCCGGAATAGAGCGTTCCTGACATCGCATCACGGAACTGGCGCTCAATCTGATTCTCCGTCAAATACCCATCTCCGCCGCGAATCTGGAGGGCATCCAGACAGGTTTCAATGCACGCCCGGCTTACCGAAAGTTTGGCAATGGCCGCCTCGCGCAACGGGCGCTTGCCCTGTTGTTTAAGCCAGGCGGCCTTGTAGAGGGCCAAGCGCGCGGTTTCGAGGCGCACATCCATCTCTGCGATCTTATCGGCAATGGCCGGGTCGCGGTCAACGGGCCTGCCGCCGCACTGGGGTTTGGTGGCGTACTTGGCGGAGTCCTCGAGCAGGCGCTGCATGGCGCCCACGTGGCTGGCAAAGATGCAGATGCGCTCCCATTCCATCGAGACCGTGAAGATCGCCTGGCCGCTGCCGAGTTGTCCCAGAATGTTTTCTTCGGGCACCTCCAAGTCCTGAAACGCCAATTCTGCCATGGGCGATGTGCGAAGTCCCATCTTATGCAGCTTCCGGCTGATGGTGAAACCCGGAGTTCCCTTATCGACAATAAAACCCGTGATGCCGCCAGGGCCTTTGGCAGGGTCGGCGTTCGCCATCACGATCACCACGTCCGCCACGGGAGCATTGGTGATGAATGTCTTCGAGCCGTTGATGACGTAGCGGTCGCCCTTCTTCACGGCACGCGTCCGCATGCTGAAGGCATCTGAACCCGACGAAGGCTCCGTGGTGGCCTGAATACCCACAAACTCGCCGCTCGCCAGTTTCGGCAGGTAGCGCCGCTTCTGTTCCTCCGTCCCGAACTGGAGGAACGGAATTTCCGCCGTCCACATGTGGGCGTTGATTGAGAAAATGAGCCCATTATCCTGGCAAGCGTAACCGAGCGCCTCGAGGCCGCAGACCGTCGTCAGCACGTCGGCGCCGCGCCCGCCGTACTCCTTGGGCACCGGCAGGCCTTGGATGCCGAACTGGCCGCACTTGTTCCACGCCTCGCGGGGAAACTCCGAGTCGCGGTCATGCTCGATTAAGTTGTGGTTGAGCTCGCTCTTGGCAAAACTGATGACCGACTGGCGGAAAGCCTGCTGTTCCTTAGACCAGGAAAAATCCACGATGCGCCCTACTCTCGTTCAGATTGGCATTCAGATTGGCATTCAAATTGATTCTGAGATTGACTTTGTCGGGCAGGATTCTCACTATTCTCACGCCAAACCATTTTCCTTTGTTTTCAACAACATGATGGGATCATCCGCCAATTTGGCATTTCTCGGCTTCCGGAGGTCGACCGGGCAGTCTCTCGCTGCGCGGCTGCGCCGCCCAACCCCAGCCTATTGAGATATATTCCTAACCTATTGTGCGTCAATAACATTCCGGCTTCGTTCGTCCGTCCCTAACACCTACCACCTGACACCTGAAACCTATTCTTCCCGCCACACCACGTAGGCCGCGAACGCGATCACGCTGAGGCAGGCCGCGGCGCTTACCAGCACGAGATAGCCGGAAGGCTGGCTAAACACCTGATTGACGCCCTGCAGAAGCTGGTGCGTCCAATCCCCTGCGCCTGCAGCACCCGTAGCGCCTGCCGCCCCATTTGCAGAGGTTGCCGGAACCCGAGCCGCGAACTTGGCCCCGCCCAGCCAACCCGCAATGCGTGGCCACTGCCAAACGCCGATCCCGAAGGCGCTCAGCGCGCCTACCGCCTGCGCGAAACGTTCCACCAATGCGATGGGCTGTGCAGCCCGTTGCTCTGCGGCCCGCCGCGCCGCCAACTGCGCCTTCCACCAAACCAAACCGGCGCTCGGCAGCCGAACCTCAGTCTCAGCCGACTGCTCCTCATGGCGCAAGGCTTCCGCCACCAGCACCACTTCCGAGCATACGGCGCACGAGGCTGCATGCTGCCGGATCTCCTCGCCCCAGGGCGTAGCCCAACGCCCGGAAGTGAAAGCATCTAGCACCGCTTGTTCGCGATCACATTGTTCAAGCTTCATAACTTACTCACTTCATTAAAGGATCGCTGGGAGCGCGGGCGTCTCGCCCGCTCTTAGGATCTCTCCCTCACCACCTCGGGCATCGTCGGCGGGCGAGACGCCCGCGCTCCCAGCGATCTTCACACGTTCCCAGCTCCCACCCCAATTAGCTTGCACCTTGACATCCGCTCGTGCGCAGCACGTCGGCCAGCTTGTGGCGGGCCCGAAACAACAGCAGGCGGATGCTCCCACTTCTTAAGCCTACCACTTCCGCGATCTCTTTGTGACTCGAACCTTCCACGTAGGCCAGCCACAGCAGCTCCCGCTCCCGCGGTTTGAGCTGCGCGAGAGCCCGCGCCAGGTCCGACCGCTGCTGCACGCGCTCGGCCGTTCGGTCGTCACTGCGGGCCGACTCAGAGATCGTGCCTTCAAGCGGACTCTCCAGCCGCTCCCGGTGAGGCAGGCTGCGCCAGTGATCGCGCGCGAGATTGGTGGCGATGCGGAAAAGATAGTTCTTTTGGTAGGCGGCGTCGCTCGAATTCAGATCGGCTCGAAGAAAGCGGTAGTAGCTTTCCTGCACCAGATCGTCCGCCACCGCGTGGTTGCCGGAGACTCGGGAGAGATACGACCACAGCGGGCGGGCGGTCTTTTCATAGAAGGCGCGAAAGGTCTGCTCATCCATGTGGAAAGTCTGCTCAGCCGCCTCCGCCTCGACCTTCGAACCTTCCAGCTCTGTCACTGTGATTTCCCGGATGGACATACTCATATTCTGCCATCAAATTGACTCAATGACCCCATTCACTCAAGGGCGCATTGACTGATTGAATCAGTGAGTCAATGAATCAATTCTTGGTCTCGGCTCGCTCTGGATTCCCTCACCCATGAGCCCGAGGTGCTTCGAGAGCGCGTAGGAAACGAAGGCCGAGATGATGAACCCGGCGCCGACCGTCGCGCCGAGCGTTCCGAACACCAGCAAGGGCTGAACTGCGTCCGTGACGCGGTCGCGGATAAGAAGCAACCCGACCCCTACCAGGCCCAACACCAACCCCGCCTGAATCGACCACAGAATGCGGCCGGCGGCAGCGGGCACTCCCCGAGGGCCGGCGTCCAGGGAAGGTGGAGTCCACTCCAGCAGGCGCCGGCCGGCGTCAGAGCCCATGTAAGCCGTGAGGTCCTGACCTGAAGCAAACTTTTCGATCAGTTTGGTGTGCACCTCTTCGTGAATTTTGAAGCTCTTATTCCAACGGCGATTCTCCAGCACCAGCCGCAGCACCCAGAGCACCGCGAGGAGGCAGAAGACGAACACGGTGAATGGGATGAACCAGCTCAGCAACTCCTCTGTATCTGAGCGGCGGTTCTCAAACCTCCACAACTCGGGGCTGACAAAGGCGCGCGGATCAGCCTTCACCAACGGATGCGCATCAAGGAAAGCCTGAAGCGCGGGGTGGTCATGCATGAAATTCGGATCGCTGATGATTCTGTTCGGGTCACTGATTACGTCCCGCTGGATTTCGGGATGCGAATCCAGAAAACGATCGAGCGCGCCGCGGTCCTGGTCAACTTGCTGTTCGTCAGGCTCGATCGTGGGAGCATTCGCCGCCGCCGCAGCCGCAGTGGGTTTCTGAAATGCCACGCCGGTTCGCGGGGTGGCGGCCAACAGTACACAAAGACAGGCAATAGGCAATAGCCAAGAGGCAATGGCATTCCCCACTTGCCCGTTGCCTTTTGCCTCTTGCCTCTTGCCTCGTTCTCCCGTCTCTCGTCTCTCGTCTCTCGTCTCTAGTCTCTGCGTCATCTCGTTTTTCCACCTTTTCCGGCCGCTGACGTTGGCAGCACACTCCGGATAATTTGATCTGTCAGCCGATATAACGCGGGTGGAGGGATTTGGTTAACAGAGTGAAAGGCAGGATCTGGGGCTCGGCCAGACGGAACCAAACGCTCGGCACTTGCGTCATTCTTTGGGCGGAACCCTCCGAGGCGCCGTCATTCCCGCGAAGGCGGGAATCCATTGAGCGCAGCCATTCCCGCGAAGGCGGGAATCCCCCGAACCGCGTCATTCCCGCGAAGGCGGGAATCCACTTCCCTCTTTCCAAGGACTTCTGCAATGGATTCCCGCCTTCGCGGGAATGAC
>DATJYK010000445.1:0-7904 GCA_035578005.1 Terriglobia bacterium
TGTGGCCGCCCATCTCAGGGCAGCGCTCTTACTTGGGCGGCCACAAGGGCCGCCCCTACGTCAAACTGACTGCCCTACCACTCCGCGTGATCCTTCGCGGGTGGGTTATGAGAAGATAGAAATCGGGCCGGCGGGCGAACGATCACCCCGGAAAGCGGTCAGATGGTGAAGCCGCAGTTCGCAAACCCTGTCGAGGAGGAATCTCAGATTTTTATGAACAGACACGCTTGCACACCTGTCTCCTGCCCGGTTGATTGCCCGGTCGGCGCCAAGTCTCGCGGCCGGCAGGTGCGCCGGCTGCCGTTCGTTGCCCTGATGCTCACGGTGACGCTGTGCCTGGCATCTCGTCCCAGTGCAGCCCGCAGCCCCCAGGGTGACACTAGCGATAACGTTCTGCGGGCGACGCTGCCGAACGGCCTGCGCGTGGTGATTGTGCCGAACCGGCTGGCTCCGGTGGTCACAACCATGGTGAATTACCTAGCGGGCTCGAACGAGTCGCCCGAAGGGTTCCCGGGCACGGCGCACGCTCAGGAGCACATGATGTTTCGCGGCAGCCCGGGGCTTTCCGCCGATCAGTTGGCGGAAGTGGCCGCTGCCATGGGCGGCTCGTTTAACGCGGACACGCAGCAGACCGTGACGCAGTACTTTTACACCATTCCTTCTGAGGATCTGGACGTCGCCTTGCGCATTGAGGCCATGCGCATGCGCGGCGTGGATGACAGCGAACAGGAGTGGGACAAGGAGCGGGGCGCCATTGAGCAGGAAGTGGCGCGCGACTATTCCGATCCCGTGTTTGTCTTCATAACCAAGGTGCTGGCCGCCATGTACAAGGGCACGCCCATGGCGGACCCCGGTCTCGGTACTGGGCCGACTTTTGACAGGACGACCGCGGCCATGCTCAAGAAATTTCATGACCAGTGGTACGCCCCCAACAACGCCATCTTGATCGTTGTGGGCGACGTCGATCCGCAGGCCGCACTGGCGCAGGTGAAACAGTTCTTCAGCGATATTCCATCGAAGACGCTGCCCACCCGTTCTGAGATTCATCTCACCGCGGTCGAGTCGCAGACGATGCATCTGGATACGGATTTGCCTTACGGCCTCGCGGTGGTCTCTTTTCGCATGCCGGGCACGTCAAACCCCGATTACGCCGCAGCCCAGGTGCTGGGCGATGTGCTCAGCAGCCAGCGCGGCACGCTCTATGGCCTAGTTCCCGAGGGCAAGGCGCTGTTTGCCGGCTTCCAGATGGACTCGCAGCCGCAGGCTGGTCTCGGCTACGCTGTTGCCGCCTATCCCAAGGGAGCCGATGCCGAGGCGCTCTCAGGCGAGATGCGAAAAATTCTTGAAGACGACCTCAAGACCGGACTTCCGGCTGACCTGGTGGATGCCGCCAAGCTGCATGAGCTGGCCGGCGCCGAGCTGCAGAAAAACTCGGTGGAGGGCCTCGCTAATGCCTGGTCATCCGCCGTGGCGGTGGAAGGAAGGCAGTCACCCGACGATGACGTGAAGGCCATCCAGCAGGTGACGGTTGATGAAGTGAACCGGGTAGCGCGCCAGTATCTCACGTTGCCCAGCTCCATCGCGGCGATCCTCACTCCGCAGCCTTCAGGGAAGCCGACCTCGCAAAGCACTTTCGGCGGCCAGGAATCTTTCACGCCCAAGGAAGCGAAGGTCGTCCCGCTGCCGGATTGGGCGCAGCAGGCGCTAAGTAGGTTGGCAGTGCCGAAGGCCACCACACATCCGGTGGAGACGACTCTCGAGAACGGCATCAAGCTGGTCGTTCAGCCTGAAGACGTGAGTGACACGGTGACCGTTTTCGGTCGCATCAAGAGCCAGGTGTACCTCCAAACGCCCAAAGGCCAGGACGGGGTGGATGGCGTTCTGAGCCAGCTCTTCTCTTACGGAAGCACCACGCTAGACCGTATTGCCTTTCAGAAGGCGCTTGACGACATTGGTGCCGACGAGAATGCTGGCGTGGACTTTTCCGCGCAGGCGCTTGCCAGCCATTTTGACCGGGCTGTGGAGTTGCTGGCCGATAACGAGCTTCATCCAGCCTTGCCCGAACAAGCTTTTAACATCACCAAACCGCAAATGGCCTCGTACGCTGCCGGTGAGCTGCAGAGCCCTGACCACCTGGCCGCGCAAGCCTTGCATGCCAACCTGTTTCCCAAGGACGATCCCACGCTGCGCGAGACCACGCCTCAGACGGTTTCCTCGCTGACCCTGGATGACGTCAAGAGCTTTTACGCCCACGTCTTCCGTCCCGACCTCACCACGATTGTGGTGATGGGCAAGGTGACGCCCGAACAAGCGAAGACGACCATCGAGAAATATTTCGGGTCATGGCGGGCGACGGGCCCGGCGCCGCCAACGGACCTACCGGCTGTGCCTCCTAACCAGCCTCGCCAAACCGCAGTGCCGGATTCGAGTCGCGTGCAAGACAGCGTGACCCTGGCGGAAACCCTGGGCATCACGCGCTTCAGCCCCGATTACTACGCCCTCGAGCTCGGAAACCAGATGCTCGGCGGCGCCTTCTACGCCAGCCGTTTCTCGAAGGATCTACGTGAGAGCGCCGGCCTTGTCTACACCGTGGGGTCGTCGCTTCAGGCCGGGAAAACGCGTTCCGTCTATTCGGTAACGTACGGTTGCGATCCGCCCAACGTCTCCAAAGCCCGGGCCATCATCGTGCGCGATTTGAAAGCGATGCAAACCTCGGCTCCCGATTCCGACGAATTGAATCAGTCCAAGGCCATGGTGCTTCGCCGCATCCCGCTGAGCGAAGCAAGCTTCGGCAGCATCGCCGGCGGCTGGCTGGCGCGCTCGGCCATCGGGCTGCCGCTCAACGAGCCCTTCATCGCTGCGCAGCGTTACCTCGACATGACCGGCGCCCAGATTCAGGCGGCGTTTGCCCATTGGATACGACCGAATGATCTGGTTCAAGTGACCCAAGGACCACAACCGCAGTAGTCGACACTACCCGCGGTTGGCCCAAGTTGCGGAGCCCCGTGCCCGGCTGTAGACTGAAAATGTCCCTGAGTACTGCGCAGCCTCAAAGGAGAACCCGTCATGTTGCCTCAGATTCGATCCGAGTGGGTGAAACAGCGTTCCGGTCCCGTCAGGACACAGATGCATTACGCGCGCCGCGGTGTGCTGACCGCGGAAATGGAGTATGTCGCGCGGCGTGAAAATCTGGAGCCCGAAGTGGTGCGCACTGAGGTGGCGCGGGGCCGCATGATTATCCCCGCCAACATCCGCCACGTCGAGCTTGAGCCCATGGGCATCGGCATCGCTGCCAAGTGCAAAATCAACGCCAACATCGGCAACTCCGCCACCACCTCGAACATTGACGGCGAGGTGGACAAGCTGCGCACGGCGGTGAGATTCGGGGCCGACACGGTGATGGACCTTTCAACCGGCGGCGATATTCACCAGATTCGCGAAGCCGTCATTCGCAATAGTTCCGTGCCTATCGGGACCGTCCCAATTTATGAAGCCATCTCGCGCGTTACTCATGTGCGCGATCTCACGCCCGAGCTGATGCTGGAAGTGATTGAAGAGCAGGCCGAACAGGGCGTGGATTACATGACCATTCATGCCGGCGTGCTGCGCCAGCACATTCCCCTCACGCGCCATCGGATCACCGGCATCGTGAGCCGTGGCGGCGCGATCATGGCGCAGTGGAGCGTGGAGAACAACCAGGAGAATTTCCTCTACACGCACTTCGTGGACATCTGCAAGATTTTCCAGAAATACGACGTCTCGTTCTCGCTCGGTGACGGCTTGCGTCCCGGTAGCCTGGCTGACGCCAGCGATCGGGCCCAGTTCGCCGAACTCGAGACGCTGGGCGAACTCACCCGGACGGCCTGGGAGTATGACGTGCAAGTGATGATCGAAGGCCCTGGCCACATCCCCATGGACCAGATCAAGCTTCAGGTGGATAAAGAGATGGAAATCTGTAACGAGGCGCCATTCTACACGCTTGGGCCACTGGTGACAGACATCGCGCCGGGCTACGACCACATCACTTCCGCCATCGGCGCGGCCATGATCGGCTGGCACGGCGCCTCGATGCTTTGCTACGTCACACCCAAAGAGCATCTGGGCCTGCCGAATAAGCATGACGTGCACCAGGGGATCATCGCGTATAAGATCGCCGCCCACGCCGCTGATGTGGCCCGCCACCGCCCCGGTGCCCGCGACCGCGATGACGCGCTCAGCTATGCGCGCTTCCTTTTCGACTGGAACAAGCAGTTCGATCTCTCGCTTGACCCCGAAACCGCCCGCGCGATGCACGACGAAACGCTGGCCGACGACTATTACAAGGACGCGGCGTTTTGCTCCATGTGCGGTCCCAAATTCTGCTCGATGAACACCACGCAAGTGATGGAGAAGCATTTGGGCTTGGATCAGAAGGAGCGGGAGGAGAAGTACCAGGAACTGCTGGCGAAGGTAGGAAGCTAGAGGAGAGTACCTATGAACATCACACTCAGCCCGGAAGTTGAGAGACGCGTCGAGGAACTCGTGGAGCGCGGAGCCTACCCAACCGCAGATGCTTTGGTTGAGGATGCGCTGGGCTCTTTCCTTGACATTGAGAACGAAGAGGACCTCGACGCCGTCCGCCAGCGGATCGCGGTCGCCGAGGCAGAGATTGATCGCGGTGAGTTCGAGGAATACGACGCCGAGAGCATCCAGAGGCTTGTGGCTGACGTCCAAAAGCGGGGACGAAGTAGGCTGAAAGAGTTGGCCCAGACAAGACCAAAGGGATGAGCAAACTTCGGATTGCCCGTAGCGCCGTGGCAGGAGGCTTCTAACCCAAAATGGCCTGGCTATCGTGCCGTATTCCGTCAACTCTCTGTACAGCATCCAGTGCTTCTCCGACGGGAATATGAGGTTTCAGTTGGCTTATTCGTTGAGCTCGAGCCTTTACTCCAGCCTCTTTTCCCCTCAGAGTGACGAATAGGGCAGTGGCTAGGCGTTCCAAGGAAGCTACGTTGCCTGCACCAAGCCGCTGAGCGATAAAGTTAATCTGCCGCGTGTACTTTTGAATTGTCTTGGGATAAAGGTTCTTCACCACCTCCGAAGTTCTGCCAGGACGATAACTCGCGCCGTACGGCGGCTGAGGGAGAAGGGAGACAATCCCGTCAGCCCGCATCTGAGTAAGCTCCGAAGTTAAATCGAAGGAATATGGCCCATGCTTGTACAGTATAAAGTCAAATCCCAGGGGTACTGCCATCAGGTCCTGAAGGAAATACGCGGTCTTCTGGATATGCGTTTCACCGCACCAGCTCCCCTGTTGTTGCAGGTGCTCAATAAGTGTAACGAGTAGGGCATCACGCTGAAGGCGTTCCATCGCTATTCCTCCCTTCTGACCGGTCGTATTATGTCACTTCGATGGGATTTTAGCCATTTCTCTGCGCGGGCTCGAACGGACGGGTCCACGAAGACGTACTCGATGGCCACCACAGGCACGTTTGCAAGAACAGTCGACAAGGCTATTGACGAGCAGATCCTGTCGTCGTCGGTAAGCACCGGGAAATCCGATCCTCCACCTTTCTGCGTGTATTGGTCGTAGCGAAGGTTCTCCTTGCCGAATTCGACGGCAGCTGCACCGAATACGGCCTTGCCAGCTTCAGGGTTCACCTGTACGTCCTCTGGATTTCGCTCGTAGAGGCATCTGAAATGTTCCCGCCTGGTGATTCGCTGAGCCTCCCGGTGTAGCGGCGAATCAGGGTTTCGGTCTGCTTCAAGGATAGCAGACAACACTTCATGATCAGTCATCCGCAAATGGCTATCGACATCGGTTGCAAACGCTTGCCCGGGCAAGTAAGCCTTGAGAAAGTCCATCAGGTGGATATCGTAAGCACGCCTAACCGAGTGAAAGTACAGTCTGTGTGTACATAAAATATCTTGCTAACATGAGCGCTTCCGCGCCGTGAATTCCATCTTGATGGAGGCCAAGGCTGGGCTCGGAAGAGATTTCCAGGTCCCCGGCTGATAATTTGGGATGTGACACGCTGGCACTGTCACCTTGGGATCGCGCTTTGCGCGTCCCAGATCCGGAAGGATGCGCACCTGATGCTTTGGCCGTATCCTTGGGTCCGCGCTTTTGAAACGGAAGAATTCTGAGCGAATCGATCAGTCGATAGTGGTCAAAGCGTCCGTAAGCAACGCCCGCATGATGCGAGTCTCGCAGCAGGTAGTCCATCCGGTCCACACCGAAAGCATCGCCTGTGATGATCTCCGAAAGCAGCGTCTCCCAGATCGAAAATGTTCCCTTTCGATACTTCTTGGGTCCTACAGCCAACTTCGCGACTTGTTCGGAGTCTAAGCTCAAGGCCCGCCAAGCACCCTTTAGCTCCTTGCTGTTGATGATGTCCGCCGTCAGCCGCTCGTGATCCCAGCTCTTAGGCAAGAGTTCAGATTCGGCTGCGTGCGAAAACGGCAGATGCCCGACGTCGTGGCACAAAGCCGCCATTCGCAACGCACGGCGCCAAAGCTTGTGATCCGGTGATTCGTTGGGTGGCAGGATATCGCGTATCGAGCTGTCGACGACATTTTCCGGATGGGTCACGACATCGTACACCCGTGAGGCCAGTTCCATGACTCCTAAGCAGTGCTCGAACCTCTTATGGGTCGCGCCAGGATAGACCAAGAACGTCGTTGCAAGTTGGTGGATGTGCCGGAGCCGCTGGAACGGGCGGGAATCAAGCACTCGACGTTCGTTCGAATCGACCCTTATAAAATTGTGAATCGGGTCCCGAATCTCATGGAGGTACTTGCCCAATGTTGACCTGCTTTCAGACCTTCCGCCGCTGGTCGTCTCGCATTCCCATCGTTTCTTTTCCCTCGCCAGGCCTGCTGAATCAAGGAAGTGCGCCACCATCTGCAGCACTGCATGTGCCATTATAGCGAACAAATAGCGAAAATGACAGAAGTTCTTTGGGAGTGTTGGGGGTGTCCATTTTTTGCTGCTCAGAAATTCTTACTAGGTGGTAAGCTCGTTGAGAGTAGCCTCCGGGCGGCAGGCTATACGGTCTACATCATATCATGGGGCTGTTTAACGTAACGGTAAGACTGGCGAATCTGTCTGTCCCCAGCCAGGCGGGTGACGTGTCGCTGCTCGTAGGCACCAGGGCGACGTTATCCTGGATTCCTCGCGAAATATTAGACAGGCTCGGTGTAGCCCCCGTCTCCCGACTGCCATTTACGCTGGCGGATGGGCGTTTGCTGGAGCGTGACATCACGGCAGTGTTGTTGACAGTCGACGGAAGGAAAGCTCCGGTAGAGGTTGCATTTGGTGAACCAGGAGAAGAGGCGGTTCTGGGCGCGACGGCACTAGAGGGTCTGGGTTTTATGGTTGATCCGGTGGCACAAAAGCTTGTCCCTCGCAACCTGTTTGCCCTCTCGAACAGCGTGCTGGGGCGTGCAGGAAGGGCACACGAGGGGACGGGAGGCCCGCGAAGTACGAACAGACTGGGAATGTCATTCAGAATTAACAATATGGCAAGCTGGCTGGTAGACTTAACCGGCAAGCATTGTGACAACTATGTATCAACGAGATAATAGTTGCCAGCCACGACCAACGGGCCCCCCGGGGGTATGATGTGATCGGAAACGAACCCAAAACTGTACGTTATTGATAAAGCATCGTTTATATTAAAAAATCGGCCTTTTCGCGGAGCGAGTTTGAAAAACGAACCCAAAACTGTAATCAAATGATTTTATTAGTGATAGGTCATAAAAATGGCGTTAAACCAGGTTGCAAAACGAACCTAAAGAAAGCGCCGGGATAAACCGACCCGGAGTTGAGGATGAAAGAGCCTCACAGGAAAGGAGTAGCGATCCACCCTGACCCCGAGTCATGCGCCAGCAGCCGTAAGGATGCGGGCGAGGCGTTGACAGGG
>DATJYK010000446.1:0-13915 GCA_035578005.1 Terriglobia bacterium
GGAAAAGGACGATGTGGAGCGCGGGATGGTGCTGGCGAAGCCGGGGTCGATCACGCCGCACACCAAGTTCAAGGCGGAGACGTACATTCTGACGAAAGAAGAAGGCGGGCGGCACACGCCGTTCTTCAAGGGGTACCGGCCGCAGTTTTATTTCCGGACGACGGACGTGACAGGGGTAGCGCAGTTGCCGGAAGGGACGGAGATGGTGATGCCGGGGGACAACGTAAGCCTGGAGATCGAGTTGATCACACCGATTGCGATGGAGAAGGGATTGAGATTCGCGATCCGGGAAGGCGGTCACACGGTGGGTGCGGGTTCAGTGACAGAAGTGATTAAGTAGCGGGGGCCGATGTTACACGAGAAGATTAGAATTCGACTCAAGGGGTACGACCATCGCGTGCTTGATCAGGCGGCCGCCGAAATTGTCTCCACTGCCAAGCGCAACGGCGCCGAAGTGGCGGGGCCGGTGCCACTGCCAACCGTTAAGAACAAGTATTGCGTCTTGCGCTCGCCGCACACGGATAAGAAGTCGCGCGAGCAGTTCGAAATCCGAACCCATAAGCGCCTGGTGGATATCCTGGAGCCTACTCCGGAAACCATTTCGGCGCTTACCAAACTGGACTTGCCGTCCGGCGTGGATATCGAGATTAAGGCGTTTGGCAAAGAGCACGCGGCGAAATAGCGGCGGCGTCTTCAGCTTGAAGGATGAATATGGTCAGCGCAATTCTCGGCAAGAAACTCGGGATGACGCAAGTCTTTGAGGCGGGCGGGGACGTGGTCCCCGCAACGGTGCTGAAGGCGGGTCCCTGCATTGTGACTCAGCGCAAGACGGCCACAAAGGATGGGTACGAGGCAGCCCAGTTGGGTCTGGTGGAGATTCCGGGACCTAAGCGTGTGAACGGCGCTATGGAGGGCCACTTCAAGAAGACCGGCGAGGGCGCGAATCCCACGCGTTTTCTGTGCGAAGTGCGGCTTGATTCGAATTCCGGTGAAGTTAAAGTCGGCGACAAGGTCCTGGTAGACCAGTTCGCCGTAGATGAGTACGTGGATGTTATTGGCGTCTCGAAAGGACGCGGGTTTGCCGGCTTCCACAAGCGGCACCACTTCGGCGGCGGCGGTGGAAGCCACGGGTCGATGTTTCATCGGGCTCCCGGCTCGATTGGAGCCTCGGCTTTTCCCTCGCGGGTGCTCAAGGGAATGCTGGCTGCCGGGCACATGGGCGTTGATCGCGTCACCGTCCGCAATCTGCGCGTGGTGAAGGTGATGCCTGACGAGAACGCATTGGTGGTTGAAGGTGCCGTGCCGGGGCCGACGGGCGGTTACTTGATTGTTCGCCGGGCCAAGGCTGCTCGCAGGCGGGCAGCGGTCGCCAGCGCGGAGCCGGCAGCCAGCAAGAGCAAGAAGAAGTAAGAGAACTGCAGAGAGGTGGGGAAGCGTACCGCCGGGAATTTGATTGCCGGTGATGGACTATGGCAAAAGCTGAAGTCAAGAATCTTGAAGGCGCAACGGTGAGGGAGATTGATCTCGCCGACGAGGTGTTTGCAAGCGCTCCGAACGAGCACCTCGTGTGGGAAGCGGTCCAGGCTTATCTGGCGAGCCAGCGCAGCGGCACGCACAAAACGAAAAGCCGCGGGGAAGTGAGCGGCGGCGGCAAAAAACCATGGCGGCAAAAGGGTACGGGTAGGGCTCGCGTGGGGAGCATTCGGAGTTCGCTGTGGCGTCATGGGTCTATCGCGCACGGCCCGGTGCCCCGCGATTACGCGTATGAGATTCCGAAGAAGATGCTGCGCGGAGCGCTCCGATCGGCCCTGGCTGCCAAGTATCAGGAGCAGAAGCTGACCGTCGTCGATGTACTGAATCCGGCCGAGCCCAAGACGAAGACATTCTGCGAAACTCTCAAGAAGCTGGGAATCGAAAAATCTGTTCTGTTGGTGAGTGACTCGACGAGCCGCAATTTGGAACTTTCCTCGCGCAATATTGCGCGTTGCGACCTTGTTCGTCACCACGCCTTACATCCCTACGACATCCTGAGTCATGAGGGCTTGGTGATTTCCGAAGGGGCTATCGTGCGTTTGCAGGAGTCGCTGCGATGATCAGAAGCCCCTACGAGATTATCGAAAAGCCGATCATTACGGAAAAGGGCGTCGACGTGAAGGAGCGCGCGCGAACGCTCACCTTCCGCGTGAATCCGCATGCTAACAAGGTGGAGATCAAGACAGCGGTGGAGAGCGTCTTCAAGGTGAAAGTGGAGTCCGTGCACACGGCAACGTTTCATGGCAAGGTTCGCCGGCGAGGCCGCACCATGGGCCAGCGTCCAGATTGGAAGAAGGCGTACGTCAAGCTTGAGCCCGGCCAAAAGATGCCGGAGTACGCCGAGACGACTTAGGAGCGGAGACGAGTCGAGAAGTGACGGTACGGGTTGGCGGCTTCAGGTTGCCTGAAACCTTTCACTTGTGACTCGTTGCTGAATTCAGTTATGGGTATCCGGACATACAGGCCTTACACGGAGACGCGGCGCTTTCAGACGGGGCTCACGTTTGAGGAACTGACCACAAATCGACCGCATAAGCCGCTCGTGGAACCGAAGCAGCGAATTTCGGGGCGCAATAATCGCGGTGAGATCACCATCTGGCGTCGCGGCGGCGGTCACAAGCGCCAGTATCGAGTGATTGACTTCAAACGCGACAAGACGGGGATTCCGGCGCGCGTGGCGACGGTTGAGTATGATCCGAACCGGTCAGCCTTTATCTCACTGCTGAACTACGCTGACGGTGAGAAGCGCTACATCCTGTATCCGAGCGGACTCAAGGTTGGGGACAACGTTGTCTCCGGCCCCGAGGCAGACATTGTGGTGGGGAATGCGCTGCCGCTGCGGAATATTCCCGCCGGCACCATGATTCACAACCTTGAGTTGCGGCTGGGGAAGGGCGGCCAGCTCGTGCGGAGCGCCGGCGGAGCGGCGCAACTGCTATCCAAGGAAGGCGAGTACGCCCAAGTGCGATTGCCTTCGGGTGAGGTTCGCAGGATTCATGTGGACTGCATGGCGTCAATCGGCCAAATCGGCAACGTGGACCATGAGAACGTCTCCATCGGCAAGGCGGGCCGGCGGCGCTGGATGGGTCTTCGTCCCACGGTGCGAGGCGTGGCCATGAATCCCGTAGACCACCCGCTCGGGGGCGGTGAAGGCCGAACCTCGGGCGGCCGGCATCCGGTGACGCCATGGGGCAAACCCACCCGCGGCTATAAGACAAGACATAACAGGCAGACCGACCGATTCATAGTCAAGACGCGCGAGAAGAAGTGAGAAGGCCGAAGGAAGAAGTTCTGAGGAGGGAGTCTTGGGGCGTTCGCTAAAAAAGGGGCCATTTGTTGACGATCACTTGATGAAGAAGATCGAGCTCTTGAATCGTCGCTTCGAGAAAAAAGTGGTCAGGACTTGGTCCCGACGTTCCACAATTTTCCCTGAGATGGTTGGGCACACCATAGCGGTGCATAACGGCAAGAAATTCATTCCCGTTTATGTGACTGAGAACATGGTGGGGCACAAATTGGGAGAGTTCTCGCCTACGCGGACCTTCAAGAGTCACGGAGTAAAGGCGGCTGCTGAGAAGACAGCATCCGCGGCTCCGGCCCCACGTCCGGCAGCGGCGGCTCCGGCGGCGAGTGCGTAACAGCGGGTGGTAGAGAGCGAAGACTCAGAGAAACGATATGGAAGCGACAGCGTCATCCAAATACCTTCGCATGTCACCGCAAAAGGTGAGATTGGTCGTGGACCTGATCCGCGGGCAGGATGCCGGAGAGGCCTTAAACATCCTGCGATTCACCAAGAAGCGCGCCACGCGGGAAGTCGAAAAGGTGCTGCGCTCGGCGATCGCGAACGCGGAGCAAAAGTCGGAAAACGTAGACGTCGACCGGTTGGTTGTGGTGAAGGCTTACGTTGACGATGGGCCTCGGGCGAAGCGCATCCGACCGGCGCCCATGGGACGGGCCTATCGCTATCAGCGGCGCATGAGCCACGTAACGGTGGTGGTGGAAGAGCGCACTCAGGATTGATGATTATCGAGTGAACCGGCGGCTGCAGTTTTGATCCGCGAGGGGAGTAGAAGATTATGGGCCAGAAGGTTCATCCGTACGGGTTGCGGCTGGGCTATACCAAAACCTGGAAGTCGCGCTGGTTTGCGAAGAAGGATTACTCCAACCTGCTTCATGAGGACCTGAAGATCAAAAAGAAGCTGAGGGAGGAACTCAAGAGTGCGGGAGTGGCGTCCATCGAAGTCGAGCGTCCGGGCAATAAGTTGCGCATCACGATTCATACGGCTCGCCCGGGAATCATTATCGGCCGCAAAGGTGCAGAGATCGACCGGCTACGCCAGCAGATTCAGAAGCAGACGGGCCGCGAGGTGCTGCCCATCAATATTCAGGAAGTGCGCCGTCCGGAGCTCAACGCTCAGCTGGTAGCGGAGTCAATCGCGATGCAACTCGAAAAGCGCGTGGCTTTTCGCCGTGCCATGCGCAAAGCCGTGGATTCAGCGCTGCGCTTCGGATGCAAGGGGATTAAGGTGCGCTGCGGCGGACGCCTGAACGGGGCTGAAATTGCGCGCACCGAGTGGTACTTACAGGGAAGACTTCCGCTGCACACGCTTCGCGCCGATATTGACTACGGCCTGGCTGAGGCTCGCACCACCTACGGCGTGATCGGCGTGAAATGTTGGATCTACAACGGCGAAATTCTGGAGCAGAAGCGGCGAACGGAGCGGGTCGCGGAGCAGGCCGTAGCGGCTTTGGCGTAAACGCGGTTACTTGTTATCGGTCGCAGGTAAGGGCGACGGCGCGACACCGGGAACCTAGAACTGAGAACTGACAACCGAGAGCCACTATGTTGATGCCCAGCAAGGTGAAGTACCGCAAGCAGCAGCGCGGCCGGCGCCGCGGTAAGGCCTGGCGCGGTTCGGACCTCTCTTTTGGTGACTACGGTCTGAAGGTGCTGGAGACTGGTTGGGTTACTGCCCGCCAAATCGAGGCGAGTCGCGTGGCCATTACGCGATTTATCAAGCGCGGCGGCAAGCTCTGGATTCGCTTGTTTCCGGACAAGCCTGTTACCAAGAAACCGGCCGAAACACGTATGGGAAAAGGAAAGGGTGCGCCAGAGTTTTGGGTGGCGGTGGTGAAGCCCGGCCGGATTCTGTTTGAGATGGAAGGCGTGAGCGAGGCGGACGCGCGTTCGGCATTGCGTCTCGCCAGTCACAAGCTGCCCCTGCCCACGCAGTTTGTGGCGCGGCCAGGGGCCAAAGGCTAGCAATTTACCGCGAAGAGGACGACAATGCCAGGCGCCAAGCCCCGCGGGGTGATCGTTAAGGAACTGAAGGAAAAGTTGCGCGAGGAGTCCTTGGACGGGGTTCGCGACAAAGAGCGCGAGCTCCGCAACCAGCTTTTCCGGCTGAAGTTCCAGTTTGCCAGCGGCCAGAATGACGTGCTGCCTAAGATGCGCCAGCTTCGGCGCGATATCGCACGGGCCAACACCATTTTGGCGGAGCGCACGAGTCAGGCCAAGTCCTAACGTACCGGGCTGGCCAGAGCCGATAGAGGATTGAGGAGTTTCATGGCGACAAGGCGGCAACAAAAAGTCGGCGTGGTGACCAGCACGAAGATGCAGAAGACGGCGGTGGTGACTGTGGTTCGTCAGATCATGCACCCCCTCTATCACCGTGTGGTGCGGCGCTCCGCAAAGTTTATGGCCCACGACGAAGCCGGCAAATGCCGGGCGGGCGACACCGTGCGTATTGAAGAGACCAGGCCGCTCTCTGCTCGCAAGCGATGGCGCGTGGTTGAGGTGATCAGCCGCGGCGAGCAGGGGGGTGCCGGGCCGGAGGTGGCCGCATGATTGGAATGCGAACGATTCTTCGCGTGGCTGATAACTCCGGTGCTCGCAAGCTTTCCTGCATTCTGCCGCTGGGGAACGACGTTGGCTTACAGGCGGGCCTGGGTGATGTGGTTACGGCCGCAGTGAAGGAAGCAGCGCCGGACAGCGCCGTGGCCAAGGGCAAGGTTGTTAAGTGTGTGATCGTGCGGATGCGCAAGGAGCAGCGCCGCCGCGATGGCAGCTACATTCGTTTTGACGAAAACGCGGCGGTTCTGATCAACGAGACGGGCGAGCCTGTCGGCACGCGCGTGTTTGGCCCCGTAGCTCGAGAACTGCGCGAAAAGAAATTTCTGAAGATCGTTTCGCTGGCGCCGGAGGTTCTGTAATGCGTGTCGCGCTTAGAATCCGAAAGAACGACGAAGTGCAGGTGCTGGCCGGGCGGGACAAGGGCAAGACGGGCCGGGTGCTGGAAGTGGAACCTCACAAGCAGCGCCTCTACGTTGAGCACGTCAACATGATCAAGCGGCACACGCGGCCTAACCCCAACAAGCAGATTCGTGGTGGAATCCTGGAGAAGGAAGGCCCCATCCATATCTCGAACGTCGCTTTGGTGTGCGGCGATTGCGGCGTAACCCGCATTCAGAACCGACAGAAGGCCGAGGGCGGGAAAGTCCGCGTGTGCGCCAAGTGCGGAAAGGTACTCGATACGTAGGTATCAGCCGTCAGGTCGAAACTCGGTACTGACCGCGGAGAGCTGAAAGCTGGTTCATACAATGACCCCGCGACTGAAAGAACGATACCAAAAGGAAATTGCGCCCGCGCTGGTGAAGGAGTTTAAGTACTCCAACCGCATGGCGGTGCCGCGCCTGCGCAAGGTTGTGGTGAATATGGGCCTCGGGGAGGCCATTCAGAACGCCAAGCTGCTGGACTCAGCAGGAGTCGAACTGGGTTTGATCACCGGGCAGAAGGCCGTCATCACGCGGGCGCGGAAATCGATCGCCAATTTCAAGCTGCGCAAGAATATGCCGATCGGCGCCATGGTCACGCTCCGCGGGGACCGCATGTATGAGTTCCTTGACCGGCTCATGAACGTGGCCCTGCCCCGTGTGCGCGATTTCCGCGGCCTTTCCACGCGCGCCTTTGACGGCCGGGGCAATTACACGTTGGGCCTCCGCGACCAACTCGTGTTTCCGGAAGTGGACTATTCCAAGGTTGACAAAGTGAAGGGCATGAACATTTCCATCGTCACTGATGCCCGGACGGACGCCGAGGCGCTGTCGCTGCTGCGCCACTGTGGCTTGCCGTTCCGGCCCGAAAGCCGGCGGTAGACGGCTGAGGGCGGTGACGCGAAGGCGGGAGGATAATCCGTGGCGCGTGCCTCGCAAATGGCGAAGTTGCTGAAGAAACCCAAGTTCAAGATCCGCCGCCGCAACCGTTGCGGCCGCTGCGGGCGCCCCCGGGGGTACTTGGGGAAGTTTGATCTCTGCCGCCTATGTTTCCGGCAACTGGCTCTGCAGGGCGACGTCCCCGGAGTCATCAAGTCAAGCTGGTAAGCTGGCCAGCTCAAGGCAGAAAAAAGGAGTGACCGGGTCGTCAGCAACTCAAGGGCAAGGCTAGATGCATGAGCCCTTCGATGGTGGAACGACCCCACGAGGATTCGATATGGGAGCTGTTACGGACCCTGTAGCCGACATGTTGACGCGAATTCGCAACGGAATTCGCGCCCGTCAGACGCGGGTGGAAATGCCGTCATCGCGTCTCAAGGTTGAGATTGCGCGCATTCTGAAGGACGAAGGTTACATCGCGAACTTCAAGGTGGCGGAAGAGGAGAAGAAGAAGGTACTTCGCATCGGCCTCCGCTATGACGCCGAGGGCGTGAGCGCTATTTCGGTGCTCGGCCGCGTTTCGAAGCCCGGCCGGCGGGTTTATTTGGGCAAGCAGCAAATTCCCAGAGTGCTAGGTGGCCTCGGCGTGGCCATTCTCACCACTCCTCGGGGCGTGCTGACGGGAAAGGCGGCAAGGCAAGCTGGCGTGGGCGGTGAGTTCATCTGCCAGGTGTATTAGCGAAATCGGGTTGGTGAGGCCGGTCTGTAAGTGCCGCCCACGGGATTGAGTTATGTCACGAATTGGAAACAAGCCGGTTGAAGTGCCTTCCGGGGCGTCAGTGCAGATGGAAGGCTCGGTGGCCGTTGTAAAGGGTCCAAAGGGTACTCTCCGCGTGCCCCTTCCTTCCGGAATCCGCCTTGAGCGCAAAGATGGGCACGTGCTGCTGGGCCGCGAGGGCGACGAACATGGAGCGCTTCACGGGCTCAGCCGGAGTCTGGTGGCCAACGCAGTCAAGGGTGTGACCCAGGGTTTTGAGAAACACCTCGATATCGTGGGTATCGGCTATCGCGCGGAGCGCAAGGGCGACGCGGTCGTGTTTACGCTAGGCTACTCGCACCCCATCGAATTTCCCTTGCCGCAGGGCATCGATGTGACTCTGGAGAAGCAAACTCACCTGGTGGTCAAGGGCGCGGACAAGCAGCAGGTGGGTCAGGTGGCCAGCGAGATTCGAGGCCTCAGGCCGCCTGATCCGTATAAGAACAAGGGCGTCCGTTACACCGGCGAGCGCCTGAAGAAGAAGGTCGGCAAGGCAGCGGCCGGCGCAGGGGCAGCGAAGCAGTAGAGGTCGAGGTCAGGATATGCTCAAGCAAGTCTCGAAAGATGGCGCGCGACGCCGGGTTCATCAGCGATTGCGGCACCGGGTGGCCGGGGCCACGGAGCGGCCGCGGCTCAATGTTTTTCGCTCTTTGAACCATATTTACGCGCAGATTATTGACGATGCTTCGGGCCGCACTTTGGCGGCAGCTTCGACGCTTGATAAGGAAGTTCGCGCAGCCGTGAAAAACGGCGGTAACATCGCGGCCGCCAAGAACGTAGGACAAGCAGTTGCCAAACGCGCCAAAGCAGCCGGCATCACCCGGGTGGTGTTCGACCGCGGCGGTTATGCCTACCACGGACGAATCAAGGCGCTGGCCGACACGGCGCGCGAGGCCGGCCTGGAGTTCTAGAGAGGGAGGAGCCGTTTGAGCCGTATTGATGCGGGCGCGTTAACACTCAAGGATCAGGTGGTTTCGATCAATCGTGTCACCAAGGTGGTGAAGGGCGGCAAGAATCTGAGCTTCTCCGCCCTCGTCGTTGTGGGGGACGGTTTGGGCCACGTAGGCTACGGTTCCGGTAAAGCTCGCGAGGTTCCCATGGCGATCCGCAAGGGAATCGAGGCTGCCAAGAAGTCCCTGGTGCGGGTCAACATGAGTTCCACCTCGATTCCGCATGCTGTCTTGGGCCGGTATGGCGCCGGCAAGGTGCTGCTGAAGCCGGCCGCCGAAGGCACCGGCGTCATCGCCGGCGGTGTGGTGCGGGCCGTTGTGCAGGCGGTAGGTATTCAGAACGTCTTGACCAAGTCGCTGGGCACCACGAACCCGCACAACGTTGTCAAGGCGACGATGGATGCCTTGATGAAGCTCCGTAACGCCGAGGAAGTGGCCACCACGCGGGGCAAGGCCCGGGAGGAATTGTAAGCGTCTCGGTCACGGGCGAGCGCAAAACTTTGCGAACAAACCCAGCATCTTATTGAAAACAAAGGTGGGGCTTGCGCGAAACCCAGCATGTTATTGAAAGTAAAGTATGTTAGCTTGTCGAACCCAGCATCTTCTTGATAATGGGCTTGTTGCTTCGTCGGTGGCGCCCGACTAAGCGGAGTCGCAAACAAGAAGGACAGACTTATCGACGTGAGTTCTTGAGGCTCGAATCGATGGCCACAAAGAGCAGTGCGAAGATCAAGATCCGGTGGATTCGTAGCGGCATCGCCTTCAACCGCAACCAGAAGGCGATTGTTCGCAGCCTGGGTTTGAGGCGGCTTCACCAAGTGGTCGAGCGCGCGGACAACGCGGTGGTGCGCGGACTCGTTGCCAAGGTTTCGCATTTGGTTGAAGTGCTGCAAGAAACAAAGCCGTCGGTGTGGGCGTCGGTCCCGGAGTACAGAGTTGTTAAGCCGGAGCCAGCCACGGAAGTCGCGAGCGACGAGAAGGATGGGCAACCACCCGTCGCCGAGGCTGCTGTCGAAACCAGTCTCAGCGAAGCTCCAGAGCCCGTGGTTGAGCCCGAGAGTGCGGAACCGGCGTCGTCTGAGGCGGAGAATAAGGCTCCACGGAAGAGACAGAAAAAGAGCGCCAGGACAAAGGTATGAGCACGCACATTGGATCATTACGGCCTCCCCGCGGGGCACGCCACCGCCGCAAGCGGATCGGGACCGGTATGGGCTCCGGCCACGGCAAGACTTCGACGCGCGGCGAAAAGGGCCAAGGATCGCGCTCAGGTTCGCGCACGCGGACCGGGTTTGAAGGCGGACAGATGCCGCTTCACCGGCGCCTTCCGAAGCGCGGCTTCACCAACATCTTCAAGAAGCGTTATGCAATCGTCAATCTGGCGGACCTCGAAGGATTCGCCGCGGACCAGAAGATCACGCCGGACGCGCTGCTGGAACGAGGCATCGTAAAGCGGCTGTTTGACGGCCTCAAAATTCTCGGTGACGGTGAGCTGAGTGCCGCCCTGCATATCAGCGCGCACGTCTTTTCGAAGCCGGCGCTGGCCAAGATTGAGAAGGCCGGCGGCAAGGCTGAGGTCATTGCGGCATGATCGAGTCGCTCAAGAGCATCACCGAGATTCCGGATTTACGGAAGCGAATCTCGTTCACCCTGCTGATGCTGGCGGTATACCGCCTGGGCGCTTTCATCCCCACACCGGGGATTAACTCTGAAGTCTTTCAACAGTACTTCAACCAGATGGGCGGCAGCCTCTTTGGACTGCTCTCCATGTTCTCAGGCGGCAGTCTCCGCCGACTCACGGTGTTCGCGCTTGGGATCATGCCGTACATCACGGCCTCCATCATCTTGCAGCTCCTTACTGTAGTTTCTCCCACCCTCGAAAAGCTGCAGAAGGAAGGTGATCTGGGCCGCCGCAAGATCACCGAATACACTCGCTGGATGACGGTGGGGCTGGCGGCCTTCCAGGCGTTTGGAATCGCGGTGGCCCTCGAGCGCCAGACGGTGAACGGCAGCATGGCGCTGGTCACCGACCCGGGTCCCCTGTTCATTTTCTCGACGGTCCTCACGCTCACGGCGGGCGCCGTCTTCATCATGTTTCTGGGCGAGCAGATCACGGCGCGCGGCATTGGCAACGGCATGTCGCTCCTCATCTTCGCGGGCATCGTGGTGGGTCTCCCCCGGGCCGTGGCCAATCTTTACACCATGGTGTTCGTCACCCACGTCTGGAACCCGCTCGCGCTCGTCGTGGTACTCGCCTTCATGCTCGGGATCGTGGCTTTCATCGTGATGGTGGAGCGCGGCGAAAGGCGCATTCCGATTCAATACGCCAAGCGGGTGGTGGGCCGGCGCGTCGTGGCCGGAGTCTCCACCCATCTGCCGCTCAAGGTCAACAGCGGCGGCGTGATGCCGATTATCTTCGCTGTGTCGCTGCTGACGTTCCCGCAGACCATCGGCCTGTTCTGGAAAACAGGTGTGGTGGCGAAGTTCGTAAGCGCGTTCCTGTCGCTTTTCCAGTACGGCGAGCCGCTCTACACGCTTTCATACGTCTTGCTGATCATCTTCTTCGCGCACTTTTATCTTTCGATCATCTATAACCCGGACGAAGTAGCGGACAACGTTCGCAAGCAGGGTGGGTTCATTCCCGGAATCCGGCCCGGCAAGCGGACCGCAGACCATCTCGACGACGTGCTCACCAAGATCACCTGGGTGGGCGGCGCCTACCTGGCCATCGTCGCTCTGATTCCTGAGATTATGCTGACCGGGTTGAAGCTGAACCACCTGCCAACGGTCCTGGGAGGGGCTTGGTTTGACTCGCATCTGCCCGGCTGGTTCCTGCACGGAATGGGTGTGAACTTCTACTTCGGGGGCACTTCGCTGCTCATCGTGGTGGGCGTTGCCATGGATACCGTGCAGCAGGTGGAAGCACAGTTGATCATGCGGCATTATGAAGGCTTTCTCAAGAAAGGCCGTGTGCGCGGACGCCGCGCATCGTGACGGCAGTGGCGAAGCGGTTAAAGGCGCAGGCGCTGCTCTTCTTCGGGCCGCCGGGAGCAGGTAAGGGAACGCAGGCGCACGCGGTGGCCGTGGAGTTCGGCATCCCTCACATTTCCACGGGGGAAATGTTGCGGGAGGCGGCCCGCAAACGAACACCCCTGGGCTTGGCCGCTCAGGTTCGGATGGACCGCGGCGAGCTGGTCTCAGACGAGGTGGTTTCCGCCATCGCTGCGGAGCGCATCGCCCGGCCGGACTGCGCTTCAGGGTTCATCCTGGATGGCTTTCCCAGGACGATCGGCCAGGCAGAGTTCCTAGACGCGCTTCTCGACGAACAGGGACGCGGCAAGCCCCTGGTGCTGTACATCCAGGTGAATTCCGGCTCACTGCTGAAGCGGCTGGGAGGCCGGCGGATTTGCCCGGTTTGCGGGCGGATCTACAACATGTATTTCAACCCTCCGCAGCACGATGAGGTTTGTGACGCGGATGGCGCAAGGCTCGTCCGGCGCGCCGACGATAACGATGGAGCCATTCTTCATCGCCTCGAGTCCTATACCACTCTGACCCGGCCGCTCATTGAATATTATCGCGAGCGCAAGGTGCTGGTGGATGTGGATGGAGACCGCGCTCCCGACGAGGTGACGCGAGACGTCATCCAGTGGGTAACGGCAGCATGATCGTTTGCCGGTCCAAGGCGGAAATCGAGAAGCTGCGTCACAGCGGGAAGATCGTGCGGCAGATTCTCGATGAAGCGCAGCAGCAAGTGCGGCCTGGGATGACGACGCTGGAACTGGAGTCGTTTGTGGAAAGGCGGCTGGCTGAACTCAGGGTGAAGGCCGCGTTCAAGGGTTACCGAGGCTATCCCAGTTGCCTTTGCGCTTCGGTCAATCAAGAGGTGATTCACGCGATTCCTTCGGCTCGCCGGAGGCTGCAGCCGGGAGACATTGTCAGTCTGGACCTGGGCGTGATCGTCGATGGCTACTACGGGGATTCGGCTCTTACCGTGCCGGTTGGGGAAATCGATGAGCCCGCGCGCCGCCTGCTGAGGGTGACCCAAGAGTGCCTCCAACTCGGGATTGAGCAGGCCAAAGCGGGAAACCGGGTGGGCGACATCTCGGCAGCCGTGCAGGAACACGCTGAAGGCAATGGCTACTCAGTGGTGCGGGAGTTCGTGGGGCATGGCGTAGGCCGCGCTTTGCACGAAGAACCCCAAGTGCCCAATTATGGCCGTGCTGGACATGGGCCGGTTCTCAAGCCGGGCATGGTGATCGCCATCGAGCCCATGGTGAACACCGGCGGCGCCGCGGTGCGGGTTCTTGAGGACCATTGGACCGCTGTTACCGCGGATGGCGGCTATTCAGCTCACTTCGAGCATATGGTGGCCATCACCTCGAACGGCGCGGATATATTGACCCGCCCGTGATGTACAAAGCAGTGGTTGGTGGTTGGTAATTGGTGAGCGGAGTCAGCCTCTGGGACAGGGGCAAAGGTACCAGATGGAGGTCGCGCAACTGGCGAACCGGGCGCGGCGACACTAACCACTAGAGGCTCATCCGGAAACCCTGATCGGAGCGGGATCTGAACGAATATAGCAAGTTTTTTGAAGTCGGAACCCGCAACCACCCCTGAGTCCCCTGGGGTGCGAGAAGGAGCACCCCTCCGGGGGTACCACTTATGCGCGCTGACGAACCCAAACTTGTATCGTGTTGCTGCAGCGTAGGTTAATGGCAATCCGGCGGCCTATTTGCCAAACGAGTCGAAAGAACGAACCCAAAACCTTAACCCGCAGATTCAAAGATGGATAAGCGTCAAAAAGGGGCCAATTGGGCGTTCGAAAACGAACCTAAAGAAAGCGCCGGGATAAACCGACCCGGAGTTGAGGATGAAAGAGCCTCACAGGAAAGGAGTAGCGATCCACCCTGACCCCGAGTCATGCGCCAGCAGCCGTAAGGATGCGGGCGAGGCGTTGACAGGG
>DATJYK010000447.1:0-9716 GCA_035578005.1 Terriglobia bacterium
GAGCAGCGCCGGCGCGGGCTGGTAAGGGGCGATCAGCTCCCGATAGAGCTTGAGCGCGGCGCCCGGCTCATGACGCAGCGTTCGGGCCTCGGCGAGGCCGAGGAGGCGCTCCAAAGGCTTGCGAGCGTTCTGGCTGGAACGCAGCTTGCCCTCCAGGGTGACGGGCCCGTGCGACTTGCGGCCGTTGGTTTGGCTGGCGGCGCGTTTGCGGTTATCGCTTGTCGGTGGCTGGTTATCGGTTGACGGTGGTTGGTTGTCGGTTGACGGTGGCTGGTTGTCGGTTGACGGTGGTTGGTTGTCGGTCGTCGGTTCTTCATTATTAATTGACATTTGCACTTCTCCTTTCTATTTGCTGTGCCGTGAAGGCTAAGAGTCCTGTGCCTGGTTCCGAAGCCCAAAATGTGGAACTTCGTGGTCCCGAAGGGACCGGCCGTCGATAGCCGCAGGTTTCAACCTGCGGAGGCCGGGGCAAGCCCCGGCCCTACTCAACAACGCTATCGCCGCACGGCCCATGCCATACCGTCGGGTTCACGGCCAACGTCGATGCGGCCTGTTACTTCCAGAGTCTTCAGATCAATCACCGCAACATAATTGTCGGGACTGCAGGCGACGAAAGCGCGAGATCCGTCCGGTTGCATCAGGATGCCGGCGGCGCCGTGGCCAAGCGGAATCCGTTTCACCTCCTGGCGGCTGGCGGCGTTGAAAATATCCAAGCTTCCTTGTCCCAGCGAAGACACGAACACCAGTGATCCGTCGGGCGTAAACTTCAGCCGGTTCGCGCCTTTGACGTTCGCGTCCAACGTCTGAGTCACATTCTTACTCGCCAGGTTGATGATGGAAATCGTGCCGTCTTGGGCGTTTCCCACCCACAGTTCTTTGCCGTCGGGAGACACGTCAAAGCCTTCAGAGCCTCGCCCAACCTTAACCACCGTTTCGTTCCAGTCGGGCGGCCGCGGACCATTGGGCATGCCCGGCGATCCCGGCGGTCGGTTGGGGCCGCCAGGGCCCCCCGGTGGTGGCGGCCCGAAGCCGCCGGGCGCGCCAGTGACTTTTTCAATGATGCTGATGGTGCCCGAGCTTACGTTTGACGTGTAGATTCGGTCCAGGTCTTTCGAAACCCACACCATGTGCGTCCGGTTCTGCCCCGTGCCAAGCACCCAGTCAACCTTCTGCACAACCGGATCGTAGCGGCCTATCACCTTGTTCGTTTCCGCCGTGAAGTAGAGCTCGCCGCCCACAAACGCCAGTCCGTGGGGCCCGCGCAGCGGGCCCAGATCGAAGTGCTGCAGCGCCTTTTGCGCTTCCAGGTCAACGATGGAAATGGTGTTGTACACGCCTCCGCCGTAGTTCGAGATGAACGCAAGTTTGCCGTCCGCGGACGCGATGACTTCGTGTGGATCGGGCCCGGAAGGCAGACGGGTTACAACCTTCAGAGTGGCTGGATCGACGATGGCCAGCGTCATGTCGCGCTTGGCAAGCACCAGTAAAGCTGGCGACGGCGTGCTTTGGGCTTGAAGAGTTGAAGCGGCGCCGCCCAGCAACACCGCGATCAGAAAGCTGATTCTCATGATCATTCACCTCCAACCGCAACCCCCACGCCACAAATAATGACGCACGGCTCGCGGCCTCAATAATGCCACGCGCGTAATTGTACACAATATCGACGTACGTCAACTTGCGTCCTCACCGGGCCATAACAGCACCCTGGGAGCGCGGGCGTCTCGCCCACAAACGTTGGAAGAAGAGCGAACGGGACGCCCGCGCTCCCAGGGCACGTTGCCGATCTTGACGCCGCGTTGCAGTTCGTTCCCAGCGGCTTTCCGTGTCACCCCGGCCCCACCCTCTCGATATCGCCCTTGCGTTTCTTTCCGCCCCCGCAGAAAATTACCGTTTGCTTCCGGGCATCCCGCATTCATTACCCTGAGTCCGGACGCACAGGAGGTCCGCGTTGCTGATGCCAATTCAGAGAGCGATGGTACTTGCCGCGGCGCTGCTTTTCGGTTGTGGCCTGGCGGCTGCGCAGAGCGCGGCAGAGCTGGCCGCTGAGGTGCTCAAGCAGCCGGTGCAGTCGCCGCAGGTGGTCACCTATCAGTTGCAGAAGTATCTGATGGGGCGGGCGGCCCAGCTTCCTGCGCCCACCAGCGCCGAAGCGTGGACAGCAGAAGCGAGGCGAATCCGCGAGCACGTGCTGAAGGATGTGGTGTTCCACGGCTGGCCGCAGGAATGGGTGAACGCGGCGCCGAAATTCGAGGACCTGGGCGAGATTCCTTCCGGGCCCGGGTACCGCCGCCGAAAGTTCCGTTACGAAATCGTGCCCGGCTTTTACACCACGGCGGTGCTTTATGAACCGCGCCCGCTGAAGGGTAAGGCGCCCGCTGTGCTCAACGTCATGGGCCACTTTGAGACCAGCGGTAAGGCGGAGGGTTTCCAGCAGACGTTCTGCATCAATCAGGCCCTGCGGGGGATCGTAGCCCTGAATCTCGAATGGCTTGGCATGGGCGAGTCGCACGGGCCGGAGAATTCGCATTGGTTTGCCGCCCATCTTGACCTGGTGGGCGCGAACGGCGTGGGCTTGTTCTATCTCGCCATGCGCCGGGGCCTCGACTTTCTTTATAACGACCCCGACGTGGACCACAGCCGGGTCGGCGTCACCGGTCTCTCCGGTGGCGGCTGGCAGACCATCATCCTGAGCTCGCTCGATGAGCGCGTAACGGTGTCGGTGCCGGTGGCCGGGTACGTTTCGCTGAAAGGCCGGGCCGAGCGCATGCCGGAGGAGCCTGGAGACATCGAGCAGAACGCCACGGACCTTGTGGCCGGCCAGGACTACTCCACCTTCACTGCCATGCGGGCCCCGCGTCCCACGCTGCTGATCAACACGGCTGAAGATAACTGCTGCTTCCGCGCGCCGCTGGTGCGGCCCTATATCTATGACGCCGTGAAGCCCTTCTTCCACCTTTACGGCCGCGACAGCGACTTTGAGTTTTGGGAGGAGACACAGATCTCCGCGCACAACTACGGGCCCGGCAGCCGCGAAAACGCTTACCGGTTCTTCGCGAAGCATTTTCAGCTTTCCGCCTCAGACCAAGAGATCCCCGTTGGCGCCGAGCTCAAAACTTACAGCGAGCTGGCCGGAGGCCTGCCCCAAGACAACCTCACCATCCTGGGTCTCGCCAGAAAGTTCGCAAGCGAGATCCAGCGGCCTGACGTCCCGACTGAATCCGCCGATCGGGCGGTCTGGTCGAACGGCCAGCGGGAGAATCTGCGAAAGGTGGTTCGCTACGCCCCCGTGACGGTGAAGCAGTGGTGGCTGGAAGCGAATACCTACCACAGCGAAGTGGAATCCATCTCATACCGCTTTGAGATGGCCAATGGCCTCAGCGCTACCGGCGTGTGGTTGAAGGCGACGGGCGCCCGCCCCGGAGCACCGCTCACCATCGTGCTCAACGACAAAGGCAAGAAGGCGGCGGGCGAAGAAAGCTGGGACCATGTGTCTGAGGCCGGGGATTGCCTCGATCGTGGCGAGCAGGTATTGGCCCTCGATCTGCTTTTCAGCGGGGACGGAATGCCTGACCAGCCTGTGGATCTCTTCAGCGAGATGCTGGCCGCCGCCGGGGATCGGCCGCTAGGCCTCGAGGCCGCGCAACTCGTGGGGATCGCGCAGTGGGCCCGGCAGCAATTTCAACCGGCGCGCATCCGTGTGGAGGCCACCGGGCCGCGCAGCCAGGTGCGCGCGCTGGTGGCGGCGGCGCTCGAACCGACGCTATTTTCCGAGGTCGCAGCTCACGGAGGCATGAAGAGCCTAGGCTACCTTCTCGAAAAACCGGTATCTTACGAAGCCGCCCCTGACCTTTTCTGCCTCGACCTTTACAGGGACTTCGATCTCGAACGCCTGGCCGTCATCGCCGAACCGGCCAAGGTGACCGAGCAGGACGAACTGCAGTTGTCGAAGGAAGCCAAACCTGAATAGAGTGCGCCCGGCGCTAGTGTCCTGTCCCACGGAATTGTTGACAATGCAACCCCCTCACCCCCGGCCCCTCTCCCCCAAAAGGGGGCGAGGGGCGTACGCGTGGGGAGTTAGTATCAAACGAACTCCCCTCGCCCCCTTTTGGGGGAGAGGGGCCGGGGGTGAGGGGGTTGTCAAAAACTAGAGGGGACATTACACTAGTGAACTCTGCTGAACTGGTGGCTGCCGGAACGGCCGCCGATGGCCACTACCGAACCGGAGCAGAAGTCACGCACGAAGTATTCGACCCCCGCCTGGACCCGTGTTAGATTCTCAAGCCGGCGGATCGCCTGCTCTAAATTGGCTGCCGCGCCCACCCACTTGGGAAACGCGCCGCCTTTCATCTCAAATAGATCAAATTGACCGTCCATTTGCCCCCTCATCATCTGCAACAGGTGTCGTCGCTGCACCCGAAGGCCAGCAACGCCCGCTTAGAGTTTCCATGGTCAGAGTAACCGGTACTAATGCGTGCTTTCCATAGCACTTCGGTACTGGTCAAACGCACGTGCCGATCTTGACGGGGTGTGCAAGGAAGCCCTTTTCCCGCGGTTGTCCCGTCGAAAATCTCATAGTGTGACTTGCCATCCGCTCTGAGTGAAACCCTCCACCAACCCGCGCTTGTGCTGCCACACCCGGTGCGGAGGCAAATCAGGGCTGAACACTCGCAGCGAGCCTGCGAACGACCGTTTCTCGCATCAGTGCCGACTGCTCCGCAGAGAAGGTCTGAAAGCCCTCTTGCGCCAGCCGGAGATACTCTCGGTCCCACTTGCCGCACATGATGCCGGCTCGCGAGTGGCTGTTGGTTCCCAGCAGCAGGTGGCCCATCTCGTGTGCGATGACGTCGCCGAGAATCACAGGCGTCTCTGTTTGGTTGCCGTATACACCGCGAGCGAGGTCCTCGACACGCGCGTAGAAGACGCTGGCCACAAATGTGCCCTCTGCAAAACCGAACATCGTATCGCCGAAGGCTTGGCTGGCGGGCGTAGAACGAGGGAGAATCCGCAAAACGATATCGCCTCCCGCGATCGGCGCCGAGCACTCCGCCGCACCTTCCTCAACTTGCGGCGGCCGGGACGCCACCCGGATAGGCGTGGTGGGGCAGCCCACCCACGTCATCTCGATTCCGGCAGCCGTGAAGATCCGGTTGGCTTCCTTCTCTGCACTTCGAAGGACTCCACCGGAGACTCCGGCATAGTCATAAACCCGGACATGGACCGTAAGGTCCGGTACTCCTGCCGCCCCGGCCAAACCGGGCATGAGCATTGCCAGAGCCTGAGCACAGCAAAGTACCCAGGGATGCCTTGCCGATTTCTGCTTTCTGCCGACCGTTTTCATGCCGCCCTCCTGCCGCGGGTTGCGCGGTCGAGGGCGACTTTGGGCTAGGGTCGGGGGTACCTCAATGCAACGGCAGCTACATGTGGGTTACGCGTGGGTAACGCGCTAACCGACTGATAAAACGTCTCTTAGTCTGTTGTTTGGGGAGGTCTAACGGTGGAATCAGACCGCGCGCCGAGGAGGCTAGGAAGAGAACGAGGTCCACGGAAAGGCCAAGCCTTTCCGCACAGCGGGGCGGCAAAGCCGCGCGGAGACCTTTCCGCGTCATCGGCGCTCAGAGAGCGCCGCTACAGCAAACTGAGCCACCTCCAACTCTAGCTGTTCAGTACTGGTGTCGTTTGCTGCTTGTCCCCCCCTTTGTGGTGCTTGTCCCCCTTTGTGGTGCTTGTCCCCCTTTGTGGTGCTGGCCCGCTTTGGGGTGCTTGCCCGCCTTTGAAGCGCCGTCATTCCCGCGAAGGCGGGAATCCACTTTCGTTAATGCTGATTTTTCAAGAATTTCGAAAATGGATTCCCGCCTTCGCGGGAATGACGGCGCTTAGTTATTCAAATCACACCAGCACGAACTGTTTCATGCAGCTTGAACTGTCAATCTCAAGGTGGTACATTCGGCACGAGTCATCGCGGGATTCCCACTTCAAATGGCGCCGCCATCACATGTCGTCCGTCTGGGGCCCTTCAAACTGGATCTCAAGGCGGGTGAACTGCACAGGAACGGGCGCAGAATCCGCCTTCAGGAACAGCCTTTTCGCGTTCTTCAAATGCTGGTAGAGCGTCCAGGCGACGTGGTAACGCGCGAAGAGCTGCAGAAGAGGCTCTGGCCTAACGACACCATCGTAGAGTTCGACCACAGCATCAACGCCGCCATCAAGAGACTGCGGGACGCCCTTGGGGACACGGCGGAGAACCCGAAATATGTCGAGACAGTAGTCCGCCGGGGCTACCGGCTGATGGTTCCGGTGGAACACGTAGGGGCGGGCCTTGTGTCCGCCCCTCTGGCTCAACCTCCTGAGCTCCTGCCGGAGCCCCTGGGAGCGCGGGCGTCCCGCCCCCAGCTTCAGAGGGAGGACAAAACGACGGGCGAGACGCCCGCGCTCCCAGGGGTGCTGATCGGCCAGACGCTGTCTCACTACCGGGTGCTCGGGGTCGTGGGTAAGGGCGGCATGGGCGTGGTCTATCGCGCGGAAGACATTCGCCTCGGCCGCCAAGTGGCCCTGAAGTTTCTACCTGACGAACTGGCTGACAACCCGGCGGCGTTAGAGCGCTTCGAGCGCGAAGCCCGCGCGGCCTCCACCCTGAACCATCCCAACATCTGCACTATTCATGAGGTGGAAGAGCACGAGGGAAAGCCCTTCATTGTGATGGAGCTGCTGGAGGGTCAAACGCTGCGGGACCGCCTGGAAAACACGAAACTCGAAAATCGAAACTTGAAAATCGATCCTGAAGCGAGTTTCGAATTTCGAGTTTCGAATTTCGGGTCCCGTCCTAAAGGCACCCATTCCCGTTCACGAAATGCTCGATTTCGCCATCCAAATCGCCGACGGGCTGGACGCCGCCCACCAAAAGGGCATCATCCATCGCGACATCAAGCCTGCCAACATCTTCATCACGACGAGCGGGCAGACCAAGATTCTGGATTTTGGGTTGGCTAAGCTGGCTGGGAGCGCGGGCGTCCCGCCCGCAGGCGTCGGGCAGCGCGCTCTCGTTCAAGCGGGCGGGACGCCCGCGCTCCCAGGCCGAGACACGCCAACTGTCTCCCTAACCCCTGATCCCCGACCCCTAGCCCCTGACCTCACCCGCTCCGGCGCGGCGATGGGCACCGCCGCCTACATGTCGCCGGAGCAAATACGCGGCGAGAAGCTGGACGCGCGTACGGACCTCTTCTCGCTCGGCCTCGTGCTCTACGAGATGGCCACCGGCCAGCCGGCCTTTTCGGGTGACACTGTCGCGACCGTACACGACGCTATCCTCCGTGACGCGCCGAAACCGGCGCAAGAGTCCAACCCCGACCTGCCGCCGAAGCTGGAAGAGATCATCAACAGGGCGCTGGAAAAGGACCGCGATCTACGCTATCACGGCGCGGGCGATCTGCGGGCGGAGTTGAAGCGCCTGAAGCGCGACACGGATTCAGCACGCTCTCCGGTAGGGGCGGGCCTTGTGCCCGCCCTGGGGCGCCCACAAGAGCCTGCCCTGAGCGCAGTGAAGGGGGCGCCCCTACGGCGCTGGCAGCTCCCGGTAGCAATGCTGGCGCTGCTCGTGGTGGTAGTGGCGGTCGCGTGGTACGTGTGGCAACGCTTGCAGCCCAGGCCGGAGCTGTTGCAGCGTAAACTCACCACAAATTCGTCGGAGCTTGCCGTGCAGGCCTCGGCCATCTCGCCCGACGGCAAGTACCTGGCCTATTCGGATAACGAGGGAATTCACCTGAGGGTAATCGACACGGCAGAGACCCACACCCTTCCCACTCCACCGGCCTCCGCAATCAGTAGTCTGGCTTGGTTTCCTGAGGGCAACAAATTGCTGGCCAGTGCGGAAGACGTGGACTCCAGTGTCCCCAGCCTCTGGACCGTGTCTATCCTTGGCGGGGCGCCGCAAAAGCTCAGAGACGATGCGTCGGATGGAAATGTTCTTCAGGATGGAACCGGTATTGTATTCGTTAGCCGCGAGGGCAAAGAAATCTGGCAAGCGGATGGCGACGGAGAAGCAGCACGGAAGCTGATGACTGCTTCGGAGGGTGAGTTCTTCGAAGCGCCGCTGGTCAGCAACGGTCGTTTGTGGTACCAAAAACTCAAGCCTGTTGCTTCCGCCAGTGGCATCGACTGGACGATCGAATCGCGCGACCTGAAGGCCAGTAGCCCCGTTACCCTCGTCTCGGGCTTGGATGAGACATCCACGTGCATCCTGCTGGCGAACGGACGCTTGATTTATTCACGGTTCGATCGGCCCGACCTATACCAAGGAGGAAGTCTCTGGGAGGTCAACGCGGACCTGCGCACGGGACTGCCGAGAGGCAGGCCCCGAAAAATTACGGGTTGGCCCGAGTTTGAGATTTCAGGTCTCAGCAGTACGCCCGACGGAAAGCGGCTGGCGCTGGTGAAGCGGGACACGAATCAGTTCAGCGTCTACGTGGCAGACCTGCAGGGATCTGAGCCGGGGATTGCGAACTCTCGCCGGCTTACTCTGAGCAACGGTATTAACCATGCCTACGGCTGGACGCCCGACAGCAAGTCAGTCTTGTTCGACTCCAACCGGAACGGCACGTGGGACATCTTCAGACAGGCGTTAGACCAGCGCACGGCGGAGGAGCTGGTAGCCAGCCCGGGCGGCAGCATCAGGCCGGCCATGGCTCCTGACGGTCAATCGGTCTTATACCTAACGAATTCTCTACCCGTGCAGATCATGCGCCTGTCTCTCGCTGGTGGTCCACCACAATCGCTCGGCGAAATCCAGAGCCCCACTGGCTCAGGAGAAATCCGTTGCGCGCGTACGGTGAACTTTTGCGTGGTAAGCGTATGGGATCCCAAGCAGACGATCCTATACGCGCTGGATCCTGCCGCAGGCAAAGGTCGTGAGTTCTTAAGGATTGGTCCAGCGTTGAACCCTCTCGGTGAGCCGAGCTGGGATCTCTCCCCGGATGGTTCGAGCCTCGCCCTCATAGAGGGCAACACGCGGCTGGGAGGCTTTCAGATCCAGGTCCGCCCAGTCCGGGGAGGTCCGGAACGCCACGTCAGTATTCGAGGCGAATCGATCATCAGGAGATGGAACGTCTGGGGCCCTTATTCGGACGAACCTGCTCTGCGCTGGACGGCCGACGGGAAAGGCTGGTATGTTACCGCGTCCTTCAGATGGGGCTCGATCCTTCTCAAGGTTGACCTGAGCGGCAAGGCCGACCGCCTTCTGCAGGGGTCGAATTGGCGCGACGCCGTACCTTCCCCCGACGGGCGCCACGTAGCCATGCTGGGACAGCTCCTAACGAGCAATGTTTGGATGCTCGAAAACTTTTGAAACCAACGATGCGGCGCGGCTGGTGGCGACATCTCCGTAGTGCGGAGTCCGCAGACCTACGAGCGTGGGACTTCACCAAAGCTGCCTCTGCCCGGCCCATGTATCTGCAGAGGCCGATTCCCTCGGCCCGTGCCGACCGCAGATCGGTATCGAGCGTCGCGAGCGGGAGGGGCCGCCCTCAGGAGTCAACTGGACGCTCGAAGCTGCACACCCCCCTGGGGGGTAGGTCCTAAATGCAAAAACGAACCTAAAGAAAGCGCCGGGATAAACCGACCTGGAGTTGAGGATGAAAGAGCCTCACAGGAAAGGAGTAGCGATCCACCCTGACCCCGAGTCATGCGCCAGCAGCCGTAAGGATGCGGGCGAGGCGTTGACAGGG
>DATJYK010000448.1:0-27351 GCA_035578005.1 Terriglobia bacterium
TCGACATAATCGATTATGAACCTATCGAGAGTCAATGGTTGCTGTCAAGCTCAAAATGAAGCGTTTGGACACAATTCGTCAGACATCACACGCGAATTCATTGATCAGAACCTGTCATTTTTGCACCGGAAAGTAGTCTAGTCTATAGTCTGGCAGGCTGCGGAAAAACCCGTCCAACCTGTCATTCCGAGGAGCCGCAGGCGACGAGGAATCTCGCATTGTCTTTCTTTTCAGAGCGAGATTTCTCGCTAGGCTCGAAATGACAGGGTTCCGAGCTGTTTTTCCGCAGCCTGGTAGGAGATCCTCACGCCGTTCGCTGTGGGCCTGTCAAATGTAGAGAATCCGTTCGCAACCTCACGAGCGGTGCAGCCATGCGCCGCGCAGCCGGTCATAACGCGAGTCGCCCAGGACCCGCTGGGCTGTGGAGCGAACGGACTGTGAGAAGCGTTGCAACGCCAGGCCGCGCCCACGGCTGATTCGGACGAAATCATCCGGCGGGAGGCCGCGCAGCACTGCCACTCTGCTTAAGCAGAAGGGGTCAGAGCGCGCCGAGTTGGTTCCGATCCTGCTTGTAGCCACGGTCTGGTAACCTGCCTGCTGCGCCACGCGCGCTACATCGCGGCTCCAGCGGCCCCCCGGACAGGAGAAATGCTCCACGCGCCGTCCTATGGTTTGCTCCAGCTTATCTTTGGACTCCACAACTTCGGTTTCGAGCTCTTTCTCCGTCAAACCCGCCAAATATGCGTGGGTCATCGAGTGGCTTCCGATCTCAAAACCCATCCCGGCCAGCTCGGTGGCCTGGGCTCCGGACAGGTAACCGCGACGTCCAAGAAACCCTACCACCAAGTAAAACGTAGCTTGAAAGCCGCGAGACAGGAGAAGGGGAGCAGCGACGGTCAAATCCGTCTCACAGCCGTCGTCGAAGGTGATCACAATGCCGCTGCCGGGATGATCGCCGTTCCTGTCCTGAGAAACGTTGAGCCCTTGGAAGCCGTGCTTGCTGAGCAAGGCGAGCTGGTGTTGAAATTCATCCTTCCTGAGCACATAGCGTACGTAGCCGGGCTGGTTCTGGCACAGGGCGTGCCCCGGAAGTTCCAACTCGTGGTACATGAGATAGACCATTTCAGTTCAGTAGGCAGGAGGCAGTCGGTAGTAGGTGCTTACCGCCCACCTGCTTTCTGCCTACTGCCTACTGCCTATTGCCTACTGCCTACTGCCTACTGCCTATTGCCTACTGCCTACTGCCTACTGCCTACTGCTCACTGCCTACTGCCTACTGCCTACTGCCTACTGCCTACTGCCTACTGCCTATTGCCTACTGCCTACTGCCTACTGCCTACTGCCTACTGCCTACTGCTCACTGCCTACTGCCTACTGCCTACTGCCTACTGCCTACTGCCTACTGCCTACTGCCTACTGCCTACTGCTTTCTGTTTACTGCCCACTGTTTCCCGACGGCTGGTATCCCGCACCACCAACCTCTCCAGTACGCTCATGAACTTATCTCCGATGGCTGGCCAGTCGTATTGGGCGGCGAGCTTGGCGGCAGCCTGCTCGTACTTCACGCGCAGCTCGCCATCGCGAAGAAGCGTCATCACGCGCTGGGCAAGGCCGGCAGCATCGTCCGCCAGCAGGATGTCGCGCCCGTCATGCACGTCAAGTCCCTCGGCGCCGACGCTGGTCGAGACCACAGCCTTACCGGCGGCCATGGCTTCATAGATTTTCAGCCGCGTGCCGCCTCCAATTCGCAGAGGCACCACCACCACGGCTGCCTGTCGTAGGTGGTCCACCACGGAGGGAACCGATCCGGTCACCTCGATGGCGCCGGAGGCTAATTGCTGCACCCGGCGGCCCGGATTCCGGCCTACGATTCTGAAGCGCGCTTCCGGAACGTCCGCAACCACCAGGGGCCAGACCTCACTGCAGAAATACTCCACGGCGTCCACATTTGGCTCCCAGTCCATGGCACCCACAAACATCACCAGCGGCTCGGTCGGCTGCGGAGACGGCTCCGGCTTGTATTGCTGCAAATCGACGCCTGTCGGCACCACGGTAATCCGGGAAGCATCCACCCAGGCCGCCATCAGCCGCTTATCGTGATCCGAAACTGCGATCACGTGTTGAAACCTCTGGACCCGGGTTCGTTCGTAGCGCAGCATCTTGAGAAATTCGATTCCGTAAACGAGTTTCTTCACTTGGCTCGGCTCCGTCAACACGTGACGCCGCCAGATTTCCGTCTCCACGTTGTGCTGAAACAGCGCTGTGGGAACCGCGAGATCAGGCGGAAAGTTCACGGCCGCGTCGAGGAAGTCGCAAACGGCTACATCAAACCGGCCCTCGTCAAACCACTGACGGAGCGTTTGGCGAACAGGCGCGGAGGAAAACCGGCTCACCGCATAGGGAGCGGCTGTGGGCAGGCGCAGCAGATAGTCCACTCCGCGGCTTAGGGCCGTCTGGCCGCCTTTGCCGGTGCGAACGCATACTGCGCCGGGAAAAAACCGCCCCAACTCCGCCTCATATTCGGGATCTGCGGCGCCACCGTAATAGGAGAGGAAGATCAGTTCCTGCTTTGAGGCAAGGCGGCGGGCAATATGGTAGGAACGGATGTTGCCGCCGTTATGGACGGGAAGCAGCTTATCGGCCTTAACCCACAGGATTCTCAAGGGGCAATGTCCAATCTATTGGCCCAATCCCAAATACCACAAACGGGGACGAGCTTTTGGGAGTGCCAGTAATTCCTTTGTTAGACTAGCATGCCCTTGCGCGCTGCGAACAAGCGCCCAAAGATGTACAATTTCGTGGTACTTGAGGCGACACGATGAAGGCGCGTAAGGTGAGCGCTCGAGCGACCAGACAACATTCTCGACGCCTCCGCGATTGGGTCCCTGCGGGTGACGACGTGGCGGTGATCCCAGGACGTATGAAGGTCAGAAGGGTGACGACGGCCAAGGGAGAGCCGCGCGGCTTGCCCGACTTGGGCGCGCTGCCCTGCTCAGTGAAACTGGCCGGGCGTTCTCTCAGCCGTGAAGTTATCGAAGACCGCCGGACAGGACGCTTTTGATCATTGGAGCAACCTCAAAGCGCTCTGCGCACTCTGTGGCCAAAAGCCTTCAACACTGAGGCCACGGAGCGTCTCGGCTCGGGTACCGCCCGCCCGCATATACTGAATGCCATGAAACAAAAAGTATTCATTACTCGTCCCGTGGGCGACGAAGCCATTCAAATGCTCTCTGCTCGTTACGACGTGGCTTGCAATACCCGAGACGTGCGGCCTACGCCGGAAGAGATGGCTGAGAATCTGCGTGACACAGACGGCCTGATGCTGGCTGGAGCACGGCTTACGGCGGAGGTGCTGGCACAAGCTCCAAAGCTGCGCGCGGTTTCGAACGTCGGGGTGGGCTATGACAATATCGACCTACCCGCCTGCACGGCACGCAAGATTCCTGTAACCAGCGCGGTGGGCGTAGTGGAGGAAGCCACGGCGGACCTCGCCTTCGGATTGCTGCTGGCAGCCGCGCGGCGTCTGGCCGAGGCCGATCGCTACGTGCGCGATGGGCAATGGCAGAGCTGGCAATGGAAGCTTCTCTGGGGCACCGACGTTCACAACAAGACGCTCGGCATTTTTGGCTTCGGCCATATCGGGCAGGCAATGGCTCGCCGCGCGCGCGGCTTTTCCATGCGGGTGATCTATCACAGCCGGCACCGCGTGCCGGAGGCCATTGAGCGAGAGCTGGGCGCCTCCTACGTCGATCGCGATGCGCTCCTCTCGCAATCGGATTTCTTGAGCTTGCACGTCCCCCTCACCTCCGCAACGCGGCACCTGATGGGGGCCGCGGAGTTCGCTCGTATGAGGCCTTCGGCATTTCTGGTGAACACAGCTCGCGGCCCAATCGTGGATGAGGAAGCCTTGGTGGCGGCTCTCGAGAAGGGCCAGATCAAGGGTGCCGCGCTTGACGTCTTCGAGCAGGAACCGCACGTCCATCCGAAGCTGCTCACGTTGCCGAACGTGGCCCTGGCGCCGCACATCGGGAGCGCCACGGCTGAGACTCGCGCGGCTATGGCGCGATTCGCGGCGCAAAATCTGCTCGACCTGCTTGACGGCAAGCGGCCGGCGACGCTGCTGAATCCCCAGGTCTTTGAATGATGAATTCGGACTTCACCTCCTCAAAAAGTTAGCTTCGCTTGGTAGCTGGTGCGGACCGGCGAAAGCAACTACGTGCAAAAATTCCCAAAAAGCGTTCGATTACACTTGTGAGAGCAGCAAAATCCGCCGAGCGGCTTGTTACAACATGGCTGGCCGACCGGACAACAACCCCCGTCACTGCAAACCTTGCCACAAACACATCGACGCGAGTGAGGAACTTCGACGTCACGATGAAAACCCGTGAGTTGGGAGGCTGCAAATCCACATCTGGGAGGAAAAACTCAGCGCCCACGCCCTTGCCGAGGGCGCTAACTAATCTGGCGACGGAACCCACGCCGATGCTCGAGCAAGCGCGCGCGGTCCAGGACCTGACCGTTAAGCACAACAATCTGCGCTTCGCGCGCCGGCAAGCGGTGTGGGTGCCCGCCGCCAACCCCATCGCTATCCGGATGGCCAGCCCCGGCTGTCGCCTGCGAAAGGGTAGAACTTTCGCGATTCAAGGTGCCGCGATTTTGCGGGGACGTTAATCGTTTGTGTTCAGTTGTCAAAAGGCTGAGCCGCGGCTAAGGTCTGATACGGCCCGAATTCATACCCTCCAGAACACGCGTTGTGACAACCGATGAAGCAGTCTCGATACGCGCCAAACCCGTAGCGCCACAAATTCGGCGCGCATCCTCGATGGCAAGTGGATAGACAATTCGCGGCTGGATGGATCGTCTCAGAATTCTTCGACGCGAAATGGCTATGCTGATAAAGCATGCGATGCTGCGCTTTTCCAGAGAGAGAGTTTTCTGCCGTAAATCCTGGCATGTCCATTTGAGTCACCTCCAATCGTTTTCGAGTCACAGGCCATACGTACTGATGGCTTCTATGTCCGGGCCATGGCGAGCTGAGGGCGGTGGGCATCCAGCGTGGCTGCAGTCCCACGCCGCTTGTTTCACGAAGCCTATCGCCAGAAACCGATAGCCGGTCGTGCAACTCAGAAGCCAAAGTCAAGGATTTCGCGTAACTCGGACTGCAGTTCGTCGCGCGGCCGCCGGGACTGATGCTCACTGCGAGGTCATCAACCCAGGTGACGCTCTCTATGTAGAGATCGGGTCGTGATCGTGCCGGATGGGGGGAAAGCCGGGCGACCGAATGGCGACTGCGTCAGTTGGGGTGCTGTCAAATCGGCAGTTTGAGTGCGTAAAACGCACGCGTGCTCCTGCGTGATCGGCGGACCGAACTCAGTTTCGGAGCGCCTCAAAAGAGCCAACTTTGCCCCAAATCGGACAGCCGCTAGGGCTCGGGGTGCCCTAGCCTGAATTTCTGTTCCGAAAATAGGCGCTAAGTGCTTTGTTTTTGAACGAGCGCCTCTTCGCCTCGATAGCGCCATTTTCGAATCCTGGCGAGAAATGCAGGCTAGCGGCGCTCCGTGAGCGTGGGGTGGCGCATGCGTCCTTTGCGGATGCCTTTTTGACCTCGGCCGAAACCTGGCTGAAACCCAATACTGTTCGGTGTAGCGTGGACCTCCGTCTTCTGAGGTCCACGGGCCTTTCTTGTCGTCACTGTCGCCTGCACAAACGTCCACAAACTAGCCTACGCATAAGACAGTTCTGACTTGACATCGTTGCCCATCCGTGATAGAGTTGAGGAGTCGAACCCAGGCGGCATGTAGGTTCAAGGAAGAGCGAAATGCGCAATGGGTTTCAGGAGACAGGGGCCGACCTTCGGGTCCGGATTCGGGCTGGGCAACTAGGGCAAGGCTCTGCAGGGATGAAACGGTGGAGGGGCGGCGGCAGTTATATAACTGGTAACCCAAGCGTGCCACCTCCGCCCAACTCCCCGCCACCCCCCCACCCCCCTACCCCCCAAAGCCAAGAGGCCATTTAGAATCAGTAGATTGCAAGATTCTGGGTTCGTGCCAAAGCCAAGAAGTTATGTGAAATCAACAACTTGGTGGCTTTGTGTAAATTTTACACAAAGCCAAGAAGTCTTTTGGATTCGGCGCGGCGTAAGTTGGCAAAATTGACGCAAAGCCACCGTTTGAAGGGCTGCGACGCTTGATTTTGTAAAGCTAATGTTTTCGGTGCGGACAGTCGAGTCCAAGGCAAAAAACGGCGGTAACGCCAGCCTCAGCGCGCCCATGAATTGTGGGTTCAGAGGCTGTGCTGTAACGCGCCGCTCTCGCGAGCGAGGCGTGTTCTCCTGAAAGCGGGAAATCCCTGAGTTTTCACTCAGTTCTCTAAGCCCTTGCCAGAGCGCTTTCGCAGGGTGCTTACCGCGCGGTCTCTCGCTTTTGCCGTTTGCGTTGCTCACTCTCTCCGGCTAGCATCTAAGTATAAGCATAGGGTGGCGGTGCGCACACCGAATCACAAACCGGAAGAAATGGCAGGTTCAGGCGCTCTCCTGGTGGCGACAGCCAGGCGCGAGGCGCGAAATTGGCTTCGAGACTACTTTGCGCCCGTTTGCTTGCTGGGTTTCCTGGCCGCAACTGTGCCGGCGGCGCGGGCGCAGACTATCAAGCTCTACCTCAAAGACGGCTCCTACCAGCTCGTCAAGACCTATCAAGTGCAGGGCGATAAGATTCGCTACTACAATCTCGACACCAGCGAGTGGGAAGAGATGCCCGTCTCGTTGGTTGACTTCGACGCCACCAAGCGCGCCCAGCAGCAGGAAGCTGTCGTCCACGAGAACAACTTGGAGGAAGCGAAGGCGCTCGAGAAGGAGCGGTTTGACCCTTCGATCACTCCATCATCAGGGTTTGCCGTTGCGCCGGGGCGTTATCTCCCAAACACGGAAGGCGTTTACGCCTATGACGGATTGCGCGTGATCCCGCTGGTGCAGTCGGAGGGTGAGATCGTTACCGACAAGGACCGCATGGTGCTGAATATGGCCCTGCCCATGCCGCTCCTGAAGAAGCGGGCACTGGTGACCCTGCCCGGCGCGCAGGCGGCGGTGCGAATTGAAAACCCTCAACCGGTGTTTTACGTTCAATCGAATGACGGCTGGGGGGCGAAGGCCGAATTTATTCCCGTCAAGTCCTCCCACAATGTGCGCGTGGTGGAGAAGGTCCAGTCGGGTGTGGGCGCAGGTGCATCTGGCGAGGTGCGGGATGAAGTGCCGATTCAGCGCACTCAGGTTGCGAAGGGCATCATGAAGCTGCAACCTGCGAAACCGCTTGAACCGGGCGAATACGCCATTGGCGAATTGGTGGAAGGGAAGCTGAATCTCGAGGTTTGGGACTTCGGAATCGACCGCCCAGGCAAAAAGGCACAGGCGGTCGCGGACAGCGAGGCGAAGCCAACCATGTCGGAGCGGCGTCCGGGCGACACCACGCCGCAAATTGGGCCGGCAGACGTGATCCCGGGCCTTCCGCATCCACGGCAGACGCAGGCCTCGCCGCCTCCGCCCGGCCCGGAATCGGCTCCCAGCGTTCCCACACCGCCAGGTTCCAGTTCGCAGGGGCCGCCCTAGCCTTTCGGCAATCCTGCAGATGCGTGCAATTGACACGTCGCGGAGCACTCACCATAATCAAGATTCCACACAAGGAGGGATGAGACATGGAGAAGGCCACTTTTGCGGCTGGCTGCTTTTGGGGTGTGGAGGCGACCCTTCGCAGCCTTCCAGGAGTGAGCGCGACGCGTGTGGGTTACACCGGGGGAACGTTGAATCACCCCACCTACAAGGATGTCTGCACAGATCGCACGGGCCACGCTGAGGCGGTTGAAGTGACCTACGATCCTGCAAAGATTTCTTACGAGGAGCTGCTGCAGACTTTCTGGGAGAACCACGACCCTACAACCCTGAACCGTCAGGGGCCTGACGTCGGCACACAGTATCGCTCGGCCATTTTCTATCACAGTCCGGAGCAGGAAGCGGCCGCGCGGGCGTCTAAGGAGAGGCTGGAGAAGTCCCATGCCTTCCGGCGGCCGATCGTTACCGAGATCATCCCGGCGGTCGAATTTTGGGAGGCCGAAGACTACCACCAGCAGTATCTCGAAAAGCGCGGCCTGGCGCATTGCCACATTGCGCAAGCATGAGCGCTTCGATTTCCCGGGGTGAGAGACCGAAGGGCCATGCGGAATCAGCAGTGGGTCTCTGCGTCTCCTGCTGCCAGGTGCGCGTGGTGCGATCGGATCGGGGGTCAGTCTTCTACCAGTGCCGGCGATCGCTTTCTGATCCTGCTTTCCCTGCCTATCCCAGACTTCCGGTGCTCCGATGCGCCGGTTTCGAGCGCCAACCCGAAACCTCAACCTCCTGAGGCGCCAGGCCCCGTTTGAACCTGTCGGTTCTCCAAAGTAGTAGAATTATTTGCGAAGACAATTCGCTTGAATTGAAAGGGAGCATCGTTTAGCCATGGCACGCACGGCGAAGACTCTGTACGAGAAAATCTGGGAATCCCATGTGGTCGCGGAGCAACCTGGTGAGCCCGCGCTGATTTACATCGATCGCCATTTGATTCACGAGGGTACGTCTCCTCAGGCTTTTGCGGGACTGAAAGCCGCCGGACGCCAAGTGCGGCGCCCGGACCTCACCTTCGCCGTGATGGACCACTCCGTGCCCACCATGGACCGCAGCCTCCCCATGGCCGATAAGATTGCAGCGGCGCAATTCGAGGCGCTCGACCGCAACTGCCACGAAACCGGCGTGACACTGTTCAACATGTTCAGCCGCAACCAGGGCATCGTGCACGTCATCGGCCCGGAGCTCGGCATCACGCAGCCCGGCCAGACGATCGTCTGCGGCGACAGCCACACATCCACCCACGGGGCCTTCGGCACGCTCGCTTTTGGCATCGGCACCAGCGAGGTGGAGCACGTGCTCGCTACCCAAACCCTGCCGCAGTTCAAGGCTCGAACTATGCGAGTGAAGGTGGACGGGCGCCGGCCCCCAGGGGTGACCGCTAAGGACCTGATCCTCGCCGTCATCGGCAAAATCGGGATCGGCGGCGGCACGGGACACGTGATTGAGTACGCCGGAGACTCCGTCCGGGCGCTTTCCATGGAAGGCCGCATGACGATGTGCAACATGAGCATCGAGGGTGGCGCGCGTGCGGGCATGGTGGCGGCAGATGACACTACGTTTGCTTATCTCGAGGGGCGTCCGTTTGTGCCGCGCGGCAAGGATTTTCAGATCGCCGTCGATCACTGGAAGACGTTGGTGAGTGACGGGGACGCCCAGTTCGATCACGAGGTTGTGCTTCACGCCCACGAGATTGCTCCCCAGGTGACTTGGGGGACCAATCCGGGCATGGTCACGGACGTCACCGGGCGCGTGCCCGATCCGCATTCCTTCACCGATCCCGGGGACCAGAAGGCGGCTGAGGCCGCGCTGCAGTACATGGGCCTGAAACCCGGCACTCCCATCACGGACATCACTGTGGACCGTGTCTTTATCGGATCGTGCACGAATTCGCGCCTTGAGGATCTGCGCCTGGCCGCGCGCGTGGTGGATGGCAAGCATGTGGCCAAGTCATTGAAGCAGGCGCTGGTGGTCCCCGGCTCGATGGTGGTGAAGGGTCAGGCGGAGAAGGAGGGTCTCGATAAAATCTTCCGGGCGGCCGGCTTCGAGTGGCGCGACGCCGGTTGTAGCATGTGCATCGGCATGAACGCGGACGTGCTCCCCAGCGGCGAGCGCAGCGCCTCGACCTCAAACCGCAACTTCGAGGGACGCCAAGGTAAGGGTAGCCGCACGCATCTCGTGAGCCCCATGATGGCTGCGGCGGCGGCGATTGAAGGGCACTTTGTGGATATTAGGACATGGAAGGAAGCGGCGGCAGGCTAGAAGCCACGATCGACGCGCGTGGCAGATCCCGGATATCGAAGGTAAGAGCTGAGAGTCTGGGGAATCCGGGAATCGAAGGCAGTGGACACCGTCTGGTGTCAAAAGGAGGAAGTACTTATGTCCAAGCAAGGCGCACAACTGCTCGAAGAGGCACTATCGTTACCGCCGGCCGAACGTGCCCAACTGGCCGAGCAAATCCTCACTAGTCTTGACTTCGGGGAGCGGAGTGAAATCGACGCCTTGTGGGCACAAGAGGCCGAGGAGCGGCTGGACGCCTTCGAACGAGGTCAACTCAAAGCAATTCCTGCCGCCGACGTTTTTCGTGACATTAAGCGTTCGGGCCGGTAATGCGTGTTGAATTCTTGGCGCCTGCTCGCGACGAGCTTGTAGAAGCGGTGACGTTTTACAACTCGCGAAAACAAGGGCTGGGCCAGGATTTTGCTATTGAGGTGCAACGAACAATCGAGAGGATTATTCAGTATCCGGAGGCGTGGTCACCACTCTCAAAGAGGACCCGCCGCTGCCGCACCAATCGGTTCCCTTATGGAATCATTTATCAGGTGCGAGGAGATGTGCTACTCATCATCGCGGTAATGCATCTTCATCGCAGGCCAGCCGTTTGGAAGGCGAGACTTCGAGACCTGAAGGAGGATCCCTAATCGCCGATGGTATCCGATGTAGCCAAATTTGTTGAACCAATCGAGCGGAGCGATTGACCCAGTGATTCGCTCATTGACTCAATGAAGTCATCCAGTGATGTGTGTTTGGATCCGTTGAACTCACATGAATCGTCGTGTTGCGTTGTTCCTCTGTGCAGCAGCTGGCTCGGCCTCCTTGGAGGCCGGAAGGGCGAGGGCTCAATCGCACGGCGGGATCAGGACCGAAGAAGACAGCCGCCTTTATCATTGGCTGCTCGACCGTATGGTGGAAGCGGAATCGATCAAAGTCGGCATGTCGCGCGCCGATCTTCTCAGAGTGTTCATGTCGGATGGAGGATTGCAGAAAATGCCAGCCGCGGCCTATATTTTGCGTAGCTGCGATTTGATCAAAGTCGATGTTGAGTTTCGGTTTCCGGAGGGAACCTCTCCACGAAACCTGCCGCCGGATGCGGAGCTAACCATCTCGAAGATATCGAAGCCGTATCTGGAGCTCATGACAACGGACTGAGGCCGGCTGATCCGCCCAAGTGGTGATGTCGCCTTCTGTCCTTCTTTGGTTATGGATCGCCGACCAAGTGAGCCGAGACTAGCGGCCGTTTTTCCCAAGTGGAAACTTTGGCCGCTTCGGTTAGTATCGTCGGCGCTGACGATGATGAACACGAAAGGCTGGCTGGTGCCCTATGACTTTCGATGAGATGGAAAAGTCGGTGAGGAATCTCCAGGACAATCAGACGGTTCAAGGTTACCGGTTAGGTCGCACTGAGGCCAATCTGGACCGGCTGGAAGCTGATTTGCAGCGTCTGGAGGGAGTAGTCGAAAAGATTGCCGATGGGTTCATCCTTCTTCAGTCCGCGATGAAGGGCATGACTGAGACAGTTGAGCGCTTCATTCGTGGTATGGAACACAACGGGCATCATCTTCCGGATGAAGGACCCGAAGGAGTACATTAGCGTACGCGCGAATGCCTCGGCCCGAGGCCATCAGTCAATGAAATGAATCAATGAGCCGATGAGTCAATCTCTCATTCAGGAGTGATCATGCAGCCATTCACAAAGCACAAGGGTCTCGTTGCCCCCATGGATCGCGTCAACGTTGATACGGACCAAATCGTGCCCAAGCAGTTTCTGAAGGCGCTCACGCGCGAGGGCTTTGGCCGCACGCTCTTTTACGATTGGCGTTACTTGGCGGGCGAGAAGCCGAACCCTGAGTTCGTGCTGAATCACCCGCGCTATCAGGGCGCCTCGATTCTGGTGGCGCGCACTAACTTCGGCTGCGGGTCAAGCCGCGAACACGCACCCTGGGCACTGCTCGATTACGGGTTTCGCTCCCTTTTGGCGCCGAGCTTTGCAGATATCTTCTACAACAATTGCTTCAAGAACGGCATCCTGCCGGTGACTCTCAGCGAAGCAGAGGTCGACGAGATTTTCCGCCGGACCGAAGCAGAAGTTGGATACGAGCTCACGGTGGATCTTGAAAACCAGACCGTGAGTGACGAATCTGGCTTGCGACTCAGCTTCACCGTTGATCCCTTCCGCCGCGAGTGCCTACTGAACGGTTGGGATGATATCGGGCTGACGCTGCGCCATGAAGATCAGATCGCGGCCTACGAACGAGACCATCAGCCGAAGAGTGTCCTCTACGGGGAAGTGGATGCGGCAGTGCTGGCTATGCCGCGAGGCAATTGAACAATGCCGGGCGCGCACATGGAGCAATCGGGTCATCAGTGACTTGGCGGCTGCACGTTGCACGTTGCACGTGGATCGTGGTGCGTAGCAATCCATTGGGTATTCAAGGTGTACGGAGGGCGACGAAGAGCTGCGACAAAAGAGATCCAGAATCACGATCCACGAGCTACGAACCACGAACGGCAAGACCTTGAATGGTCCGATCACCCGATCACCCGATCACCCGATCCCTGCAGGGCCGTCAACACCACCACTTCTACGATATCGTCGGCGCTGCAACCTCGCGAAAGGTCGTTGGCGGGTTTGGCGAGGCCTTGGAGAGCCGGCCCGATGGCCCTGCAGCCGCCGAAACGTTCGGCCAGCTTGTAAGCGATGTTACCTGCATCAAGGTTGGGGAAGATGAAGACGTTGGCGTGGCCAGCTACTGCAGAGCCGGGCGCTTTGCGCTCGGCGACCTCTGCAACGACGGCCGCGTCGAGTTGCAGTTCTCCGTCCGCTGCCAACTCAGGCGCGCGCGTCCTGAGGGTTTCGAGTGCCTCACGGACCAATGCGACGCGCGGATGCTCGGCGCTGCCCTTGGTCGAAAAGGAGAGCAAGGCCACGCGCGGCGGGACGCCGAGCAGCGTGCGCGCGCTTTCCGCCGTGCTGATGGCGATGTCGGCCAATTGCGGAGCGGTAGGTTCGGGTACCACGGCGCAGTCGGCAAAGAGCATCACGCCGTCGTGGCCGAGTTCACGCTTTGGCGAGATCATCAAGAAGAAGCTTGAAACCAGCGACACGCCAGGCGCGGTGCCGATGGCCCACAGCGCCGCGCGCACCGTATCGGCCGTGGTGTTGAGCGCGCCGCCCACGGAGCCGTCGGCGTCGCCCGAGGCCACCATGAGGGCGGCGAAGACGCGCGGGATTTCAGTGTTCTCGAGGGCTTCGATGTCCGTTATGCCCTTAGAGCGGCGCCTCTCGTACAGCAGCCGCGCGTAGCCATCCAGTTTTGGACCCGCTGTCGGGTCGACAAGCTGACTGGCCTGGATATTCAGTCCGAGAGCGACGAGGCGGGCACGAATCTTCTCCACGTTGCCCAGCAGTGTGAGACGCGCAAGGCCGTCGCGCTCAATCTTCTCGGCTGCGGCCAGCGTCCGGTCGTCTTCGCCTTCAAACAGCACGATGTGGCGGGGGTTCAGGCGGGCGCGCGAACGGAATTTTTCGAGGATATCCATTGGTGCAATCTCCATCTGGGCGCGTCGCGATCCGCGGCAGCGCAACACTACAAGCGATTGGCGACCAAGCTTCAGTATAATGGCGTCGTCGCCTGCTACCCAGTTCTTGGCTCATGTTTGCAACAAGACCACAAGGAGTGCGGAGATCGATCGTGCCTAATTCGCAGCCAGGATTTACAACCATCGAGTGGACCGAGGACGGCGTTCGCATGATTGACCAGACGCTGCTGCCCGCGCAGGAAGTCTACCGCACGTATACGGACTACCAGGGCGTGGCCGAGGCCATCCGTTCGATGGTGATTCGTGGCGCACCAGCCATCGGAGTAGCAGCCGCGATGGGAATAGCGCTCGGCGTGAGCAAGTCGGCGGCAGGTACTGTTGACAAGCTGCGCGCGGAATTTGACGAGATCGCCCGTACCATTTCCCAGACGCGGCCCACCGCTGTGAACCTGTTTTGGGCGGTCGAGCGCATGCGCCGGCTCTCTGAATCTGCGCTTACAGAAACGGGTTCTGAGTCCGCGAGAATTACCGCCGTCAAGACTCGATTAACCGAAGAAGCCAAGCGCATGCTGGCGGAGGACATCGCAATAAACCAGGCGATGGGCCAGGCGGGGGCCGCGCTTATGCCTGATGCCGGCACGGTGCTCACCCATTGCAATGCTGGTGCTCTTGCCACTGGAGGATACGGAACCGCACTCGGCGTGATTCGCGCGGCCGTCGAAGGTGGCAAGAAGATTCAAGTGTTCGCAGATGAAACGCGGCCTTTTCTTCAGGGCGCTCGTCTGACTGCCTGGGAACTCTCGCGCGATGGTATTCCGGTAACCCTCATCACCGATAACATGGCCGGGCATTTCATGAAGCAGGGGCGCATCCAAGCCGCCATTGTAGGCGCCGATCGTATCGCGGCCAACGGCGACGTTGCGAACAAGATCGGCACGTATACGGTGGCGGTGTTGGCGAGGGAGAACGGGATTCCCTTCTACGTTGCGGCTCCGCTTTCTACAGTCGATCTCAAACTTTCGTCCGGCGACCAAATTCCCATCGAAGAGCGGTCGGCCCGTGAGGTCACGCATCTGGCCGGAGTTTCGATTGCCCCGGAGGCCGTCGAGGCACGCCATCCGGCCTTTGATGTCACGCCGCATCGCTACGTCACAGCCATCATTACGGAGCGCGGCGTGGCGCGCGAACCGTATACAGAAAGCCTCGCGGGGATGTTTCTTCGAAGCAGTTGACAGTCGACAGTTGAAAGTCAAAAGCAAAAACCTTCAACTGTTGACTGTGAACTGTCGACTGCTCTGTGAACTGTCGACTGCTCTACTCGTACCGCAACGCCACGATCGGGTCCAGGCGCGACGCCTTCATGGCGGGCCACATTCCGAAGAACAATCCCACACTCACGGCCACTACGAAGCCTGTAATCACGCTCCACAAGGGCACAGTGGTTGGCATGCTGGGAAATGCCGTGCGGATCAGGAAGCTGAAAAGCCATCCGATCGAGATGCCGATCAAGCCACCCGCGCCGGTCAGCGTCATTGCTTCCAGCAAAAATTGCCAAGTGATGTCGCTGCGTCGCGCGCCGATCGCTTTGCGCACGCCGATTTCGCGTGTGCGCTCCGTCACCGATACCAGCATAATGTTCATCACTCCGATCCCGCCCACCAGCAGGCCAATCGAAGACAGCACGACCATCACCAACGCCACAGTGCCGATAATTTGTTGGAACTGTTGCACCACTGATTCGGCTGTGTTCAGGGCAAAGTTGTCAGGGTCCGTCGGCTTCACATGCCGGCGCCGGCGCAGCACCCCTCTGATTTCATCCTGCGCTTCTTGCATCCGGCCGGGCAGCGCGCGGATGATCAGGATGTTGTCCTTCACCGAAGGATAGTACTTCTTGAAGGTCAAGTACGGCATCACGGCGATGGTATCGCCCTGGGTGTTGCCCAGCACTTCCTTGCGCCGCGCGAAGGCGCCAATCACCTCAAACTCGTGACCGTCGATCACCACCAGTTTCCCGATGGGATCCTCATTTTGAAAGAATCGCTTGCGCACTTCATCGCCAATCACCACCACGTCGCGACGGTGCAGGTTATCCGCATCGGTTAAGAGGCGACCATCCGCCAGGTCCAGATTTATGATCGACGAGTCGTTGGGCGTCCACCCCACCATCTGCAGGTCCACGATCTCCTGACCTTTGTACCGGGCAGTGACGTACGGCGGCGCGGGAGGCACCCAGTTGATGATCTCGACGCCCACCTCATCGACGTCGGCGCACTCCGTCTTTATTGCTTCGCCGTCTTCATACGTGAGTGGCTTACGCAGCCTTTCCTCGCGGGTGGGATTGAAGTCGAACGCCGGCAGTTTGTAGACAGAAATTGTCCGGTTTCCAAAGCTCGATGCTGCGTCTTCCAATTGCTTGTCAAGGCCTTGAATCAGCGAAGCCACCAGAATCACAGTGGTTGTGCCCAGTAATACCCCGAGCACGGTAAGAAACGAGCGAAACTTGTGCGAGCGCAGCGTGTCGAGCGCCAGCCAGAGATTCTCACGTACGCTATGATGGTAGGGTCTCATATCAAATTCAGAAGCCAGAAGTCAGGAGTCAGAAGCTATAATCTCCGCCTGGCCGGTTGGGTCACGGAGCCATAAAATCCGGTTATCACTGTCACACGAAACTTCGATGAGTTTCGACCAGTTAGGACATTCTGCCTCTGGCTCCTGCCCTGTGACTCTCGGTCAACCTGCTGATTCTAAACGTTCGAGGAATTGAGAGTCATATTCCGTTCAATCCGGCGTCGCCGGTGGCTGAGCTGGCTTCTGACTCCTGACTTCTGTCTTCTCACTTCTCGGTTCGCAGCGCCTCGATGGGATCCAGTTTTGCAGCCTGACTTGCCGGATAAATACCAAAGAAAAGGCCGACGCCGCTGGAGAGCACCACTCCCACCACGATCGCGGAAGCAGGCACCGAGGCGGTGAAAACCAGGTTCACCAACTGCGCGATTCCAGTCGCCAGCAGGATGCCGATCACTCCGCCCGCGAGCGCCATGGAAGCCGATTCAATCACGAATTGCAAGAGGATGTCGCGCCGCCGGGCGCCCAGTGACTTGCGGATGCCGATCTCGTGTGTACGCTCAGTGACGCTGGCCAGCATGATGTTCATGATCACGATGCCGCCGATCACCATGAAAATGGCCACCACACCGATGGTGGTGCCGAAAATGGTCCCGGTGAGCGCCTGCCAGGTTGCCATCAGAGTATCCGACGCGTTGATGCCGAAAGGATCGGCATCGCGATAGGGAACGTGCCGCCGCGCCCGCATTAGCGCCCTCACCTCATCCTCAAGCTCGGGCATTTGCTCTGCGTTGTAAGCCTGAATCGAGATGTTCAACGAGGGACGGGCGATGAACGTCTTCTGAAACGTGCTGAGCGGAATCTGCAGGAAATTGTCCTGGCTCTGACCGAAAGCGGTGCCGAGAGATTGGGCCGTCCCGATCACGCGAAAAGGCAAGCCGTAAACGAGAACATCCTTGCCGAGCGGGTCAAGAGAAGCGAAGAGCTTGCTCACCAGGTCGGCACCTATGAAGCACACCATCGCGTTGTGGTCATAATCGGACTCAGTGAAGTAGCGGCCTTCATCGACCTTCAGAGAGCCCACGTCAATCGTGCTCGGCGTCACTCCGTTCAACCCGACTTGGTTCACAGTGTGATTGCCGTAGCGAACATCGGGCGCAGTGCTGAGCGCGGCCGCCGCGGCAAGGGTTTTTGCCCTCGGCAGGTTCTCCTTCAGAAAGTCGTAGTCTTCAATGCGCACCGGGCGATTCGTCCGCTGTGCCTTGACGAACGCCTCCCAGCCTTGTCCCCACTGGAACTGCGCCAGCACGAACGTGTTCACACCGAGGTTGGCGATATGAGTAGCGATGTACAGGTTCATGCCGTTCACCACGGACATCACCACGATGAGAGTGGTGGTGGCGATCACCACCCCGAGCAGCGTCAGGAAAGAGCGCAGCTTGTGGGCGCGGATTGCATCGAGTGCGATCCAGAAAGCCTCGCGGGCCGTCACCCAAAAACTGATGGTCTCGCGCCGCTTTGCTGCCCGCTGCGATACCACCAGTGCCTGCCCTTGGCTTAGGGTCGCCACAACCGCCACCTTTTGTCCGTGAAGTGCCTGATCGAAGGAGCCTTCTCCGAGATAGTGTCACCGGCCATCCAAGAAGTCAAGGAACGCCGCGTGCGGAGCCAGGTACTTTGCCTTGTAGGCGCGGGTTTATCCGCCCCTACGTCAAACTGAAACACTACAGGCCACTCCAATGGCGGCATGAAGCCGGCGCTGCAGGTTTATAATAAAGGTTTCAACGCCTAGCGCCGAAGCTTCTGAGAGCACTACGACGGCAACTGCTCTTGCAACTGGGACCGCTGAGCCGATATGGCGCACGTGAAGCGTCGAGAGCCTCACTTGAAGAATACGACTGACAGCCTAGCGAAATTTCGCGGCGACGGCGCCCCCCAGCGAAGCGCTCGCAGGCCGCCCGAGCGGGACGGCGAAGTCTCTCCCACGTCTGAGCCTTTGGAGACAGATTCGGTGGCCGTGGCCATGGAGGATGAGCGGCCTCCTAACACAGCGTCGCTCCTGGCGGCTGCGGAGCATGGGCTTGGTCCACCGACCGACGCTATCGTTATCAAGGGCGCGCGTGTCCACAACCTCAAAAACATCGATTGCGAGATTCCTCACAATCGCCTCACGGTGGTCACCGGCGTCTCAGGCTCGGGCAAATCGAGTCTGGCGTTCGACACCGTCTACGCCGAGGGGCAAAGGCGCTACGTAGAATCCCTCTCCGCCTACGCGCGCCAGTTCCTCGACCGGATGGAGAAGCCGGACGTGGACTCCGTCGACGGCATCGCGCCCGCAGTTGCCATCCGCCAGAAGAACACCACCAGAAACCCGCGTTCCACCGTGGGCACGGCGACTGAGATTTACGATTACCTGCGGTTGCTGTTCGCCCGCGCCGGCGTCACCACCTGTTCGAAGTGCGGCGGCGTGGTGAAGAGAGACACGGTGGATGAGATCGCGGATCGCGTTCTCGCGCTGGAGCCGGGACGCCGTTTCTACGTGTTGTTCCCATTGAAACCTGGCAGTGCGCAGACCAAGAGTGCGGAGACGCGAGGCCCTAGCCCCACCGCACCCGCGTCCTCAGCCAAAACTGATGAAAGTGAAGGCGCCGGAGCGCGCGGTTCGACGAAGAAAAAGCTCCGCGCTTCCTCAACGCCTGCTCAGCACGCTGATTTGGCGGCGCTCAAGTCACGGCTCTCTGAACTTCGCGAGCAAGGCTTTAACCGACTCTACCAACAGGGCCGGGTGTTTGAGTTTTCCACGCCCGAGTCACTGCTTGATGTCGATTTCTCTAAACCTGTCTTCGTCCTCGTCGACCGTCTTGCGGTCGGCGCCGGCATCCGCCAGCGCTTGATTGACTCGGCGGAGATCTGTTACCGCCAGAGCGGCGAAGCCGTCCTCGAATTCGTGCCGGCCGAAACTGGTGCCGCGCGAGAGAACGAGCCGCAGACGCCAGCAGACGCGTCTTCGGCAGGCGGTGGCAGCACCGGCCTGCAAGCTAGTGCAGTGTCTCGGCCAGTTTTTGACAACCCCCTCACCCCCGGCCCCTCTCCCCCAAGGGGGCGAGGGGTGAGCAAGTTTGAGGATTCAGTTGCAAGGAGTGAACTCCCCTCGCCCCCTTGGGGGAGAGGGGCCGGGGGTGAGGGGGTTGTCAAAAGTTACGCGGCGCAAGACGCCAGTGCGGAGCCGGAGCGCTTGATTTTCAACGAGCGTTTTGAATGCAAGCGCTGTGGTATTGCCTTTACGGAGCCGGAGCCCCGCCTATTCTCCTTCAACAATCCGTTTGGAGCCTGCCCGCGCTGCCAGGGTTTCGGCAACACCATCGGTTTCGATATGGACCGCGTAGTGCCCGACAAGAAGAAGACGCTTGCCGAAGGAGCCGTCGAACCCTTGAGCAAGCCTCGCTATCGCGCGTTCTTCGCCGACATGAAGAGCGCGGCTCGCGACCGCGGCATCCCCCTGGATGTGCCCTATTTTCGGCTCAGCGCCAGCGAACGCCGCTGGGTGATGGAGGGCGACGAGAAATTCCCCGGCGTTAACGGCTTTTTCGAATTCCTGGAGCGCAAGAAGTACAAGCTGCACGTGCGCATCTTCCTCAGCCGCTACCGAGGCTACGCAACTTGCCCTGATTGCCACGGAGGGCGGCTGCGGCGGGAAGCTCTGAACGTGAGAGTGGCCGGCAAGAACATCGGCGAGCTCTGCGCGCTCTCCATTGAGGAGGCTGACCGCTTCTTTTCCACCCTCCAGCTTGCGGCTCACCATGCCGCCGTGGCCGACAAGGTGCTTGAGGAGGTGCGATCGCGGCTGCGGTATTTGGTTGAAGTGGGACTCGAATACCTCACCCTGGACCGGCTGGCCTCCACCCTTTCCGGCGGCGAGGCGCAACGCATCCAACTCGCCACGGCCCTCGGCTCGAGCCTGGTGGGCACGCTTTACGTGCTCGACGAGCCCTCCATCGGCCTGCACGCCCGCGATACCGGCCGCCTGATCGGCATTCTCAAAAGCTTGCGCGACCTCGGCAACACTATCCTCGTGGTGGAGCATGACCCGGCCATGATGCAGGAAGCCGACCACGTGATCGACCTCGGTCCCGGCGCGGGTGAGCGGGGCGGACGCGTGGTGGTCGTCGGCGGCCTCGAGGAGATTACGGCGAATCGCGACTCCCTCACGGGACGTTATCTTGCCGGCGAGTTGCAGATTCAAGTGCCCGCACGGCGCCGGCGGCCAGGGTCGCGGTGGCTGCGTTTGCGCGGGGCGCGTGAGCATAATCTAAAATCCATCGACGTCGAGATTCCGTTGGGCCTGATGGTGGCGGTGAGTGGCGTTTCCGGCTCCGGCAAATCGACCATGGTTCACGATGTGCTTTACCAGGCGCTGGCCGCCGGCCGCGGCCTGCCCGCGACGCGCGCCGATTATGACCGTCTCGAGGGCGACGCCGGCGTGGGCGAAGTGGTGCTGGTGGACCAATCCCCGCTCGGCCGCAGTCCGCGTTCGAATCCGGTGACGTACATCAAAGCCTACGACAGCATCCGCGAGATTTTCGCCGCCACGCCCGAGGCTCGCGCGCACGGGTATACGCCCGGTCACTTCTCTTTCAATTTGCCCGGCGGCCGCTGCGAGACTTGCCAGGGCGCGGGCACGGTGACCGTGGAAATGCAGTTCCTCGCCGACGTTGAGCTGGTCTGCGAGGAATGCCGCGGGCGGCGCTTCAAGCCCGCCATCCTCGACATTCGTTACAAGGGCCGCAATATTGATGACGTTCTGGGCATGACCGTTCGCGAGGCGCTGGCCTTCTTCAGCGGCCACGCCAAGGTCACCGCCAAACTGCGCGTGCTCGACGAAGTAGGCCTCGGCTATCTGCGCCTGGGTCAGTCGGCGACAACTCTTTCGGGCGGAGAGGCACAACGCGTTCGCCTGGCCGCGCACATTGCCGAACGCGCTGGCTTGCGGGAAGATCCCAGCGCCACACCGCACGCGCTCTTCATTTTCGACGAGCCTACCACCGGCTTGCATTTTGACGACATTCACAAGCTTCTGGCGGCCTTCCAGAAGTTGATTAACGCCGGCGCGAGCGTGCTGGTGATCGAGCACAACCTCGACGTGCTGAAGACGGCGGACTGGATCATCGATCTTGGGCCCGAAGGCGGCGATCGTGGCGGCTTTCTGGTGGCTGCCGGCCCTCCGGAAGAGATCGTGAAGCATCCTGATTCCTATACCGGGCGCTATCTCGCCCCCTATCTCGCCGGCCGAGAAGCGGTGACGGCCAGCCCGGAGGTTGAGCAAGCCGGATAATCAACGAGTTCGCCGCTGCGTGGATAATGCGACCTTCAAGCCCTACTACGTTCCAAGCGAAGCCTGACGCCAGCCGTGACCTTCGAGCCGGGCGCTGGCATGATTCGCGCCTTCTCAAGGCCTGCCGTCGAGAGCCTGTGGACGCCACGCCGGTGTGGCTGATGCGCCAGGCCGGCCGGTACATGAAGGAATACCGTGAACTGCGGGCGCGCGTTCCGTTCCTCGAACTTTGCAAAAGTCCGGACCTGGTGGCTGAGATCACGGTGAGTGCCGCCGAGCGGTTGGGCGTGGACGCGGCCATTCTATTCGCCGATCTGCTGCTGATCGTCGAACCGCTGGGGTTCAAGCTTGAATACGAGAAGAACGAGGGCCCACGCGTGTGGCCGGCGATTCGCGACGCCGCTGACGTGGACCGATTGCGCGAAGTGGAGCCGGGGGCGCTTGCTTATGTCTTCGAAGGCATTCGGCGGACGCGGGCGGCGCTCGATGCGCGGCTTCCGTTGCTCGGTTTCGCAGCAGCGCCGTTTACGCTTGCTTCTTACCTCATCGAGGGCGGCGGATCAAGGAACTACGCGCGCACCAAAGCCTTCATGTACTCTCACTCCGGCGCCTGGCGCGCCCTGATGGAACATCTGGCGCGCAACCTGGCGAGCTACGTTGCAGGACAGATCGACGCCGGCGTGCAGGCCATCCAGATTTTCGACACCTGGGTGGGCTGCCTCAACCCATCCGACTACGGCGAGTTCGTGTTGCCGTGGAGCCGCATGCTCTTTAGCGCGCTGCCCGGCGGCTTTCCGCTGATTCACTTTGGAACCGGCACGGGGATGCTGCTGGAATTGATGCGCGAGGCAGGCGGCAACGTGATGGGCCTCGATTTTCACGTTGAGCTTGACTCCGCCTGGCACCGCGTCGGTTACGACGTGGCGGTTCAAGGCAATCTCGACCCCTCCATACTGCTCGCTGGTGCGGACGCGATCCGCCCGCGCGTGGAGCGAATTCTTCGCCAGGCCGGCGGACGTCCCGGCCACATCTTTAATCTCGGACATGGCATTCTGCCCGACACGCCTTACGAAAACGTGACGGCGCTGGTGGAGATCGTTCACGAAATGAGCGCCGCCGGTCCGTGTACGCACAGCACCAAATGATCAATTTTAACTGACACTCAGAGTCACGGGCCGTTGGGTAACGGTCCGACTCGCGACGTTCTGTAGAAAAATGAGGCTCCCTGAGGAGAAGTGTTCTATGGATGGCTGAACTGCGGGCAGATGGTTGGCAACGACGGCTCGAGGACTAGGCATCAGAGAGCGAGAGGATTCCGATGAACTTGCAGCGCTCGACGATGTTTCTAGCAGCCTTCGCGGCGCTGGGCGTTTGGGGCTTCGGACAAGCTCTTGCCGACAGCGCGCCGTCTTCTGATCCACCCCACCCAGGATGTTTGTCGGGCGTCGTGATCGATTCTGGCGGCAACCCGCTTGCGGCCGCGATGGTGCAGGCTTGGGTCGTGAGCGGGTCTTTCGAGGGCATTGTCCCCAACACCAAGACGGCTGAGGACGGGACTTTCAGGTTGTGCGACCTGGCGCCTGGTTTGTACACTGTGGTTGCCACCAAGGACGAGGAGTATTACGCCGATCCGCGCCTCACCTTCTATTCCGACGGCAATCCGCTTCCTGAGACCGAACTGGAAGCCGGAGACGAGGTGCCAGACCTCGTGGTCCAGGTAGGACCAAAGGTTGCCAGAGTTAAGGGAAAGATCATGGACGCCGCGACGGGCAAACCCGTGATCAATGACACCAAGGACCCGCATCATCTCGGACCGATTATGGTGTACTTTTACGAAGCCTCTGGCGACCATAACTACATGGATTTGGAGCTTGACTCCAGCGCCGAGTTCAGCGCCTTGGTGCCCACGAAACCTTTTCGCTTGTTCGTTCCGCGCCGGGATACAAGACGTGGTACTACGGCTCCGACGGGACTAAAGAACACGCCATGCCAATCTTATTACCTTCAGCAACAACGCAAGAACTCACAGTCGCCCTAAAGCCCGTTGGCCAGTAGCCACTGCCGTGAGTCATTACTCCCTTTACCCTCCCAGATCTGAACTAATTTAGCAGTCAAGCTTGGCCGGCTTGCATCCGCAACCGGACGCGCAAAGAAAAAATGATGTCGTAATGGGTACGTGCGTAACTGAGCGCTAATGCCGGTGAACGTCTTCGTAGAGCCTCTCGGCGGTCTTGCGGTAGATGGGGTCGCTGGGGTCAAGCTCGGTCGCCTTCTGGCATTCCGCGAGCGCGCCCGCGAGGTCGCCCTGCCATTCGAGCACAACACCGAGGATAAAGTGCGCTTCGGCCAGGTCCGGCTTCAGGCGGATCGCTTCGCGTTCTTCGGCGCCGGCCTTCACGTAGTCACCGGTGCGCCGGTAGGCGAGGCCCAGCTTGCAGTGGGCAACTGCATCCTCCGGCCGCAAGCTGATCACGGCGCGCGCTTCGGTTACGGCGTCGTCCCAGTCCTTCTGATGGATCAGCGCCAGGGCAAGGTTGAAATGCGCGTCGGCGTTATTGGGGTCAAGACGGATCGCCTCCTGAAGTTCGGCCACAGCGCCGGCCCAGTCATTTTTTTGCGTCAGCGCCTCGCCGAGACTTAGGTGACCCAGCGGAGAATTCGGATCAAGCCGGATGGCCTCGCGATCCTCGGCAATGGCCTCGTCCCAGGCGGCCTGCTGGGCCAGCGCCGATCCCAACTGGGCGTGCGCCGCCGCCCTGTTGGGGTCCAGGCGGATGGCCTCCCGATCCTCCGTGACAGCGCTCGCCCAATCACCTTTGCGCGCCGCTGCCAATCCAAGACTGGCGTGTGCCTCGGCGGATTGGCCAATTTGGGAAGCCGCCTGATGGTCGCTTGTCCCCTTGACGGTATCGGAAGGCTCCTCGTACGCCGTGGCTGGAGGAGCATGGGTGGGCGCGCTGTTCGCGGCGCCACCGGACGCCACGGACGAGGGAACAGCGTGGGTCTCGGTTGGGGAAGCTTTTGAATCTTGCCGGCTGCCGGCGGCCGAAGGCGAACCGGTATCAGCCGGAGCCGTGTGAGCGGGCCCTGCAGGAGATCCCACGGGGATCGGCGATAGCTCGCGGAGAGTTTCGAGGATAAAAATGTCCGCTCCGGACTGGCGAAGTTGATTTTCCACTTCAGGAGTCAGCTTAAAGTCCACTCCCCGCTGGCGTGCCAGCGCGGCGATACGCCTGGAGGAAACGCCGTTCTTCAGAAGGCCGAGGATGGCGTTTTCAGTGAGGGGCGTTGGTGGATGTTGCTGTTGCGCGCGGGCAAACGGTAACCCGAGCAGCGCGCACAGCACCACCGCGCAGCACGACACCGAGAGTCGAGGACGCGCAATCATTGGGCTGCTCGATGAGGCTCGCGATCCTTCTTTGCCGGAGGCCCAAAACGGCTCACCTCAAGCAAGAAGCAGGGCTTATATACGTTAATATACGTTCGCCCTTTTCCCCAATCGCCGGTACCAATCCCACAAGTAAGTTTAGCCTTATAGGTTGCGCGATGGTAGCCCTGAAGCTGGGCTTACGCTTGGCTCAAGCTGGGCTAAGGCCTTTGGGAATTAAATGGGCGATGAGTTGCTGATGTGACGGCGCGGCGGGAAAGAAAAAACTCGAAGGGACCGGGAGGCTTAGAGCCGCGCGGTTCTGCTCTTTCTGTAGCGGCGCTCTGTGAGCGCCGAAGCACGGGCTGGAAAGCCGGTGCCACGTGGCATGGCCATCTTGGCCATCCTGCAAATGTACAAACTCCAGGCTGCGCTCTGTGAGCGCCGAAAGACGGCGGTCGCAGACCGCCGCTACAACGACAGCCGCAACCCCAGTTGCAGAGGCCGCTACTGGTTGGAATAGGCTTCCGCACGGTAGACCCGATACGGAATGGTGGCGGAGGAAAGGTCCGGGTCCTGCGATTCGGCGCCATTGTATCGCCTGGTGACGAGAGCCCGCTCCAGGTCGGCAACCGCGCAGGCCACCGAGCAATAGTGGCCCACGTTGGGTCTGTAGGCGGCGTCATCCGCCCACGCCTCAATGCATATCCGCTTCCGGCGGCCCGCGCTCTTAGGCGTCTCGGTGCCTTCGGTGGTGCTCGAGCCTTGGGTGTCGTCCGTTTGACTTTCTACGTATCCTACAACCCATCCCTGGTCCATCGGAAACTCGGTAGAGACGTCGAGCTTATGATCTCCCGAGCATTGCGCGAATGTCTTGATCATTCCGGTCTCCTGCTCACTCCATTTTCGCGGGTGACCGCGCCTTTTCGTCTGCGCAGTCTGCCACTCCGGAAGGCACGCCGCCTCCCTTAACCGCTTATCGTTCGGTGGCCTGAACTTCTGATGACACGGCAGTACGGCAGTGGGTGATCCGTCGGTACCGGTACCAGCGGCGCGTTCGCTGTGGACCTCGCGTGCGCGAGGGTGACGCCGTTGGACTTACGGGCTCGACCAAACGCGCGTCCATTCCCGCGAACGCGGGAATCCACGAGTTTTTCAGATAGGCTCGTACCGCCACGTCGGAGAGCGCTACAGGTAAGACTGCGCGCCCCCTGCTCTGAGCGGCATGTTAAGATGAGCCGGAGTTTTTGGCATGTTGAAAGCCGTCGAATCCGCAGTTCGGCGCAAGAAGCCGCGACCTGTGTCGCCCGCGTTGCCGCCCCTACCGGACGGAAGCTGGGTGGCCGCGGTTGACATGGGCGCGAGCAATCTTCGCTTCGCGCGCGCGGATGCACACGGGGGAATCAGGCTTGGCGGAGCAGAGCGAGTGCGTCCTGAGGGAGGTCCTGCGGGCGTTATCGCGCAGATCAAGGCCGGCATTGAGAGTCTCAGCCGGTTGTCCCGAGGTCCGCATCGAAGCCCGGCTGCGTCACGCCTGGGCGCCATCGGCGTCGGAGTCCCGAGCGCTGTTGACCCGCGGACTGGCCGGGTGAGTTGGGCAAATAACCTTCCCGGCTGGCGGGAAATTGATGTGCGCGGGGCGCTGGAATCGGAGTTTCGGGTCCCCGTGGTGGTGGATAATGACGCCAATATGGCCGCTCTCGGCGAGCAGTGGAAGGGCGCAGCCCGGCACGCGCCTAGTTTCGTCTTTGTCGCTCTCGGAACGGGAATTGGGACGGGCATCGTGGTGGATGGGCGGCTCTGCCGCGGGCGCACCGGAAATGCCGGCGAGCTCTACCGGCTGAATGTCGACTGGCGGCGGTGGGCTCAAGGTTTTCCCGACACCGGATATTTTGAGGCGCACGTGGCGGGACTGGGTATCGCTGCCGCGGGCCGCCGGGCGCTGGGCGCGCGACAGATGCGCGGCGTGCGGAACCTGGTTCAGACGCGCAGCGCTGAATTTGTGTTTGAGGCGTTCAAGAGGAAAGATCCGCGCGCTCGCGGCGTGCTGGAGCGCGCGTTCACCATATTGGGAGTAGGCATGGCTGATCTGGTGTGCGTGCTCGACCCGGATCTCATCGTGCTCGGCGGTGGGCTGGTGAAGGGCGCTCCACAGTTCATGCTCGAGGTCGTGACCCGAGTGCTCAAAACCATTCATCCGGACATCGCGCCGCCCGTCTGCTTCACTGCTCTCGGAGACCGTGCCCAGCTCTATGGAGCAGCCTTCGCGGCCTTGACCGCTGCTGGGACATCCACCACCTGAGTCTGGGACCCTGCCCAGGGGGGCTAGCTGGAAGGCTACAAGAAGGCCGACGACGACGCGGCGGCAGGCTCCGCCTTGTTTCGGCCAGGCGGGTACCCCCCCGGGGGTATGCCCTAAATTCAAAAACGAACCCGAGAAGTTATTTAGAATCATCAAAAGTGCCCAAAAACGAACCTAAAACGAACCTAAAGAAAGCGCCGGGATAAACCGACCTGGAGTTGAGGATGAAAGAGCCTCACAGGAAAGGAGTAGCGATCCACCCTGACCCCGAGTCATGCGCCAGCAGCCGTAAGGATGCGGGCGAGGCGTTGACAGGG
>DATJYK010000449.1:0-12913 GCA_035578005.1 Terriglobia bacterium
TCTCGAAAGACATCTGAGACTGTTCATATTGGAGGCCGCAATTGCAGGCGGATGGATCGGGCCACCTACGGACAAGAGTCGTACAGAGATTTTCTCGGGCGGATATCTTGGGTACGAATCCAACTGGAGGGAATTTCGGGATGGCTGGTGGCATCATCTGCTTGCAGCCAACACCGCAGAGTGGAAGGGCAGGTTACTAGAGGCAGAAGCCAATGACAACGAACCCATTAAGTCGGCATCGCGCGCAGGGCAGTCTGTTGCGTCACAATTAACCCTTCTAAAGGAAGAATGTCACTTAACGGCAGAGGAACTAGCGGAGTTGACTGAGATGGACGTTCGATCTGTCCAGCGCCATCTTGCTGGCGATACCGGACCGCGTGGCAGGCATCTCAGAAAGTATGAGAAGGTGTTTTCTAAGCTATTGAACCGACATGTTGTTATAAGCACAATGCCGTAGAAATGCCGTAAAGATGTCGCCCCCGCGCCGTAGCGTCGTCACGGCACCCACCCTCACAATCCACCCGTAGGCTAGAGAGGCACCTATGGAATGGATTAGAGGCCCACCAAGGTAAACGCCAAACTGTGGTTTGGGAACGCATGGGAGCCGATTGTTTTGGCTCCCATGCCAACCATGAAAGTTCGGGCGGGTGCTGAAGTGGCGAACAGGCACGCCTGACAAACGTGTATACGCCGGTTCGATTCCGGCCCCGCCCTCAACCTATTGATTATAAGCCAAATATAGTTGGGCTTCAAGCTCATTTTATGCTTGATATACAGCTAGCGCTAGCTGTATTATGGACGCATGATGAATAAGACAAAGGCGCGTCCCACAATCAGTTGCGAAGATTGCAAGGTCGAATGTCAACGCTTCGGAAAGCACCGGAACGGCTTGCGGCGTTTCCGTTGCCCGAAGTGCAAACGGACCTACACCGAGGCCCACACCCGCACGTTAGGCAGCATGTATATCCCGTGGGACAAAGCGTTGCTCGCCGTCCAACTCTTGCTTGAAGGAAACTCGATTCGCAGCACGGAGCGAATCACTGGACTCGACAAGAACACAATCATGCGCGTCCTGGTGCTGGCAGGCGGGAAGTGCGAAGAGGTATCAAGCAGGATGATTCGCAGCATGCCGGTGCGCGAAGTCCAAGCCGACGAAATTTGGAGCTTCATCGGCAAGAAGGAAAAGCGCCTTCAGCCGGATGACGACCCGACTTTGGGTGACGCCTACTGCTTTGTCGGAATCGAGCGCATCAACAAGCTGGTTTTGGCGTGGCATCTTGGACGGCGCACGGCTAAGGACACGGAAGCGTTCACGGAGAAGCTGTATCAGGCCACGTCTGGACACTTTCAGATCACCACAGACGGCTTCCAACCCTACAGGGATGCGGTCAGCTACAGCCTGGGGACTCGCGTTGATTTCGCGCAACTCATCAAGGTCTATGCAGCGGCTCCCGAAGGCGAGCGCCGTTACTCTCCGGCTGAAGTCGTGTCAACGGAGGTGGTCCCAGTCATCGGCCAGCCCGATCCTGACAAGATTTGCACGTCTCATGTTGAGCGCCAAAACTTGACCATGCGAATGCAGATTCGCCGATTCACCCGGCTGACGAACGCGTTCAGCAAGAAGTGGGAGAATCACCACGCTGCGCTCTCCCTGTACTTCGCCTATTACAACTTCGTCCGAATCCACAGCACGCTCCGCGTGACTCCCGCGATGGAAGCTGGCCTCACCGATCATGTGTGGACAATCGGAGAATTGCTTGGTAAGGTTGGCATCTGAGAAGGCGGTGCCTATGACAGATAACCAAGGCGATAGATTAGATGTGATAATCGACAAACTGGACAAGGCCAGCGACACGCTAGCCAAAACGAGCGAGAGCCTGAGTCGTGGCTTGCTAGTTACTTTTGCCGCTACACCGCCTGAGAGGTTGGAGCAGATTATTAAGACGCTGGCTCCGATGGCTGAGAACATTCAGGCGATTCGTCAGCAGTTGGCGGACATGGAACAAGTGAAAACGTCACCTGAGCCGCCTCTAGCGCCACCGAAGCAAACGTAGAGCGGCGGTTTTGATCCACTATGTGTGCCGTACGGCTTCTGACGAAATCATTTATTTCGGCCGCGAGCTTCAGCGTCCCAGAGTCCCTGTAGATTTTGATTGTTTCCTGTTGCATTTGAGCACAAGTCCCCTTATCCTTGGATTGCGCCCAAAGTTTTGAGAGGCCCTCCCTGGCAGGAGGGCTTTTCTATTTTCTGCTACTCCTGCACGTTATTTACTGACGGGTTTCCCCTTCTGTGAAATCCAATCGGCAAAATCGTCAAGTGACAGCACAAGTCAATTACCTACCGCCTGGACGCCCACCAAAGGGAAAGCGCCGCCAAAAGACGTGAGCACCGACCTGTCATCAATTGAACCCCATTCAGCCGTCAGCAACGCACTTTTAAGACAGTACCATAAGCGCAACGGATTTGACATAACTTCAATGGACTCTTAAGCTGGAAAGAAGTGGCACTCCTTGCACGCCCGGGTGAACGCGGCAATGGGAGTAAAAGCTCGGGAGCAACGAGGCCTCACATGGCAAGAATCTACCTCGACAATAACGCCACCACGCCTGTGGCGCCGGAAGTGGCCGAAGCGATGCGTCCGTATTTGGCGGAGGGCTTTGGCAACGCATCGTCGGTCCACTGGTTCGGCCAGCGAGCTCGTGAAGCCGTGGAGAAGGCACGCGAGCAGGTAGCGAGGTTGATCAATGCGCCGCCGGCCGAGATCGTGTTCACCAGCGGCGGCACCGAGAGTGACAACGCGGCCGTGTTCGGGGTGGTTGACGGCGTGCGCCCGCGGACGCTATCGGGCCCCAAGCACGTGATCACAACCTCCATCGAGCATCCGGCTGTGCTTTATAGTGCGCGGGCTTTGGAGCGCAGGGGAATCCACGTTAGTTTCGTTCCGGTAAGCCCCGCAGGTGTGGTGGATCCGTCCGAAATCGAAAGCGCCGTTCGGCCGGAAACGATCCTGATTACGGTGATGTTGGCCAACAACGAGATTGGCACGCTTCAGCCGGTTGAAGAGATCAGCCGGCTGGCGCAGGAGCGCCAGATCGCCTTTCACACGGACGCGGTGCAGGCTGTGGGCAAAGTGCCTGTCGACGTGGAAAAGCTGGGGGTTGACCTGCTGGCGCTTTCTGCGCACAAGCTTTATGGCCCCAAAGGCGTGGGCGCGCTCTACGTCCGCAAGGGAACGCGCCTGGAGCCGTTCATGCACGGCGGTCATCACGAGCGCGACCGTCGGCCGGGCACGGAAAACGTTGCCGGTATTGTGGGACTCGGTGCAGCGGCCGAACTCGCCCAGAGGTTGCTCGCCGAAGATGCATCGCGTCTCGCGGCGCTGCGCGACAGGCTGGAAGCAGGGATTCTGGCGCGCGTCGAGAACGTGCGGGTAAATAGCAACCCGGCGCACCGTCAGCCCAACACTCTCAACGTGACCTTCGACGGCATTAAGGGCGAGTCCCTGGTGATGGCGCTCGACCTCGAGGGTGTGGCCTGTTCCACGGGGTCGGCGTGCGCCTCGGGCTCCATCGAGCCCTCCTACGTACTCACGGCGCTCGGGCTTTCCGCCGATGACGCGCGCTCCAGCATCCGGCTCAGCCTGGGCCGCTACAATACCGAGGCTGATGTGGACGTGGCCCTGGACGTGATCCCGCGCGTGGTGGAGCGGCTGCGGGCGATTTCGCCGCGGTATGCGACGGCGAATGCGTGAGCGTGCTGGGAGCGCGGGCGTCTCGCCCGCAACCTGGCTTTAAGGGCACTGGAGTAGGGCCGAGGAGCGGGCGAGACGCCCGCGCTCCCAGCAAGACACGTGAGCATCATGACCATCGCAGTGGCGATGAGCGGAGGTGTGGACAGCTCGATGGCTGCCGCGCTGCTTTCTGACTCGGTCGCCGGAAACAATTCGTTTTCAGCAGAGAACGGCCAGTCCTCACGGGGTGTGGGGCCGGGTTCCGCGCCGTTGGTGGGCCTCACCATGCAGCTTTGGAATCAGCGTCGTCTGCCTGCGCTGCAGGGATTGGCGGAATCTTCGGTTACGCCTGGCCATGCCTCCGGCCGTTGCTGCTCGCTTGACGACGTATATGACGCGCGGCGCGTGGCAAATTTCCTGGGTATCCCCTATTACGTGGTGAACCTTGAAGAGCGCTTCGAGGCTAGTGTAGTGCGGCCTTTTGTGGAAGGCTATCTGGCAGGCGAAACGCCTATCCCGTGTAGTCTTTGCAATACACACATCAAGTTTTCCGAGTTTTTGAATACCGCGCGGGCGGTTGGTGCAGAGCGCATCGCCACGGGCCATTACGCCCGTGTGCGGCGTGATCCCGGGACGGGCCGCTACCAGCTTCTGGCCGCGGTTGACCGCAGCCGTGACCAGTCCTATTTTCTGTTCGGGCTCACGCAAGAGGAGCTGGCGAGGTCCATCTTCCCGCTCGGCGAGCTCACCAAGGACGAAGTGCGCGCCCAGGCTCGCGATCGCAAACTGCCGGTGGCTAGCAAGCCAGATAGCCAGGAAATCTGCTTCGTCAGCTCAGGAAGCTATCGCGAATTCATTGACGCCTATCTGGCCGAGCAGGGCGGCAAGCTTCCGGACCGCGGGCCGCAGCCGCGCCCCACTGGCGAAATTGTTTCCAGCGAAGGTGAGGTGCTGGGGGAGCACGACGGCCTTCACAAGTTCACAGTCGGCCAGCGAAAGGGGCTCGGATTCGCAAAGGGCGAGCCGCTCTATGTGATTGAATTGGACCGCGAGCACAATCGTGTGCGAGTAGGCCGCAACCAGGAATTGATGCGCCGGCGCTGCCGCGTGCGCGAGGTGAACTGGATCCGGTCCGTGAGCGAGGGGGAGAACGTGCAGGCGCAGGTGCGCATCCGCAACAAGCACATACCCGCTGCGGCTCACGTTAAGGCCTTGTCGAACTCAGAGGCGCTAGTCGAGTTTGTCGAACCGCAGCGCGCCATCACGCCGGGTCAGGCAGCCGTGTTCTACGGCGGCGATGTAGTGGTCGGCGGCGGGTGGATCAGCAGCAGTGTCCCTTAAGAAACCTCGCGGTCCTGCTCAATCTCCCCGTGCACGGCGAGCGCCATTCTTGCTCGAAGTCGCGCTCTGTAAGTTCCCTCCAAATGTAAGGTCCAACCGTCTTATGTTCACTGGCGGACACTGCTGTGCTGCCCCTGGACACGTCTCGCCGCCAGGCAGGCTCAGGACCGGCCGCATTCAGGCTTCCGACAACGACTTGCGTGCCAGAATCGTGTTGGCAGATTAGTTGCGGGAATGTCGACAGCCCTTTTGTTTAGGGGCAGCAATATGGCAACGAAAAAATGCGCCAGATCTGGAACATTTCGGCGAGCTGGGCCGTATTGTCTTGTGCTGAGAAATTACCGAGGATTTGTTTGGTGGATCGACGCAGGCTGATAACCGTTCAGCGTTAACTTGCGTCTAAGCAGTTTTGGGAAGTCGATTGCTGGGTGGACCGCCGCCGCCGACGGTTTGGCGGCCTGAGGGCAGCGGCGATCCGGAACGCAATAAGCACGGCCTTCTCCTTCGAGGGCAGCGCGTGTTTGCGTTTAACCCGGCTGATTGTAGTCGGGTGAGCAGTGGAATGCAAGAAGGAAATTGAACCATCGGCGTCTGAATTTCGCAAGCGGTACCGACCTGCCGGAGGAGGAGAAAATCCGGGCTTAGCCCGGAAATCCTTCAAAGGAGAGCAGGCGAATATGAACCTTCGGTATGTCAAGCGTCTCGTTCCGGTGATCGTTGTGGCCGGCCTCATAACGACCTCAGCTTTTGCCAAGAGTGGAGCCAAGAGCGAGAAGAAAGTGACCCTCAACCAAACCGCGGCGCTGAACGGCGCGGCGATTCCAGCAGGCAGCTACAGCGTAACCTGGTCAGCCGACAACGGCGACCCAACCGTAACGTTCGTCAAAGGCAAGGAGACGGTGGCCACAGCCCAGGCGAAGTGGGAGGACCGCGACACGAAGTACGAGCAAAACCAGGTGCTTTACTCCAACAACAGCGATGGCAGCAAGACGATCATCGAGATCCGGTTCGCAGGCATGAACCGGGCGCTCGTATTTGGAGACTCAGCTTCCTAGCGCACCAGCTCGCGCTTCGGAGGCCTTCGGGCAGTTGCTTGCGGAGTTTTGAAGCCGGCGTAATGGAGGCCGGGAAATAACTGCGGTCGGCTAATAACACGCGGATTTCCCGTTCTCCATTGCGTCGCAGATAACTCGCAAGTTTGGCAGGCCATGCGATTCGCCTGCCGTCAAGTCGGGGAAACGCCCTGCGACCACCTGAAAACCTCCTCCGGCCAGGCGGTTGCGGGGCATCCCCGTCGGTTCTGATTCTGACGTCTCGCGCAGCGTCCTTGGGGATGTTGCCGCATTAAGTTCGGCAGGCATCAAGATCGCCTGCCCGAGGTAGGGGAGAAGCCTCGATTCCACCTGAAAACCTCCTCCGGCCAGGTGGACGAGGGGCGCTCCCCTACTCCTATTCTCGACGCCGCCAGCGAGCGCTCACTGTGTTTTCTCACCGCAATTCTCCCTCAAGCAAGCTAAAATGCCTTCGGAATGGTACCTCTTCCACTCGATGATAACCTTCGCCGCACCACGTTCTGGTTTTCAACGCTTGTCATCATCGCCGTCAATCTTTACGTGTTCTGGATAGAACTTTCTCTCGACGGCCAAGTTGATCGGCTGATCTTTCTTTATGGGATCGTTCCTGCGCGTTATACGACTGCGCGGGGACTCGCACTGATGACTCCGGCGGGGTTCGTGGTTCCGATCTTTGCATCCATGTTCCTGCATGCCGGATGGGTACACCTGCTCGGCAACATGCTTTTTCTTTATGTCTTCGGGCGAAGCGTCGAAGACCGCTTTGGTCACGTGAAGTTCGTACTTCTTTACTTTTTGAGCGGTTTTGCAGGCGCGCTGCTACACATCTATCTCAACGCGGGTTCTCGACTTCCGAGCATCGGCGCGAGCGGCGCCATCGCGGGCGTACTCGGGGCCTATTTTGTGAGCTCTCCCCGAGCGTGGATCAAGATCACGATTTTTCCGCTGATTTTCTGGACGTTTCAGCTACCGGCGGTCCTCGTTCTCGGATATTGGTTCCTCATTCAGTTTCTCGAAGGTTATCAGATGCTCGGCATGAACATTCAGACCGCCACTCGCGGCGGCACAGCGTGGTGGGCCCATGTCGGCGGATTCGTGACGGGCATGTTGTTGGCGATGATGCTCGAACCGCGCCGTCCCCGAGCCACCAAGTTGGCGTTTTGATCATGGCTGGATGACGTCGCGGTCATCTCCGAGCGTCATCCACACGAACCTACTTGTTAGAGTCGGGCAGCGATCCAATCCCCCACTTCGCGCGTCCCCAGATCGCCGCCTAGGTCCCGGGTGGTGACGTCGTGGCGGATCGCGTCGCGCACAACTTCTTCGACCCGTCCGCCCGCCTGCGAGTGGCCAAGGTGCCCAAGCATCGTGCCGACGGTGAGCACAGCGGCCATGGGATTAGCCAAATTCTTGCCAGCGATATTGGGTGCTGAGCCGTGGACCGTTTCGAACATCGATATTTGACCCGGATGGACGTTGGCCGACGGTGCCAAGCCGAGGCCGCCCTGAAGCGCGGCGCCCAGATCGCTGAGAATGTCACCGAACATGTTACAGGTCACCATCACCTGGAACTGGCCGGGGTCGCGCACCATCTCCATAGCGAGCGTATCAATATAAAGATGCCGCGATTCGATTTCTGGGTAGCGCTCGCGAACCTCAGCAAACACTCGTTGCCACAGGCCATGTCCGAATGTTAGCGCGTTCGCTTTGTCGCTCATGCAGACTTTCTTCAAGCCGTGTTGACGCGCGTATTCGAAAGCGTAAACCAGGATCCTCTCCACGCCCTTGCGGGTGTTCACGTCCTCCTGCACTGCTACTTCGTCGGAAGTGTCCTTCTTGAACACACCACCCATGCCCACGTAGAGCCCCTCGGTGTTTTCACGGAAGATGACGAAGTTCACGTCCTGCTCCGTCCGGTCCTTGAGCGGGCACAAGCGCGCGTCGAGAAGTCTCACAGGCCGCTGGTTCACGTAGAGATCAAGATTGAAGCGAATACCAAGCAGGATGTCTGCGGCGTGCTGATTGGAAGGAACCCGCGGGTCGCCGAGCGCACCAACGAAAATCGCCGCGTAGTCACGGCGAAACATCTCAAAGGTGCCTTCAGGCAAGCTGACGCCCTCACGCAGGTACTTTTCTGCACCCCAATTGTAGACGTTGTAGTCGACCGGCAACTGATGCGACTTGATGAGGGCTTCGAGCGCCTCGATGGCCTGGGCCGTCACCTCAATCCCGATGCCATCGCCCGGAATGAAGGCAATTCGTTGGGTCGCAGAAGAATCAGCCATGCTGCTCGCGTTCGACTTCGTCGCGATTCCACTTCGCGAGGTTCGCACCTGCCTCGTACGTACTTTGGCAGAAGTCGAGAATTGCTTGATCTGGTGACTCAGCAGCTCGCACGTCGTCGTACTTGAGCATGAACTCGCCCATCTGCTGGTCCCAGTACGCGGCAGCGGGTCGCACGGCTTCCTGCTCCAGCCCAGCGGGCGCAGGCTTGGTGTAGGAGTAGAATGCCGCCTGTTTAAAACTTCGATTGCCCGGCCAAAAGCCGCAACTGATCACCTCGTGAGAGTACGCCTCGCGCGTCAGCGGATCCACGTCCTTCGGCAAAGAGGCTTGGCGCCCGGAAAAGCGCGTCACCGCCAGATCAAAGGAACCCCAGAAAAACTGCACTGGACTGCACTTGCCAATGAAGCGGGATCGAAACGTCTTAAGAACCCGGTCACAATTGATCAGAACGCGGCGAAAGCTCTCGATGTACCGAACGTCGTACGAGGCGTGGTGCTGATCCAGATCAAACGGCGTGCGATCATCGAACTCGTCCGGCGTTCGGTGAATCTCGACTTCGATTCCGAGCGAGCGCAAGCCCGCCATGTACTCGCGGTAGAAATCCGCCACGGAGCGCGGATAGAGCGAAATGCGGTGTTCGCTCCCCTCGCTCGTTCTGACGGCCAGCCTGTGAGCGATGAAGTCAAACTCGACGTCAAAGCTCTCGTGTCGAAACGGAATGGCTGACGTGGTCAAGCCTCGCGGCGTGACATAAAGCGTCACGTTCCAGAAGTGATTCTCCAACGGCGTCAGGGCAAGGCGCGTCTTGCCCACGATCTGGGTCCACATGTGGAGCGTGTCACACGTGCTTTCCCACTCCGAAAAGGGGAGTTCCGGCCACTCAGGCGAAATCAAGTTCCACCTCATCGATATAGCACCAGCCCCAGTCCTCGCCCGGCTCGAACGACTTGATGATGGGGTGATGGGCCGAATGAAAATGTTTGGTGGCGTGCTTGTTCTTGGACGAATCGCAGCAGCCGACGTGACCGCAGGTCATGCACAAGCGGAGATGAACCCAGGTGTCGCCCATCTTCAGGCACTCTTCACAGCCACGGGTGTGCGGCTTCACGTCGCGAATCTGATCGGTGTGCGTGCATTCGCTCATCCTATCCCTCCTCTCCTTGGATGCGCGACTGGCTTAACGATTTCCATGAGCCTGTGATTTAAGTTCCTAAGCCGCGGCCGCCGACGATTCTGCGCCTTCGCGTTCGGTCAGATACACGCCGCCCAGAATGAACACTCCTCCCACCGTCACCCGCGCCGTCAGGGACTCGCTAAGCAGCCAGGCGCCCAGCGCGGCCGCAATCACGGGCTGCAGGTAGTTGAACGCTGCGACTCGGGTGGCAGTCAGTTCGGTGAGCGCAAAAGCGTAGATGAGGTACGCGAGCACCGAGCCGCAAGTCACGAGGAATGCGATTCCCCACCAGGCTTCCCCCGGCAGCGCCGTCCATCGAACCGCCAACAAGTCGCGTGCGCTGACCGGAAGCATGAAAGCCGAGCCCAGTATGAAAATAATCGTGTTCAAGCTCAGCGCGTCAAATCGAACCGCGACCTTCTTCAGCAGAATCGTGTAGTAGGCAAAAACCGCCGTTCCCAGCAGCATGATAAAGTCGCCCCAGACTGTGACCGCGCCTCCGGGCTGACCCTTACTCGTCGTGAGCACGACGACGCCCGCGAACGAAATCGCGGCCCCCACGGATTTGAGCACCGTGAGCGCTTCCAGGCGCATGCCGCAGGAGAGAATCAACACCATCACCGGGCCCAGAGCGATAATCAGGGCGGCGTGAGCCGCTGAGGTCTTGCCAATACCGCCGATGAAAAAAATCTGGTTCAGCGTTATCCCGAACAGCGCCGTCATGGCAAGATATCCCCAGTCGCGGCGCGTCAGGTGAAGTCGCGGCCGATTCGGCCACAACATAAACGCGATTGCGAAGATCACGCCCGCACCTGTCACCCGCACTTGCGCCAGAGCCATGGCGCCCATGCTGCGCAGGGCGAACTTTCCTGCAATGATGTTGCTCGCCCAAAAGAAGGTGCCCAGCAGCATCAGCAGATGCATCAGCCGGTGGCGTGGACTTCTCTCAGCGTCCCGTTCGGATGCAGAGTTCCCTGGCGCACGCGACTCCACGGCCTGAGCCTGCTCTGCCTGAATGGGCGCCGCACTACCCAAACCGTTCCTTCCTCGCCGTGGCGCGCTCGATGCGCTCGATGTTCGCCGCGTACCCCAATCCTGGCGTCTGGGGCACACGGATGGTTCCAGCGGCACTGACGGTCACTTCGGGATCAATGATGTCTTCGCTCCAGTAGCGGCGGCTGGCCGAGACGTCACCCGGCAAAGTGAAGCCCGGCAGCGTGGACATCGCGATGTTGTGCGCGCGGCCGATACCCGACTCCAGCATCCCGCCACACCAGACGGGAATGTTGTGGGCGCGGCAAACATCATGCACCTGGCGAGCCGAAGTGAAGCCTCCGACGCGGCCCAACTTGATGTTGATAATCTTGCACGCGCCGGCTTCGATGGCCTTTCGTGCGTCGTCGGCATCATGGATGGACTCGTCGAGGCACAGTGACGTCTTGATTTCACGCTGCAGGCGAGCGTGGTCAATGATGTCATTCCAGTGAAGCGGCTGCTCGATCATCAGCAGATAGAAGCGGTCGAAGTTCTTCAAATGCTCTAAGTCCGCAAGCGTATAAGCAGAGTTCGCGTCCACGGAGAGAACGATGCGAGGGAAGCGCTCACGCACGCGCTCAAGCACGCCCACGTCCCAACCGGGCTTCACCTTCAACTTGATGCGCTGATAGCCGGCGCTAACTTCACACTGGATTTTTTCGAGCAGTTGCTCGATGGAGTCCTGAATCCCGATGGACACCCCACAGGGAATCTCTTCGAGAGTGCCGCCGATAAGCTTTGAGAGCGGTACACCATCTTGCTGAGCCTTGATGTCCCACAGGGCGTTTTCGAGCGCTGCTTTGGCCATGCTGTGACCGCGAATCTGCTTGAACTTGGCGGCGATCTCCGACGGCCCGGATAAGTCACGCCCGAGCGTGGCAGGAATTAGAAAGTCGCGCAGGATGTGCCAGGCGGTTTCAGGTGTTTCGTGGTTGTAGAACGGCTGCTCGCCACAGCTCACTTCTCCCCAGCCGGTCAACCCCGAGGCCTCCACCTTTACCAGCACGATTCGGCGCGCGGTGGTGCGGCCAAAGCTGGTCTCGAAGAAGTGGACGAGCGGCAGATGGATTTCGCGAAGCTCAATGCGGTCGATTTTCATGAATAGGGTTCCAAGAGATAGCGTCCCACACCGTCGCCGCGCTCGAAGCCGGTCACAGCCAGACCGCGGCGAAAGCAACCTTCAAATCTGCGGCGAACATCTCGTTGCAGCTTGCGGGCCCGGTCGGGCTCTTGTTCCGCGAGCGTGGTGAGGTCCAAGGGAATTTCGATCGCCCGTTCGCCGCCGCGTCCGCGAGCGGCAAGCGCCGGCGGTGGCCCGCCAGAGGGGGCGGAGGGCGCAAGCGCCGCTCGTACCCTTGCCGAATTCAGCCACCATTCGCACACCAGCCGGTCGCTCGGCAGGCCCTGTTGCAGCCTGCTTTCAACGTGGCCGTAGTAATCCGGCTGGTAGCGGCGCGTAATGGCTCCCAGCCGGACGATATTGAAAAAGGCGTTCTTGGCACGCAGCGGATCGAAGGTCCATTCGATGCGGGCAATGCCGGCCTGCAAAGACACCTCCCGCTGCTCGGCTTTCAGCATTCTCCCCAGGCCTTGATTTTCGTGGCCGCGCGCCACCCCAAGCGAGAGAGAATGCACGTAGCGCTTGCCGTCTCGCCAGGCGGGCATCCCGCTCACGAATCCTACCAATTCTCCCGCGCGCCCTCGGCCGGAACTGCAAAACGCGCCGATCACGTGTCCGCCGATGTGGGTCAGATTCACAAACAGGCGCAGCGGATAGAGCTCCGAATCCGCATAGCCCCAAATCTGCTTTTGAAGCCGAATGCACGCTTCAAGCTCCCCGATGCCGCGGCAAGGACGGACGGAATAGCGAGCTTGCGAAGAGCGGACCATGGGCGAGGTGTCAGGTGCCAGGTGTCAGGTTCTAGGTGCCGGGTGCTAGGTCCCAGGGAGAGCCTTTACCCGATGTTACTGAGCACTCCGGCGCCTGGCAACTAGCACCTAGAACCTCAAGAGTAACACCTGCCCTCTGACTCTCGGTCAACCTGCTGATTCTAAACGTTCGAGGAATTGAGAGTCATATTCCGTTCAATCCGGCGTCGCCGGTGGCTGAGCTAACACCTGGCACCTACAACCTAGCGAGGTCTTCGACCTCAAACCGACGAGCCCCGCGCCCAACCACCCGGCGAAGCTCGGATTCGTTTCTTGGGTTCGTTTTCTGATTTTGCACCCTTCTTCCCCCGAAACTTAGGTTCGTTTGGGTTCGTTTTTGAACG
>DATJYK010000450.1:0-1305 GCA_035578005.1 Terriglobia bacterium
TGACCTGCCCCCCAGAAATTAGTCCATCGAAAATGTAGCTTCTCCATTTACGATGGCCCGCCAGGGCCAGAGGAGGAGTCGTGAGGAAGAGTCGATTCAGCGAAGATCAGATCATCGCCATTCTGAAGGAGTCCGAAGGCGGGGTGGAGACGGGAGAGCTATGCCGTCGCCACGGGATCGCGAAGGCGTGTTTTTACCGCTGGAAGAGCAAGTACGGTGGTTTGGAACTGAGCGAGGCACGACGGTTGCGGCAACTGGAAGAGGAGAACCGTCAACTGAAGCACATCGTGGCCGAACAAGCAGTGGACATCCGGGCGTTGAAGGCGGTGGTCGCAAAAAAGTGGTGAGCCCGCAGATGCGGCGAGAGGCGGTGCTGGTAATGCAACTGGAAGTCGAGCTGAGCCAGCGACGCGCCTGCGGGCTGATGGGACTGTATCGTGCGACGTGTCGTTATCGAAGGCGAAGATGCGAAGACGAACCGCTGCGAGTGCGGTTGCGCGAGCTGGCCGAGGCCAGACGTCGGTTCGGCTATCGCCGTCTGCAGATTCTGTTGGAGCGTGAAGGTTGGCAGGTAAACCACAAACGAGTCTACCGGCTGTATGTGGAGGAGAAGCTGTCGTTGCGGCGCAAGCGCGGGCGGAAGCGCGGCACAGTGCGCCAGCCATTGCCAGTAGCCGTAGCCGCGAATCAGGTATGGTCGGTCGACTTCATGAGCGATACGCTCAGCTCGGGACGGAGGTTTCGCACCTTGAATATCGTGGATGACTACACGCGGGAATGCCTGGCGATTGAAGTCGATACCTCGCTGGGCGGGACGCGAGTGGTCCGCGTGCTGGAAGAGCTGAAGCAAAGACGCGGGCTGCCGCGGCAGATCCGCAGTGACAACGGACCTGAGTTCGTCAGCCGCGCTGTCGACCAGTGGGCCTATCAGCGGCGTCTCGAGTGGCACACGATTCAACCCGGACGACCGATGGAGAACAGCTACGTGGAGAGTTTCAACGGCCGCTTCCGCGATGAATGTCTGAACGAGAACTGGTTCAGCAGTCTGGCCGATGCACGCGAGAGGATCGAACAGTGGAGGCGGGACTACAACGAAGCCAGGCCACACAGCAGCTTGCAGTACCGTACCCCGATGGAGTTTGCCAGGCAGTCGGCAAGCTTCTACATGGATGAGGTGGGGACAGGGGCCTCAAGCGCCGGCCCCTTTCCCCACACCCCCATCCCCGCTATGAACAGCGGTCGTGGAGGCGAACAAAAACCGGAGAAAGTCTCATTATCCCTGGACTAAAAATGGGGGGCAGGTCA
>DATJYK010000451.1:0-16675 GCA_035578005.1 Terriglobia bacterium
CAGCAAGCGGGTTCTTTCGCCTTCCAGGGCAGGCAGGGTTTGAGGCATAGCCACCTCCTCTATCTGCAAGTATGCACTACGCACAGATAAAGGCCACAAAAAAAAGAAACGCCAAAAAGCCCACGTCTATGTCGCGCACCCAGTGACACCTTCAAGCTTGACGCCTTTGCGCAAAGCCCAATGGCTTCCGCGACTTGCTTCGGGTCGCTCTTGCCGCGACGCTCCATCGGCACCAAGCGCGCCACGGTATGCCCGCGCTTGGTGATGGTAATCTCCTCGCCCAGAGCCACGCGCTCAAGCAAGGCTGAAAGGCGCGTCTTGCCTTCAAGCAATCTGATAGATTCCATACATCTCCACGCCTTGTGTTCAGTAACCGCCTTGGCTTCAGGCGACGGCACTCAGCCCGTGCTTCTCGACAAGGGAAAGCAGCTTCAGTGCGGGGCCGGAAGGCCGCTTCTCTCCCCGTTCCCATTTACTCACCAGATTCGGCGTCACGTTGAGGTAATTCGCAAACACCGTCTGACTCACCCGCTCCCGCTCTCGAATGGCCTTGATCTCTCTTGGTCGCAGCGGCTGGACGTTCGTGAGGCAGGCCCCATCAAAGCGGCGCATGGTCTGCTGCCGATGGCGCCCACTCTATGCAGCGCCTCCATTGTTTCGTGAATAGAGGCCATGGCATCGCTTCGATATTTTTTGCTCATCTGCTCTTCACCTCCACGAAATCACCTTGCCTGACCAGCTCCGCAAGGTACTCTTCCGTCAGGCTCAGGACGTATTTGGCGGCCTCTTTGAACTCTTGCTCCTCATCGGTGCGAATGTTGGCCCTCGCACTCTTTGCGAAGCCGTACATGAAGAGCGCACGATCTCCTTACCGGAAGACTTAAGTAGTCCTACGACAACAGCAGCTCAAGATCCTCCCGGCGCAGGGTCCGGATGAGGCTGTTATCCGCGCTGATGATGGCCGCTGCCAGGTCGCGCTTGGTCTTCTGGAGTTCCAGAACCTTCTCTTCGACGGTGTCGCGAGCGATGATTCGATAAGCGAACACCTGCCGCGTCTGCCCAATGCGGTGAGCGCGGTCGATGGCCTGCGTTTCCACCGCAGGGTTCCACCAGGGATCGAGCAGAAACACATACTCGGCGGCGGTGAGGTTCAGGCCCAGCCCGCCGGCCTTCAGGCTCACCAGAAACAGCTTGCAGTCAGGATCGTTCTGGAAGCGATCCACCGGCGTCTTGCGATCGCGCGTGGCGCCGTCCAGATACTGGTAAGCCACGCCCTTGCTATCAAGGCGGTCGCGCACAATGCGGAGCAGGCTGGTGAACTGCGAAAATACCAGCGCCTTATGGCCCTCATCGAGCACCTCGCCCAGTTGCTCGAGAAGGGTCTCGAGCTTGGCGCTGCTCTCGCCTGTGCGTTTCTTGTCAATCAGGCCGGGATGGCAGGCGGCCTGGCGCAGACGCAGCAAGGCCTCCAGCACCTGGATTTTAGACTTCGCTATACCCTCCAGCTCAATGCGCTTCAGCAACGAGTCGCGGTAGTGCTGGCGCAGCTCCTGGTAGAGCTTGCGTTGCACGGGCTCCATCTCGCAATAAAGGGTCTGTTCGGTCTTGGGCGGAAGCTCGCGCGCCACCTGCTCCTTGGTGCGGCGCAGAATGAAGGGACGCAGCGCGTGGGAGAGCAGCCGGCAGGTCTCTTCGCTGGGACTGCGGCCGGCGCCGCTCGTCAGCTTGAAGACAGACGCGGCGCCCAACATGCCCGGATTGAGAAACTCGAACAGCGACCACAGTTCGCCCAGGTGGTTTTCCACCGGCGTGCCGCTCAGCGCCAGGCGGTGTCCGGCACGCAGCAGGCGCGCAGCTTTGGCTGCGTCGGTGGCCGCGTTCTTCACCGCCTGCGCCTCGTCAAGCACCACGTAATCGAATTGCACTTCCTTCAGTTTCAGCACGTCCCGCCGCAGCGTGCCGTAAGTGGTGAGGACCACGTCGTAAGCGGCAAGGTCGGTGCCGATACGCTCCACGCCGGTGTAATCCAGCACCTGCAGTTGGGGCGTGAAACGCGCCGCCTCTTCCTTCCAGTTGAACACCAACGAGCGCGGCACCACCACCAGCGAAGGGCCGGGCGGCTCGCCCGCGGCTCGCAGCTCGCGCCGCATTTCGAGCAGCGCCAGCACCTGGGCCGTCTTGCCCACTCCCATGTCATCCGCCAGGCAGCCGCCGAAAGAGAAGCGGTGAAGAAACTGCATCCAGCCCAAGCCTTCGCGCTGGTAATCGCGTAAATGCCCCACAAAACCCGCTGGCTGGGCAGCGGCCTCAACACCCTGAAACTGGCGCAACTCCTCGCGCATGCGGGTGAAGGTCTCATCGCAGCGCGCTTCAGGCTCGGAGGCCAGCAGCGCGTCCAGAAACCCCACCTGAGTCTGCCGGAAACGGATGTGTCCGGCCTCGGCGGCTCCCACACCGGCCAGCACGCCGATGCGGCGCATCCACTCCTCGGGCAGCAAGCCGTAAGTGCCGTCGTCGAGGCGCACCATGTTCTCACCGCGCTTCAGTGCCTCCAGCAATTCCGGCAGTCGCGCCACGCTATCGCCGTACTCCACCTTGCCGTGCAACTCGAACCAGTCAACCCCGGTGGCAACTTCGAGGTGATATCCGCCCGGACGCCGAAAGACCTTGCCATGGGCTTCGATATGCCAGCCGGCTTCCACGAGCGTCCGCACCACGCGCGGCAGCTTGGTGGGCGCGATTTCCCAGACGTCCTCCGGCTGCCCGTAATGCGACTTCTGGAATTTCAGGCCAAGCCCGGTGAGCAGCTCCGCGGCGGCCTTTTCCGTTTCCGGATCGCGCCGCGTAAAACGGCGGCTGGCGGCGTCGTAAAAACCTTGGGTTCGTTCCACGGCCCGCACCAACTTGCCGTCGTAGTTGAAAGAGAGCTCGCCCCGCAGCTTTTCCCCGGCGCCCAGCATGGAACGGCCCGTGCGGATTTGCAGGCCGGGCCGCGGCACGATCACGACCTCTTCGTAGCGCAACTCCTCCGGGACATCCGGCGCCGGCAGTCCGGGCATCGCCAGCAGCGCCTCCAGCAATGCGTCCTGATCCTTCTCGGGAGCCTCGATGGCGCCCGCCCTTCGAAGACGGACCATCCAGTCGAAGCGCGCCTCTTCGGCGAGCGCGGCCACGCGATCACGAGTGAACACCAAGCCGCCTTGCGTCATCAGCACGGGCTCGGCCAGGTTCATGCGCTCCTCTCCGCGGCGCAGGACGCCATCTGCGGCCCATCCGCCCGAGCTGCTGCGGCGCATTTCCACTTTGAACTGCCAGGGGCCGCCCTCATCCCAGACGAGCGGGCCCACGTCATCCATGCCTTCGCTCATACGCAGATAGCAGCGGCCGGTGCGCGCCACCAAGGGCATCACCATTTCCGCCAGGGGGTGTGGCACCATGCAGGAGGCGGGGATTTGATAGGTCAGTGCGGAGTCACCCCAGCCGTAATACTGGATGCTACCGGCCACCGCGGAGAGAATTTCGCGGTCCTCCGCCAAAGGCAACTGCGCGATCTGGCTGCGGCGCAGACTGAGAGTTTTGGAGCGCGCCCAACTGCCGTTCATCTTGCGGTCGCGGGAGGCCAGGGACAGGATCAGACAGCTCGCCGTCGGGCTGGCCGCAACATCAACGATGTAGAGCACCTGGCGCTTGGCCGGCCATGGCTCGCCGCTCCAGGAGGCTTGCGTGGAGGCGCTATCAGAGATTTCCGTGATGCGTTTCAGCCAATTTTGTGATTTGGGCACGGAAGGCGGAACCGCCACCGGCCGGCGAGCCGATAAAGGAAAGTCTTCCTCGTATTCGTCGTCGTATTCCTCGTCGAGACCGTAATCTCCACAATCCAGAACCAGTTTTGGGGCTGAGGCTGCTGCGGTAAGATGCCCGTAGGCTTCCGCGGCAAGAATTGCGGCCCACAAATGTTTGCAAGGCCCGTCGGAGTCAAAATAGAGGCAGTCGCAGTTGGCGGAAAGCACTCCATCCTGCCAGTCCAAGTTGACCTGATAGTTTTGGGAGCCGCGGACGTTGGCCGCCACGCCGGATTCGGAACCGTGCCGGATGCGCACTCGGCCCTGCCAGTAGTAGCTGTGGCCACGGTGCCGCACCGTTCCGCTGAAATTGCCGGCGAGCCTCTGGGACAGGTTCATAGACGTCTGATTTTGCGAGAAGCCGGAAGCCATTATATTCTCACCCGCCGGAGAACAAACTTCGGACGAACGTTCACTTCACTTCGGGTTCAACTGCCGTCCGGAATGTTGCGCCGCGGCAGGGGCGGCACCGGATCCCGGCGGTAGCGCAAGTTCCAATAAACCCACGAGCGCCGGTCGAAGATCCCTGCCGGAGGATTGTCCAACACCGCCTCAAATTCCGCCTCCGGGTAGTACTGCGCCGCCACCACCAAGTCATCCCACGTCCCGTAAGTCATCAGGTGGGCCAGAAAATGCCTACGATCGGCCAAAGCCTCTTCCGGCGCCTTGAACCATTCCACCCGCTTGGCCACGGTCCGCAACTCCTCAGGGTAATTCATGCTTGAACATCCGGGTTGAGCCCTTCCTTCGCCACCAACGTAGGAAGCTTCGTCAATTTTACCGCGATTGCCGCCGCCCGCAGCCGTTCTCGAATCGCCCCTTCCAAGTGGGGCAGATCGCCGTCTTCGAAATAAGTCAAAGCCTTCAGGCTGAGCGCCCCGTTGAACTCCGGGCCGTAAACCGCTCGAGCCGCGGCCAGTGCTTCCGGCAAGGCCAGGCCGGCATCCAAAGCGGCCGCCACGTCTAGGTAATCCTTCGCTTCCGCCCTCTGCTGGATGGTGACAAGTTTGGTGGCCGCCAGATCGAGCAGGGAGGCCACCGAGATTCCGTTTTCCGGAGCCACATCCGGCTGCTGGACGCGCTTCAGTTGCAGACCACCCAGAAAGGAGATTTTTGCCGGTCCCTGACGGTCCACAATCGCCGTCAGGGTGTTCTCCTTCGATTGAGTAATCTCGGCTCCGGCGAGGTATGGAAGGCGGGCGGCCAGTTCGGCTGGCTTGAAGGGTCGATTCGAGAAAAAGCCGAAGTCCTCCGAGTGGCGATGACCCTGTCGGAGGGCCAAGGCCGTACCGCCATAGAGCACGAAGCCTTTGGGAGTGGCACCCAGCTCATCCCAAAGCCGGCGCTGCGGGGGAGGCAAGATGGAAAGTTGAAACACCGGCCTATCACCGTCTTATTTATCGATGACTTCTTGGCTTTTGAACAGCACGTCCTTTATTTTCAGAACACTAGCAGCTTCGATCCCAATATTTTGAGTTTGGGCACTCGCCGTTCTACGATGCCCCCCGGTTTTCCGAGTTAAGTGCCGACCGGCCGTCACGGTGATATCGCGGAGGCGGCCCTGCCACGGTAATCATCTATATTTAGATGTTCAGCAACATCCCGCCTTAAGCGAACAAAACGTTTGCTTTCATCAACATTCCGGCTTCGTTCGATGAATTTTCATCATATATCCGCTGCCTTTTGGCCTTTCCTGAGGCGGGGCAGCAGCTCACGTCTGTGCGCTCAGGGCCAACATTCAAAACCCAGGCACCCCCTGACCTGGCGCCCGCACGGCACCCCCGATTTCTCCTGGCCCATCGGATAGCGTTGCATATTCTAGCCTAAATGTCAAGCCCTTTATGCGTAGGCTACATCAGCGGCGGTCGGGTTGCGGTCGCTGTGTAGCGAGCAACACGACGGGCGTACCGGTTCTTCACCGGCTGGGGAGGTCTGGTTTAGAGGGCTCTTTGCTTGTCGGTGGCAGTTGACTCTCAGCGGCTTCCCGTAGTGGCCGAGTTCTAAGCACTCAAGGACTCAAGGCACCACCCGCCTCAGAATGATCCGTATTCCGTGCCGCGGAAGGCTTCTCTAAGCCAGCGAGGTGGCTCATCCGCGACAAACCGCACTGAACCCTTGCATGTTTCCATCACGAGCCGACGAGGGCCGCCCGGCGCACTGTTATCGTAGACCCATACGCGGTCGAATTGACGCAAGGCGGCAGGCAAGTTTCCAAGACTGGCACGATGGATTGCGCGGATTCGCCCTGGAGATGCGGCGTGTCCGCCGGCATCTGCGCGTATCGCAATGCGCTCAATGTTGTCCCCGATGTAGTCCAGGGCAACGTAAATCATTTCAGTTTCGAACCCATGTTCTCGGGCGTCTTCGGCCTGCTCCAAAGCCTTCCTGGTACGCAGGGTTGTTTCCACCGCAAAACTCCGGCCGTCTGCGATGTGTGTTGTGATGAACTGCTCGCACTCTCGGCTAGCTTGGGCGCGAATTTCCGGCGGAATACTCTGATAGGAGCCGCCATTTAGAAGAGCGGCCTGGTCGTCGATGTTGAAGAAATCAACTCCTGCCTCAGACACCGGAAAGACCGACGACTTGCCGCTTCCCGGCGGGCCTGCGATTACGATCATCCGAGGTCGCACTCGGAGTCCTCTCGCATATCATGCGGAAGATCCTTTCGGATGCGCCGGCCCTGCGCGTCGATGATCCCTTTCTCTTGTAGCTCGTGGAAGGCTTTGCGAATGCGCTCATCTGCCTTGCGCTCTTCCTGCTTGCGAAACAGGTCCATCTCGGCGTCGTTGTCGACGTCGACGTTCGCCCAGGTAAGTTCTTGCGTTTGGGAGGGCATTATATACCTCGCTGATGGCAGCTTACCGGACAAAGCGCGGACGGGTCAAGGAAGCTGTCGTGTTGTGTTTGTGTCAGCCCTGTTTCGCCAACTGGCCGTGGCGCAGTCCGAACAGATCGTCCACGCGCTGCTGCTCGCGCCGCGCCTCTTCCTGGCGATAGAGTTCCAGCTTGAGGTCACGCAGGTTTTCGACGATCTTGCGCTTGCGTTGGGCTTCGCGAAATGCCTGCTTCTGCGCCGCCCGTTGTTCTTCCAGCTTGGCGAGCTGCTGCCGAAGGCCCTTTTTTTGTTGTTCGAGCGCTGCCTTGCGAGCGAGCTCGAACTGCAACTCTCCAGCCGTGATGCCGGCTTTGAGACGGTCCTCGAGGCCGCTTGAGAGGCGCAGCTTTTCCTGATCGAGTTTCTCAATCAGTTGGTTCAGTTGGTTGAGATACCCAATGATCATCGCCAGACGGAGGCGTTCACGCTCTTCCAGGCTCTGGCGCAGGCGAAAGACGGGTTGGAGGGAAAAGTGGAAAGGCATGGATCATCGGGTGATCGGGCCATCGGGTGATTGAGCGATTGACTCATTGACTCAATGAATCAATGGCACTGTTGCTTCTCGTCACTCGTCACTCATCACTCATCACTGTTTTCTCTGGCTTCCTACTTCTGACTCCTGACAACTCCTGACTTCTTGTCACTTGTCACTCGCCACTTGCCACTGCTTTTCTTATCCTGGGAGCGCCACCAGCGCCTCGATCGCTTTGTTTAACGGCGTGATGTCATCGACCTCCTGCTGGAGGTAGCCATTAATGGCGGGCAGTGCGGCGACGGCCTGGTCGAGTACGGGATCGAGTCCCTTCTGATAGGCACCCACGCGAATCAGGTCTTCGGCGGCGGCGTAAGCGGCCAGAAGCCTTCGCAGTTGGCGCGCCTTAGTTAAAGCGTCCTTCGGGCACACGGTGGACATCAACCGGCTCAGACTGTCCAGAACCGAGATGGCCGGATAGTGATTGCGCGCTGCCAATTTGCGGTCGAGGATGATGTGCCCGTCCAGGAGAGAACGCACCGAGTCCACGATGGGATCCTGCTGATCGTCACCTTCCATCAACACGCTGTAAAACGCGGTAATGCTGCCCTTGCCGAAGTGCCCAGCGCGCTCCACCAGGCGCGCCAACAGGGTGAACACGGAAGGAGTATACCCTTTCGCAGTGGGAGGCTCGCCGGCCGCCAAACCGATTTCGCGCTGGGCCATGGCGACGCGCGTGAGGGAGTCCATAATCAGCAGCACGCTCTTGCCGCGCGAGCTGAAATACTCGGCCACCGCGGTCGCCGCGAGGGCGCCGCGAATGCGCAACACCGGCGATTGGTCAGAGGTGGATACCACCACCACCGAGCGCTTGCGCCCTTCCACCCCAAGGTCTTTTTCCAGAAACTCGCCCACTTCGCGGCCACGCTCACCCACCAGTGACAGCACAGTGATATCGGCCGCGCTGCCGCGCGCCATCATGCCGATCAGCGTGCTTTTTCCCACGCCGCTGCCGCCGAAGATTCCAATTCGCTGGCCGCGCCCGCACGTCATGAAGCCGTCGATGGCCCGGATGCCGCAACCGAGCGGTTCCTGAATGAGAGTTCGCTCCAAGGCGAGAGGTGCTGCGGCGTGCAACGGCCAAGCCTCGCGCGGCTGGCAAACGGAACCGTTGTCAATCGGTTTGCCGGTGGCGTCGACCACCCGGCCGAGCAGTTCTTCTCCCACCCGCAGCATCGGGTACTCGCCTGAAGCGACGATCTGGTCGCCGAAACGAATGCCGTCAGGCCGGCCGAGCGGCATGGAGAGCACGGTGGAGTTCCGAAAGCCGACGACCTCCGCGGGATACGAATTCCCGGACCGGTCGATGATTTCGCATTGCTCGCCGACGGAGCAGGCCGGGCCCTGGGACTCCACGATTTGTCCCACAGCCTTGGTAATCTGGCCGGACCAGCGGTTCGGTGAGCAGGTCTCAAGCCGGCGAAAGTAGGGTGCGAGTAAAGAGGGCATAGGTTAGGACGCCGGACGCAAGGCCAGCAAATCCAGCAGCCCGCGCTCGACTTCGCGGAATTGAGTATCGAGAGAGATCTGGGTGCTGCCCACGTCTGTTTCCATGATGCAGCGGCCGTTCGGTAGCGTGGGATCTCCCACAACTTCTGGTTGAGGCTGCACGCCTTTCAGCGCACCCACAATTTGCCGCCACTTGAAGACATCGTTCTCTGAGACGCGCAGCTTCACGCTGCTGGTGGTCGCCACCTTTTCCAAGGCCACCCGGACGATGCCCGTGAGAAACAGAGGGTCAATCTGCGCTTCCCGATGCAGGATCTTGCGGGCGATGGCTAAAGCGAGCTGCACCACCTCGCTTTCCGCACGTTCGAAGTACGACTTGCGCTCGCGGACGAACTCCTCAAGGGCTTCGGTTACCCGTGTGCGCTCATTGGCTAGGGCGGCATCATGCTCCGCCCGCAGTCTGGTTTCGCATTCGCGCACGCCCTGCTCCCGGGCTTGCTTCTTTTGGGTCTCAAGTTGCGCCTGAAGCTGGACTTGCACCTGGGCTTGCAACTGAGTTTGTAGTTCCTCTTCGGTGTACTTAGGCTGCGGTTTTTCGGGCTGCGGTGAATTCCCCCAAACCCGTTGGGCGGGTGTATCGCCCTTCCCCTTGGCGTCATTGCTTCCCGTGGCGGCACCCGTGGGTTGAACCGCTGGAACGGAGCGGTACACGAAGGGTTTGGTGTCGGACGCCCATGCGGCCGCGGAGCCGCCTGCCTGAAAGCTAGACATAGGTTTCGTCGCCCTCATTCTTCAGGTAAATCTTGCCTTCGGTTTCGAGCTTGCGAGCCGTCTGGACAACTTCCTGCTGGGCGTGAGCCACCTCGCGTCCGCGCACCTGGCCCAGCACATCAATGTCTTCGTTCAGCATTTCGGCTGCCCGGGACGACATCACTTTCAGGAAGTGGTTCTTCAGCTCAGCCGTAGCGCCCTTGAGGGCCAGGGCCAAGGTTTTCTTGTCAACCTGGGCCACCACCTCACGGATTGAAGCTTCGGGCACCACCGCGAAGTCGTCGAAGGTGAACATCTGGTTTCGAATGGCCACCGCGAGTTCAGCATCCCCCTGCTCGATAGCCTGGAGGATACTCTTGGTGATGGGCGCCTCGATACGGTTCAGCAGGTCGGCGACGGCTTCAACGCCTCCGCAAGCCAGACGGTCCTGCTTGCCGAGGCTCTGAATCTTCTTGTTCAGCACGCTGACGATCCTCTGAACCATCTCCGGGGAGAACGGCCGGAGTTTGGCAAGACGCTCCACAACCTGACCCGTGAGGGGTTCGGGAAGCATCCGCAGCAATGTCGAGGCCGTCCGAGCTCCGAGGTGCGCCAGCAGCAGGGCGATGGTCTGTGGATGTTCGCCTTCGATGAGCTTGGCGAGCTGTTGCGGGTCGGCGCGTTGCACCAGTTCCAGGTCCTTGAAAGAGATCGCCTCGGTGCGCAGCACCTGCTGGAGGAGATCCTTGGCCGTGGATTCACCGAAGGCGCCGACGAGAAGCTTATGCGCGTAATCCGCGCCTCCCTTATCCACGTATTCGTGAGCCAGGGTGAGCTTGTTGAACTCGTCCAGAATCTGATTGCCGACGTCCGGAGAAACAACGCCGATGCGCGCGATTTCGCGCGTCAGTTCCTCAACTTCTTCCTGTGGCAATTGCCGGTAGATGCTGGCGGCCGCCTTGTCGCCGAGCATCACCATCAGCATTGCAGCTTTCTGAAGGCCGCTGATTTTTTCCTGGGAGCGGACTGCCATTGATCGTCACCTTTGCGATTAGCGCTGCCTCAGCCAATCCTGCACCAGCCGGCTGGTCTGGACAGGTTCGTTCACCACTCTCTGGGTTAGTTTCTCTTTCAAGACCGTCATCGGATTAGGCTCCGGCGCCTCCGGCAGTGCGGCTTCAACGGGTGCCGGCGCTTCCAGAGCGGCGGCTGCTACGCTCGCCTCCGGCAAGGCGGGCGCTACGGTGAAACCGGCGGTCAGTTGTTTCTTGAGAGGCCTCAAAATCAGCAAGTACATGAGCATGAACACGATCCCGTAACCCACGTAGCGCAATACCGGCATCCATTGATTGATGAGGTTCGGGATGCGCTGCGACAGCGTGGGGGGAGCTGGGTTGTCCGTGGCATTGGCGTTGAAGGACATATTCACAACGGCCAGTTGGTCGCCGCGTGTCGGGTTAATACCGATGGCCGCCGAAGCCAGCTCTTGAATCTGCTTCATCTCATCGGGAGTGCGCTTGCGCCGCGTTTCGACCTTCTTATTATTCTGAGTGGTGGTTTCGATGGCGTCGTCCACGATGACCGCCGCCGAGATTCGACGGATCCCGCCCGGAGGCAGCACCGTATGCCGCACCGTCTTCCCCACTCCAAACGTCTTGTTTTCGTTGCGGATACCGTCGATCTTAGTATCGGCGACGGGGGCCTTGGGAGGCTGCTGGCCCTGAGCTTGAGGCACGTTGCTGGTGGAGCCCGGAACGCCCTGCGTGCTGGCGGCGAAGGTTGCGTCGTCCGCGGTCATCTGCGAGGTCAAAACCACGGAGTCATTGGTGTCGTAACTTTCCTGCGTGCTCTCGTTCGACCCGTTTTCGTACTCGACGGTGACGTTAGCCCGAACTTGACCCGGGCCCGCCAGTGGGCCGAGCGTGTCCACAATCTTTTGGGACAGCGCAGCTTCCAGCTCCTGAGCTTCCTCGGGATGCGTGCTGTGGTGGGAAAGCAGGGGAACGTGTCCGTCCGCGTCCATCACCCGGACGTCTTCCGGCTTCATGTTATCGACGGCGCTCGATACCAGAAAAGTGATGGCGCTCAGGTCGTCGTCGGACAGCCGTGCACCGGGATGAAGTTTCACCATCACGGCGGCCTTAGCGTCGCGCTGCTGTTCGGTGAAGAGGGAGTCATGCGCCATAGCCAGGTGAACCCGAACGGCTTCAATGCCGCTCATGGACTCAATCGTCTTCTCCAACTCGCCTTCGAGAGCCCGTTGGTAATTCACCTGTTCAACGAAATCGCTGCCCGCCCAGTTGGGCTTGTCGAAGATTTCAAAGCCAAGATGACCGCTGCGAGGCAGCCCCTCGGCGGCAAGATCGAGCCGGGCGCGGGCGGCCTTGCCCGCCGCGACGCTGAGGCTGGTTCCGTCACTGGAGAGTTGAGCTGTGATGCCGCGTGCGGCCAGATGCTGGACGAGGTTTGCTCCCTCATCCGGTGAAAGATTGGTGTAGAGGGTCTGGTATTCGCCACTCCCCATCAGCGAGACGAAGGCGTACAGTGCAATGGCGGCCAAGGCCACACTGGAGCCGAGAATCACCCGCTGGCGGCGCGTCAGGCCCTTGAAAAAGGTGGTGATCTGCCGGGTGACTTGGTTGGTATCGAACGCCATTCACTAAACCTTAGAATTGAATCTGGGAAACTTGCTGATAGGCCTGCACAATCTTGTTGCGAACCTGCATCACGAGCTGAAAAGAAAGATCTGCTTTCTCAACCGCGGCCATGGCGGAGTGGATGTCCTCACCCTTGCCGGTAACCAGGTCCGTTACTTTTTGGTCCGCCTCGCTCTGGACTTGCTGCACCTCGTTCAGGGTGTTTTTGAGCGTATCCCAGAAGCCGGAGGGCGAGTCCGACGAGGAGGTCGCGGTTCCGGAGATCTTCTGCTGAAAGTCGCCCGGATCAAACGACGGCAAACCTTGGATCGTGTTAGTCATTCCTTCTCTCCTTAGGCAATTTCAGCACCGTACTAGGTCAAAATTTCCAGAGACTGTTGAATCATCTCCTTGGTGGACTGCAGGGCGGAAACATTTAACTGGTAGCTCCGGGACGCGCCCATCAGATCCACCATTTCCTGGACCGGGTTGATCGCTGGGTAAGACACATAACCCTGGGCGTCGGCGTCGGGATGGGAGGGGTCAAAGCGGCGGATGGGAGCCGTTGGATCGCCCACAACCTTAACCACCTGAACGCCCTGGACATTTCCGTCAGCCGCTGAGGCCAGTCTTTCGGCAAAGCTCGAACCACCCACCGGAGTGGAGCCGAAGATGACCTCTTGTCTTTGGTAAGGGCCACCCTTTGCCGTGCGCGTGGTGTCGGCGTTCGCCATATTGCTGGCCACCACTTCCGCACGTTCGCGCTCGGCCGTCAGGGCTGAACCGCTGACGTCAAACATGGCGAATAGATTCATGAGCTTGCGCCTCCTCCTTTGATCACGTCCATCAAGTCTTGAAAGGTATGCTTTAAGAGCTGCGTGCCTAGCCGGAACTCGAGTTGCGTCTTGGCCAGCAGCAGGCCTTCGCGGTCAAGGTCCACGTTGTTGCCGTCCGGCCGCTCCACAAGCCCTTGGACCTCAACAACTTTGGGATTGTCGTCGGGATTGAGCCCTTTGCTGGCTCGCTGCAGTTCACCTTGGAAGTCGATATCGCGGGTACGGTAGTCCGGCGTATCGACGTTAGCCATGTTGCTCGCAATAAGCTCCTGGCGTTTGGCAGTAAGATCGAGATAACGCTCGATGGGACCGGTTACCGGGTTATCCAACATGCCCATAGCTAACCTCCTGTCCGCGAGGGGGTAAGCCGTACTCGCGAATCTTGTTTCGAACCGTCCGCAGGCTGATGCCGAGCATCATGGCGGCGTGGGTGCGATTGCCTCCGGTGGCCGCAAGGGTTCGCGCCAGCAGTTGTTTTTCGACTTCACGCAGGGTCAGGCCCGCTTCGAGCGCGCCCCCTGCCGTTGGGACGCTCTGAGGAAAATCAATACCATCAAGTACTTCCACGCCAACCAGGGGTCCCGGCGAAAGGGCCAGGGCGCGACGCACGAAATTCTCCAGCTCACGGATGTTCCCCGGCCAACCGTAGCTTTGCATGCGCTGCAGCAACTCGGCCGAAAACCGAACCGCAGAGCCGTACTGGGAGGACGAATGCTTGGCAATGAAGTGCTCGATAAGCTCTGGTATGTCTGTGGCATGCTCGCGCAAGGGAGGAATAGCCAGCGGGACCACGTTCAGCCGGTAGTAAAGATCCTGACGAAACTTGCCTTCCTGGATGAGCGCTCGCAGCGACCGGTTCGTGGTGGCGATCACGCGAACGTCCACCTTCACGGGCCGGGTATCGCCGAGGCGGTCCACTTCTCGCTCCTGCAGCACGCGCAGCAACTTGGGCTGAAGGTTCAACGGCATTTCGCCGATTTCATCGAGCAGTAGGGTTCCCGTGTGAGCCAACTCAAATTTGCCGGGCTTGTTGTTGGTGGCGCCGGTGAAGGCGCCGCGAACGTGTCCAAACAGCTCGCTCTCGAGCAGGTGCTCAGGAAAGGCCGCGCAGTTGATGGCCACAAAGGGGCCGGCGCTGCGCAAGCTGTTACGATGAACGAACCGGGCCAGCACTTCTTTGCCTGTGCCGCTTTCAGCTTCCACCACGATGTCTGCTTCCGTCCGCGCCACCTGCCGAGCCCGCTCCAGAACCGCACGAAAGGAGCCGGAGCCTTGCACGAGATGGCTATCCTCGCGGGCGCTTACAGCGGCCGTTCCTTCCTGGCTGGCGAACGCGCGCCCAATGGCCGCTTGCAACTGATCGAAAGCCACGGGTTTAATCAGGTAGTCGAACGCGCCACCCTTCATGGCCGTAACGGCGTCCGTCACGCTTCCGAAAGCCGTGAGCACAATAATGATGGTCTCGGGCTGCAAAGCGCGGACTTCCTGGATCACCTCAAGGCCGCTGCCGTCGCCCATGCGCATGTCCGTTACTACCAACGGGCAGGGCGCAGAGCGAAAGGCCGCCACGGCTTCATTCTTGCCGCCGGCCGTCCTCACCCTCCAACCTTGGCGGCGGAAGCTGGCTTCGAGCGCCGCGCGCATTCCCAATTCGTCATCGACAACGAGAACATCCCTCATGCTTTAGGCCTCCAAGACCGGAAAACTCAACGTGAACGTTGTACCTTGCCCCTCGACGCTGCTCGCTTCGAGGGTTCCGCCATGCTGATTCATCACTCGCTTGCAGACCGCGAGACCGAGACCTGGGCTGGTTCGGTTGGTGGTAAAACCCGCTTCAAAGATCTTGGCCAGGTTCTCGGCCGGAATTCCTGCGCCTCGATCCGCGAAGGCGACCCGCGCCCATGAGCGACCCGCTCGGCGCTCGGTGCTGACGCGAACGGTGACCGTGCCGCCGGCCGACATGGCCTTGAGAGCGTTGATGGTGATGTTGAAAAAGACTTGTTGCAGGCGGTGTTGATCCGCGCTGATGGTAATTTCTGACTCAGACCCTTCTGGCGGAGCCCAAATGATCGCCATTCCTCTTTGCAACGCAAGCGGCTGCAGGAATTCGATGGTGCCCGTCAGGAGCTTCACCAGATTCACCGGAACGGTTTCGAGCGGCGCTTGACTATAGAAATGAAGCACGTTGTTGACGGTAGCCGACAGCGCCCGTAATCCCGCCTGCAGGTGAACCATCCACTGCGAAACTTCCTCTTCCTCGCGGGTGGCATCCTTGACGAGGCCCGCAAACAACTCCAGGCTGCCCAAGGGGTTGCGAATCTCGTGGGCCAAGAGAGCGGTCATTTCCGCCAAGGCTCGCATGCGGCGCGAAACCTCACGCTCTTCCTCCAGCCGCTTCTGCTCCGTGATGTCACGCAGGATAAAAACCAACTCCTGCCGGGACTCAACCGTTCGGGGGATCAGCGCACAGGTTATGTTGATGAAAACAGGGTCTTTCTCCTCGCCGAGCACCCACTCGCGTTCCGCTCCGGGAGCCGATGAAATGATCTGCTTCAGCAAGCGGCGCAGTGAGGCGGGAATGGGACCCGCGGAGTCACTGGCGGCCGACGCGGAGGCGAGCAGCCGCCGGGCTATGTCATTGGCGTAGTGAAGCTTGAGCTGAGGGGTAAGAGCCATGACCCCGCAGGGCAAGTTTTCCAGGATATGCCCCAGCCGGACGCGCATGCGCTCGTTCTCAGCAAGGCTGTGGGCGAGGTCGCGATTGCGCAGTTCCAATTCCTGGCGCAGTCTGCCAACTTCCGTCTGCAGAACACCATACGAGTATTGGAGGGAATCGGCGGTGGAGGTGAAAGCTTCGAAGGCCTGGGCAAGGGAACCCGGGTCCATCATCATTTGCGGCATCACTTCCGGCACCAGGGTTGGACTTTCTTGCCGGGTACTAAGCAGGGTTGGCATGACATTCTTGCCCATCGCATGCCCGATGCCAGCGCTCAGGACTTTAGTTAAATGTTTTCTTATTTTTCACTGCAGAAATTGAAGATATCGTGCTTGTTTTCAATTACTTGACGGGATATCTTAGGTCAACATCAATGTTTTGAATGGGTTGGTGGGATAAAAGATTTGCGGCCACGTGTTTTCAATGAGATGAAGGGTTCGTTCGTAATATTCGCAGGTTTCAAGGGCGAGCCCGTTCGCCCGTGCCAGCAACTGCTTTACTATCATAGACATCGTGGGATGAAGCCGTAACTATCTTGTTTATCAATAACATCGTGGGATATTACCCAAAGACGCTTTTTAAGTCATTTGTTTTCATGTAGATCGTGGGATATTCCCGAAGCCGATTTGTAACTCGCTTATTTTAAAAGACATCGTGGGACTTACCCTTCCTTTTTTCGATGGCCCAAACCTGCGTGATGCGCAGTCGCCGGTTTTAGCCAACACCCTCACACCCCTACGCCGACCGCCCTCCCTACGCCAGATAACTGCATAATACACATATCAGTTAATTAAGTCAATAACAAAACAGATGGCTATCAGAACAAAATAGACGAGCCTGAAAGTCTCATTCCACAAGGGATTCGGCGGCCAGGTCGAGAAAAAGCTCGGCCTGCTCACGGGTCACGGACGGAGCGCCCTCGAGAAAGTCATCAATGGTGTCGCCGTGCTTCAAATGATCGAGGAGCATTTGAACTGGCACGCGCGTCCCGGCAAAACAAGGGGCGCCGCTCATGCGGTCCGGGTCTATCCACACCACT
>DATJYK010000452.1:0-8607 GCA_035578005.1 Terriglobia bacterium
CAGCAAGCGGGTTCTTTCGCCTTCCAGGGCAGGCAGGGTTTGAGGCATAGCCACCTCCTCTATCTGCAAGTATACACTACGCACAGATAAAGGCCACAAAAAAAGAAACGCCAAAAAGCCCACGTCTATGTCGCGCACCCCTCGCCGGCTCGCCGGCGCGCCGGTTGCTGAAACCGGTGTATAATTGGCAGCAAGGGTTGTCTCTTGTGTTGAGAGTGCAGTAAGGAGCGGGTTAGGTTATGACCAAGCGGGCGTTTTGGCCGGCCCTAGTGATCGCAGGAACCCTGGGGATTGGAATCCTATTGGGAACGCTGATCTCCCGTGGGGTCCGGGCTGACCGGCCCCGGCCCGCGGACGCGAAGCCGCTAGGTACGCCCTCACCGGTGGAGCTGTCTTCCTCGTTTACGAGGGTGGCGGACACGGTAGAGCCCGCAGTGGTCAACATCAAAACCCAGACGGACGTTCGCGCCGGACGACATCATCCAGACAGCCAGGAAGCGCCTTCGCCGGACGAAGAGCCATTTGACGGCTTTTTCAACCGCTTCTTCCACTTCGGGCCGCCCGGCACCCTGCCTGAGAGAAGCCTGGGCTCCGGCGTGGTTCTTGACCCCGCGGGCTACATCTTGACGAACTGCCACGTGATCATGCGTGACGGCGGAGATCAGCCCGTAGACCGCATGCGCGTCATCCTGGCAGGCGAGGACGACACTGCCAAAGGTCATCCGGCGCGGATCGTGGGCTACGACAGGTGGACCGACTTGGCCGTAATCAAGATTGACGCACCGAAGCCGCTAGCCGCCGCGTCGCTAGGAAATTCAGACACCGCGCATGTGGGTGACTGGGTGCTTGCCATCGGCAGCCCCTTCGGTTTGAACTCGACGGTGACCGCCGGCATTATCAGCGCCAAGGGCCGTGGTATTGAGAATGGTCCGGAAGGTGAGTTCAAGCACTATCTTCAAACCGACGCCGCCATCAATCCGGGCAATAGCGGAGGGCCTCTTGTGAACCTGGGTGGCCAGGTGATCGGCATCAATACGGCCATCGCTACCGACCATGATGCGTATGACGGCGTTGGGTTCGCTATCCCTTCCAATACCGTGCGCAAGATTTACAACGACTTGGTTTCATCCGGGCAGATACGACGCGGCGCCATCGGCGTCAACTTCGTCCCCGGGCGTAACCAGTCGGTGCTGGAGGCGATGGGCACGGATCGTGGCGTGGTGGTGGACGGTGTAACGGCGGACAGTCCTGCCGAGCATGCGGGGCTCCGCCTGGGCGATGTAATCGAATCGGTGGACTCCAAGCCGACCCCCACTGGGGATGATTTGCTGGACGTGGTGTCCGAAGCGAACCCAGGGGCTCACCTCAAGGTGGGCTTTCTGCGCGACGGCAAGGCGATGTCAGCAGATATAATCGTGGGTGACTGGAATAAGATCGTGGGCGAAAACGAGCCTCCTTCGCCGAAACATCCTATCGTAACCCCGGTGGATAATGTCCATGATCCATTAGGCCTCTCGGTAAAGAATCTCACCGCCGATCAGGCCAAAACAATTGCGCGGGACCTGCGTTTGACGAGCCCTACCGGCGTGGTCGTTACCGACGCCAGGCCCGGCAGCTTCGCCGACGACGTGGGCTTGCAACGGTATGACGTGATTCTGTCGATCAACCACCAGACCGTTCTTTCTGTGGACGACTTTAATCACATCCAAACCACGCTCAAGCCCGGCCAAAACGTTCTATTTTTGGTTGCGGAAGGTGACCAACGCGGTTTCGTCACCAAGTTTCTGGCGGATAAGCTGCCTTAGTTCTCGAGTTGCCCGAATGAAGGCGGGTTCTAGTCTCAACTTGATTCCGATGCTGACCGTGGCCGCGACACTCTGCGGCCCGCCGGCGCTCAAAGCCGTGTCGCCTGAGACGGCGACCGGCCCAAGTTCTCAAACGCCACACAAGCCGACGCAGGGAGCCACCACCGCGACCCATCACACCGGAACACACACCGGCGCGAGTCACACCCACAAGGCAACCCACCACGGTGAGACGTCCAAGGCATCGCACACTGCCAAGACCTCGAGTCACAAGTCCGGTCATCAGAAAAGTTCCGCCCATCGCAGCACCGCTTACACCCGCTTGGCTCATATGCAGATGGACCCTGGACGGGTGGAAGACATCCAGCAGGCTTTGATCAAGGCCGGTGATCTGCAGGGCACACCTACCGGGCGCTGGGACACGCAAACTCGTGAGGCCATGTCGCGCTATCAGACGGCCAACGGTTTTGGCGTTACCGGTCTGCCGGATGCGAAGTCCTTAATGAAACTCGGACTGGGGCCGCATCCTCTGCCGCCGCAGCTCGACAAGACCAGCCCTGCTTCTCCTTCGGGCATGTCGGCCGGAGATGCTGCTGTTCCTTCGAACCCGGTTTTGAAGGATTCCGCTCCGTCGCCTTCCGCATCGACTGACTCGCAATCTGTCGCGCCGCCCGCTACGGCTGATCCGCCCGCAAAGCGCTGACGAGAGCTGTCACCTCATGCACCTCAACTCTGGAGCATCAGTTCTGCCTCGTCACCGTGATGGGCGCTGATGTTGCGCTTGGGTAGACTGGAAGCGTCGCTCCCGATGCCGGACAACAGGGTGCGACGGTATGTCAAACGCTGCCTCAACAAGGGGTGCTGAGAGCAGGGGTAAGTGGTTAGCGGTTAAGTGGTCAGAGAAAGCCGCTCCCTTCTCACTGGGGCGACGATTCCCTCAATTATAAAAATCTCAGTCGGCGTCACTCATTCCAGCCTTCGTGCTGCTGCCAGTCGAGAATGCGGAGATGCAGTTCCTCACGCGGCAAATCCTTGAATGTCTTCGGGGAGCCTTCGTCGAGGTTGCCGTCCTGGGATTGGTAAAGCCAGCCCATTTCCTGTTTCAGCGCCGAAGCTTCACCGCTCAGGTAAACCACGTACTTTTCGTACTGGTAGGGCGCAGGCTTGTAGCCTCCGGAGCCGTAGGCCCGGTCCACCAGAAACGCCGTGTTGGGATCGATCTGATTTTGCCTGGCAAGCTCCTGGCAAGCTTTCATGGTGAACCAGTTGGCGGTGCGATGGTCCACGTGGCGCTCGTCCGGATGCGAGGCGGCAATCATGGCGGGGTGAAACTGGATGATGAGCCGCTTGGCGGCCTCGATCACGGAGTCGCGCGCATACGGCAGGTTCTGCTGGTACACGTGCTCGTAAGGCGAGTGATCCACGGCCAGGTAAATCGAGAGAAACGGATTCGCCGCCTGAATGTGGTTGAACCAGATCTCTCCCGAGCCTCCATCGGGCAGGCCGAGAAACGTCATCTGGTCTGGCTTGACTCCGATATGTTCCAGCGCCTCAGCGGATTCTTCCATACGCACGGTGCCGAACTCGCGCGCGCGGATGGGATCGCAAGGGTGGCCGTCAAAGTAGCGCTCGCACTCGCCCACGTCGCCACCGGTGTAGAACACAACGTGCACCGGCAGCCCCGCTTCCACCATAGCGCGCATGAGGCCGGCGAAGGGATGCTCATCATCTTCGTGCGGACAAAAGACCATGAGCGAGGACGGCAGTTTGTTGACGGCAAGCTCCAAATCAGCCGAGGCCCGAGTATTGGGCTTAAGACCGTCTGCCGAAAACGTCAGGGTGTAAACGCCAGGCTGCGTCGATGAAGGGATAGGCCAGGCATGGCGAAGTTCGATTCCATGCAAATCGAATCGCCGAAGGCCCTGCATGTCAGACGACGCGATGATTCTGCCCTGGCTGTCGCGGACTTGCACGTGAGGCGCACCTTTGCCGGCTTCGAGCGCGCTGGTAGCGGCCGTCACATTCAGACTCACATCGTCGCCCGGCCTGTAAAGCGTGCGTGAGTGATCGATCGAGAAGGCTGGCGAAACGTAGCCCGATGGATAAAATTCGCGGTACTTGGTGAAGTCGATCTCGTCGTTGTAGGGATGCGTGAAGTTTCGGCTGTAGGGCTTGGGCAGCACGCGAGTGGGATCGCGCACGATCACTTGCGTCGAGAACTGCATGTCGAGCAAGTCTTTGCGCTCATGATTCCAGACGGCGATCGTGTAACGATCGACCTCGGGCGGCGCCACCTGGTCGTGCCGCGCCGGACCACCGGCGCCCATCACGGCCACCTGTGAACCTTGCAGGAATGCCGCGGCGCCCGCGGCTTGCATGGGCAGCGTCGCCTGGCCGTGAGCCGGAATATCGAGGCTTTCGCGCAGCACCACGAGTCCGAGTGACGGATTCACAGCCATGTTGCCGGCGGCGTTCTCCTGGCCCGAAAAAGTAGAAATCCAGGGGTAGTTCTCGTTCGAGAATTCCACGCGCAGGCCCTTCAGATCCTCGCCGGTCAGGTTTTCAATGCCCACTTCACAACGGATGCGCTCCCCCGGAGCGTAGAAGGTCTTGTCGAGCGTGACGTGGGTGATCCGCAGGAGCTTTTTGTAAGCGAAAAAGGCCGGCGCCTTTTGCGAGGCCACCGTCTGATGAGCGAAGTGATCTTCAACCCGAAGTGTCACGTTGTAGAGGCCCGTAGCAGCATCGATGGGAATGGGCCAGCCGCCCTCGTACACCAGTTCGGAACCGCCGCCCGCCTCGCGGGCAAGCTCTACAGAGGTGGACGAACTCGCGCCCGCGTACTGCACGTCGGCAAATACCGCGTAGGCGCCGGCGTCCGCAAGGCCGCTCACCGTGGCGCGAAAAACCGCCGTAGAGCCCAGGTTGTAACCGCTCTCGACAGGCGCGCCCTGAATTGCAATCGCGGACCACGCGGGCATGGCAGTGAAGGTCAAAAAACAAAGAGGTGCAGCCAGCGTGCGTATGGTTTTCACTTAGGATCTCCCAGACGTAACTGCCAGTTTCAAAGATGGCACCGCTCCGCTCGCGTTTTGTTGAACAGCTCTCTGAAGCGACGTCAAAGCGCCAGTCTACTTGATGAACGCCAGCACACCAAACCGGCTGGGCACGTGAAAGGTCGTGCCTTCCGGAATCGTGCTCCACGCCAGGAAGCGGCGCTCGGCGTCGCTGCCGGGACCGTCGGCGCGGAATAGGTTGACTCGCCACTTGCCACCCACAGAAATTGCAGGCACGCCCAGAGACTCCACCGGGATGCGCATCTCGCACGTCCAGACACGGCGCTCCGTGTCGACACGGGTGGCGTGCAGGAAGTGGGAATCCCAGCTTGCGTCATTGAACGGATGCCTGTCTTTACTGATTTCGAGGTCGATCCATTGATTGTTCGGCGACACCTCGAATTCAAAGTAGTGGTTCAGGCGCTCGGGCTGCGGATTGACGAACACCTCCACCACGTCTCGATTCCACAACTCCCACCGTTCTTTTGTGGCGTCATCGTCCGGATAGGTGTTCAAGGTCAGGTAGCGACAGGAAAAGGCGAAATAGACCGAATTGGCGCTCCAGAGCGTGGCCACACGGGTGCGCGCCTCGGGGTAAGATCGCCGCCCGGACATATCGTGGTCAAATTCCACCCACTTCGCGCTCTTCCAAGCTGATTTGGTGAGATCGCCGTCGAGAGTGAAATCCTCGGTCAAGAAACGCGCGTCAATCTTGGCGCCGCTGGTGTAATGACCTTCGCTCGGGACGCCGTCGTGAGCGGTGAAAGCAAACCGCGCGGCACCGAGACCTGAGTTGCCTCGAAACGCTATAAGAATGCCAAAGCCGATTACGCGAGCTGCAAGGGCACACGTAAGCGTTCGTCTTCTCATGCGCGCAGCTCGCGAATCGCCCTCAGTGACGCGCGCCCAGGATGCGGCGCATGTGATCGGCGAAGTGAGCGTAGCGCGAGGTTCATCGTGCGATTCCATAGCAGACTCGCCTCAACGCGCCTCACCGCCGCTTGGCGTGTATCCGCCGTTTTCACCTTACGACGACGATGTGGGGAAAGCACGCAGTGAAGGGGTCATGCGTCGCCGGGTTGCGCACGGGCGTCGTAAGCGGAAGAACCGGTCAGGCCTGGACGGGTTTAGCGTCCGGCCATGGCGCGCGCCAGTTCCGCAGGCGGTGCGAAGGTGACCCGTTCCTGGACGGCCTCAACTTCCTCGACTTCGGTCACCCCGAGCCTCATGAAGTAGCCTACTACAGCTTCCACCAGATGCTCCGGAGCCGAAGCGCCAGCCGTGACGCCCACGCAGTCGATGCCTTCGAGCCACCCGGGATCAATCTCCGACGCGTCGTCGATGAGGTAAGCCCGGGCGCCGCAGTCTTCAGCCACTTCGCGCAGGCGCTGCGAGTTGGAACTGTTGTCGGAGCCCAGGACGAGAACGAGTCCGGCCCTCTTGGCCAGACTCTTCACGGAAGTCTGGCGGTTCTGGGTGGCGTAGCAAATGTCGTCGCTCGAAGGGGTCGCGAGCTTGGGAAAGCGCCGCCGTAAAACGTCAATGATGGCGTTGGCGTCATCCACGCCGAGCGTGGTCTGGGTGACCACGGCTACCCGGTCGGGATCCAGCACTTCCACGCGCTCGGCTTCTTCCGGCGTTCCCACAAGCTGGACGTGGCCTGGAACCTCGCCCATGGTTCCGGCCACTTCTTCGTGGCCCTTATGTCCCACGAGAATGATGGAGCGGCCTTCGTTCCGGAATCGCACGGCTTCAAAATGAACCTTGGTGACGAGCGGGCACGTGGCGTCAATCACCCGCAACCCGCGAGCCGCCGCGCCTGCTCTCACTTCGGGCGAAACGCCGTGAGCGCTGAAGATCACCAGCGCGCCGTCAGGGACTTCGGAGATTTCGTCTACGAAGATCACACCCTTGGCGAGAAAGGACTCAATCACATGGCGATTGTGCACGATTTGTTTACGCACGTAGATTGGCCCTGGAAAAAGCTCGAGCGCCATGTTGACAACTTCGATGGCGCGGTCAACACCCGCGCAGAAACCCCGTGGCCTGGCGAGCAGCAGCTTTTGGGGGCGTACGCCAGGGCGCAGTGTCGCACTAGCCTCCACAGATGTCGGTGTTTCTGTTATCACGATCCCTCGCGAAATGTGCGTCTTCACTGGATTCTTGGCTGTCATCTTCAATTCTACGCCACCGAGGGTGCTTGCGGCACTGAAAGTCTAAGTGACAATATCTTCGCCACCATCCACCCGAATCACATTCCCCGTCAGCCAGTGGGTTCGGTCGTCCATCAGGGCGGCGATAGCCTGGGCGACGTCCTCCGGAGTGGTCAACCGGCCGCCAGGATTACGCATTTTGGCGAATTCGGCCAGCTTTTCGATACCGGGAATCTTGCTCGAACCCGGCGTGATGGTGACGCCCGCCTGGATAGCGTTGGCGGTGATACCGTGCGGCATCAGCTCGAACGCGAGCTGGCGGATATGCGATTCCAAGACGGCCTTGGCGGCGGAGACGGCACCGTAGGTGGGGATCACGCTGTGGCCTCCGGCGCTCGTCATGGCGTAAATGCGGCTACCGGCCCGCATCATCTTGCGGCGCATGAGCTCCTGCACCCAGTAGACGAGGTTGCTGCCCATCACGTCGACGGTCATTTCCATCTGGGCCTGGGTCACCTCCTGTTGGTGATCTTCGGAAAGATAGGGCTGGAGCGAACCGAATGCAATCGAATGCAGAAGAACTTTGACGAAGTGTTCGCCGCCGGCTTGCTTCCAGCGTTCCTCCATCTGTTCGAACACCTTGGCACGCTTGTCGGCATCGGCAGCGTTCGTGTTGAAGAACAAAACGTCGCGACCCAGGGCGCGGATACGGTCCTGAATTTCGTTCACGTGCGCCATCGCGGTGCGGCGATCAAAATGAACACCGAAAATGTTGAGCCCGGCGCGGGCTAGCTCCAGGCTGGCGGCTTCACCGAAACCGCTTGACGAGCCCACTACGAGGGCCCAAGGCTGCGCTTCCATCTTTGGGTTCCTTCCCTTTGAAAGTTGATTGACTCAGTGGGCCCTTGATTCATTGACTCAGTGAATCAAATGTTCTGCGTTATTCTTTCAACCACGATGTGCCTTTCGCTCTCGCCTCGATGTACAAGACGCATCTCCACCCGCGGTACGGGTGGGTTGGGTCCAAGCCTTTCGCCCCACTCCACAATCACCGTTGCGTCCTGGCTGAGCATCTCGTCGAGGCCCAGCGTTGCGAGGTCACGCGGTCGCTCGATACGGTACAAGTCAAGGTGATAAACACGATTCCGGCCCGAATACTCATGAACCAATGCGAAGGTCGGGCTAGTCACTTCAGTCTCGGGAGCTGCACCGAGACCAGCTACGATTCCTTTGGTCAGCGCAGTCTTGCCGCTGCCGAGTTCACCTTCCATGAGGACCAGGCACGGCGGTTCGACGAGTGTCGCCAGCTTCCGCCCAAAGGCCAAGGTCTCTTCAGGAGAATGGGTCACGATATCATATTGGCGGGAACGGGCGCCGCCAGGCGTAAGCTTCGCATCTCTCTCAAGACTTCGGTTCATTGGATGATTGGCTCATTGAATCAATGAGTCAATGAACCTCAATAATGCGCGAACGTAAGACATGTCGTTGCGAAAGCCCTGAAAACACCCTGTATCGTTGAAAGGGGCATTTGCAAATTCAAGAAAATGGAGGCAGTCGCAATTTGTCGATTTTCTTGAGCGCCGCCTTGAACTC
>DATJYK010000453.1:0-112945 GCA_035578005.1 Terriglobia bacterium
CAAACGCTCGGGCATGTTCTGGACCGTCCGAGGAGCGAACGCCATCGTGGCCCTGCGCTGCTGTTGTCTCAACGGCCGCTTCGAGGATTACTGGGAGAGCCGCCGGGCAGCCTGACTTCCACTTTTATGTCGCGCACCCGGCTTTCGAGAGCTGAGTTCTCACACAGACTCTTCAGCCCCGCCCTTTCGGAGCGCGTCCCGAACTACTTGTCGACGATGTGGCAGGCGAATTGGAGTTGGACTTGGCCTTCATCACCGCCACGTGCCGCGCGCCCGGCCCATGACAGGCCTCGCACCCGACTCCGAGGATGGCCGATTCCACCTGCAACCGTCCGCTGACCACGGCCGCCGTAGTGTGACAGGAAATACACTGCTGAGCAGCCATGGGAACGAGCGGGATTCCGAATGCTGCCTGGAGCGTGGCCGGCGCCGCGCGCGGGACGCCGGCGACCACATCGAGCCCATTCAACTGAGGGTAATAGGCTACCTCGGCTTCGAAATACGTTCCCTGATCGCGGAAGACAAATGCTTGCCCCACCACGCCCACGCCGTAAGCCCACAGCAGAGGCAGCGAGAGCGTGCTGGTCCCGTCCGTTATGGAGTAGATTGCCTCGTCCTTATCGAGGTCGATTCGGTACTTAAATCGGCCCCAGTCAAAGCTGAGGTGAGGATGCGCGCGGAGGAACTCGCTTTGTGCCGCCGGCTTTAAGGCATTTGCCATTTCCGAGGCCTGCCAGCCGGCGAACTCAGCAGCGTGGCACCGGGCGCAGGCTTGAGACCCGGTGTACGCGCTTCGCGGCGCTGACCCATTGTTGGGCCACCAGCCCTTGTGTCGCGTTTGCTCCAACTGGGTTTCAGGCTGGGTCTCAAGGATCGTCTGGCCGAAGATGTTCAAGCTGGCGATCAGCGGAAGGAGGGCCAGCAAGGGCAAGGTACCGCGTTTGTTTGTCCTCGGGCTGGCGGCTATTCCCATCATTCTCGTCCTGAAAGGAATAGCATTGCATACGCTACTGAGTCATTTCAAAGCGCGAGTAATGGTGTCATTTGAACGCCCCAGACGCGGTCATTCCCGCGAAGGCATGAATCCATCGTAGAAGTCCTTGTGCGCTAGAATGAGTGAGAATGGCCCCCAAACGATCCGGCACGAGATCGCGAGGTTTCTTCTGTCGCGAATACTTCCACCGCGTTCGCACGCAGCGCCTGGTGACCTCCTCGCTCGGTTGCGACAATATGCCGTGCCCGCTCTTGTCTGTTGAGGGAGTGAGAAAGCTTGCCGTGGTCCTTTGCGCGGCCCTTTGCGTGGTTGTGCCGCCTTGTGTCTGGAGCTTCCCGCAGCAACCGGCCCCCGCGTCGGTGCAAAAACACTATGACGAGTTACAGGCCAAGGCTCAGCAACTCGCGGACGCCCAGGATTTCCAGGGTGCCGCGACGATCTATGAGCAACTCCTTCGCATCACCCCAGACTCCCCGCAGGTGCTGAATAACCTCGGCGCCGCCTACTCTCATCTTGAGAAATACACTCAAGCGCAGAAGGCGTATGAACACGCCCTGCGTGTGGAGCCGCATTCCTTTCCCCTGCTTCTTAATTTGGGACTGGCCTACTTCAAGGGCGGCAAGGCGCAGGCCGCCATCAAGCCGCTGGGGGAAGCGGTGGAGCTGAAGCCGGATGACTTTCAGGCCCGAACGCTTCTCGGAATGTCGTACTTTTCCAGCAAGCAGTACCGGCCGGCCAGCGAACAATTCGAAAAGCTGGTGGCGGCCCAGCCGGACAATTCGACATTTCAGTACCTGCTGGCGGAGAGCTACCTTTGGAGCGACCAGGAGCAAAAGATGCTCGACTATTTTCAGCAGGTGCTAGAGCGCTCGCCGGACTCGGTGACCATGCACATGCTGCTGGGCGAGGCTGATGACGGGCTTGACCGAACGGCCGATGCCATCCAGGAGTTTGAGGCCGCCGCGAAGCTGGCTCCAGAGCAGCCTGACGTGCACTTTGGTTTGGGCTATCTTTACTGGAAGCAGCACGACTATAGCCACGCCGCGGCCGAATTCCAGCGCGAGATTCAGCTTGGAGGCTCGGTGGCCAAGTCAGAGGCCTATCTGGGCGACATCGCACTGAAGCAGCAAAAGAGTGATGAGGCGCGAGCCCTTTTGAAGCAGGCCCTGCGGTTGTTCCCGGATATTCGCATCGCGCATTATGACCTGGGAGTGCTCGCCAGCGAAGAAGGCAATTATACCGAGGCAATCGCGGAACTGAAGGAGGCCATCCGCCTAGACCCGAAAGAGGCCGACGCGCACTTTCGGCTCGCCCAGGTCTATCGTAAGCAGGGCAAAGCTGATCTGGCGACCGCCGAGTTGAAGACCGTGAGCGAGATTCAACAACGGAAGGAGGAGCACCTTTACAAGGAACTTTCCGGGCAGGCTCCCGCACCGGGTCCCTAAAGGTCACAAAAACTTGCGGAGCCGTGTGATTCCGAGCCCTGATTTTATGACCCTTCGGCTCGGCACGTCGCATGAAAGTGCGCGAAGCGCTCTGGAGTGCGGTAGCTTGCTACCGCTCTCTTAAGGCCAGCTTGCTGGCCGGCCCTTAGGCTGCACGGCTCCTGAGATGCCGCGAGCAAGCTCGCGAAATCAAAAGCGGCAGCGAGCTGCCGCACTCCAGAGCCTCGGCGAGCCATCGGGATTCGCTGGTGACATGACAAAATTACTACAGAGTTAACTACCGCGATTGGCGGTCACGATACGCAAAATTACCGAGCGAAACCGTTAGGTGTATGAAAACAAAGGATCGGTTTTTCCGAAACCGTTAGGTCTATGAAAATAAATAAGTTGCCTTTGATAAGCCGTCATCTTATTGATAGATAATCATGTTAGCGTCGATGGCGAGCTGACATTCTTTCTGAATTAAGTACATATTGAGGTGACGTCAAGCTCCGGAAAAAGTCCCGTTTCAATGAGTCGCTGCCGACCGAAATTTTCAGGGGAGAATCAGCAGCCGTTTTCGGGCCTTGAAAAACGAACCCGAACCGTCGAGGATCATCGGGCGCACTAGCAACCTCATGAATCAACCGTGGTGAAACCATTCGACATTGCTGCGGGCATTCTCTGCCTCGGTCTCAGTTTCACTGGCGCAGGCTCGCATCCAGTTTCACCAAATGGCCAGTCTTCCTCTTATCCCGTTCAATTCTCCGACGTCACCGAAGCGGCCGGAATCCATTTCGTCCATTTCAAAGGCAACAACGGCACGCCGACGATTCTGGAGGAAACCGGACCGGGCGTCTGCGTTGCGGACTACGATGGCGACGGATATCCCGACATTTATTTTGTGAATGGACGCGATCTCTACAATCGTGGCATCAGCGTCACCAACGCGCTCTACCACAACAACGGCAACGGTACTTTCACTGATGTCACCATCAAGGCCGGCGTTCCCGGCACAGGCTACGGCCTCGGCTGCGCGTGGGGAGACTACGATAACGACGGTCATCCCGATCTCTACGTGACACAGTACGGAAAGAACGTGCTATATCACAACAACGGTGACGGGACTTTCACGGACACCACAGCTAAGGCCGGCGTGCCGGCGACGGAGCTTGGGACCACGTTCCACAGCGCCGCCACGTTCTTTGACTATGACCGCGATGGTTAGCTCGATCTCTATGTCGGCGGTTACGGCAACTTTCTCCCTAACAGCCAACGTGCGTGCGACATTGGTCGCGGCGTACTGAGTCCCTGCCGTCCGATGGTTTATCCGGGTAGTCCGGGCGTGCTCTATCACAACAATCGCAACGGCACGTTCACCGACGTCACGCGGAAGGCAGGTGTCTATCAGCCGAACGGCTACAACCTGGCCGTGAGCGCCGGCGATTATGACAACGACGGCTGGCCAGACCTGTTCGTAGCCAACGATGGCAGCGAGGCTCTTCTGTATCGCAATAATCACAACGGCACGTTCACCGACGTCGGACTGAGCAGCGGCATGGCGCTGACAGCAGACGGCAACGCGATGGCGGGGATGTGCGTGGCGCTTGGCGACTACATGAATGACGGGAACCTGGGGCTCTTTATTACAGATTTTGAACCGCTCTCAGACCACCTCTGGCGCAACGACGACGGCAAAGGCCACTTTGACGAGGTGAGTGACGCGGCAGGCATTACGGGACCAACGCGTAACGTGCTGAGCTTCGGTGGCGGCTTCTTCGACTACGACAACGACGGCTGGCTTGATCTGTTCATCGCCAATGGACACATTTCGGCCGAGATCGCCAGAGTCTTTCCCCAGATGACCTATCGACAGATTGATTCGCTGCTTCACAACGATCACAACGGCAGGTTCACGGACGTCACGCGAATGTCAGGAAACGGCTTCGCGAAGCCTTATGTCGGGCGCGGCGTGGCCTTCGCTGACTTTGACAACGACGGCTGGGTAGACATGATCGTCGCCAACAACGGAAGCCGCCCGCTCTTGCTTCACAACGATGGTCCTGTGAGCGGAGAATCCAAAAACCATTTCATCAGCTTCAAGCTTGTGGGTACCCGCAGCAATCGGGATGCGATAGGCGTCCGCGTCGTGCTGCGCGCAGGAGGAATCACACAGACCCGTGAGATCGAAGACGGGGGCAGCTTCATGTCACAGAGCGACCTGCGCGCCCACTTCGGCCTCGACCGCACGAATCGGGCTGACACGGTTGAGATTCACTGGCCGAGCGGGCTGCGGCAAGAGTTTCGGGATGTTGCCGGGGACGCCTTCGATCGGATTGTCGAAGGCGACAACCGATTGGCACGTGAACGCTTTGGACGCAATCCACTGCCATAACCATGCGGTGCTACTAGAAGGCGAGGCTCCACGCCTCACACGAATCTCGGAACCTCTGAACGTAAGCAAGGAAACACTCAAGCGGCTCGCCGGGCATGTGAGCAAGAAGATGCTGGAGCGGTACAGTCACATTCGGAGTCATGCCAAGAGGGCGGCGATTGGCACCCTGAATCAATTCTCCGCAACGGCTGGAAGCCAGCCTGTTTTGGAGGAGACGGGGCACAATTGGGCACAGTCAGAACGGTGACCTTTCCGTGAATTCGTGTAACCCCTTGGAAACAAATGGTGGGCCCACCAGGACTCGAACCTGGGACCGACGGATTATGAGTCCGCTGCTCTAACCGACTGAGCTATGGGCCCTCAATGACTTACGGACGGTGGCCAACGCTGGTGTCCATGCTGGTGTCTATTTCAATCGGTGCTCCTGGTGGACGCCGTGTTACGTAGCGGCCTCCCGTACCACCGGGGACGCTCCGCTTGCGCGGAGGAGCGGTCGGCGACCGTTTCAGCCGGGCGCGCGAGGGTGAGTCGTAAAAGCGAGCTCTTTCCTAGCACCGACTGAGCTATGGGCCCTAGGGGAATTACGGAAAGGCTCGGTTCATCTAATAACTGCAATCCCCACACTTGCCCTGCGCGCTTTACCACCCACCCACGACGCGAATTGACGCCTTCTCACCTGACCGAGTGTAGCATGAAGCCGTTCGAAAAAGGGTCCGTCGGTCACGGCGTACGCACCTTGCGGCGATGTCCGCGTCTATAAAGGTTGCGCATCGCACCAGAAAGGAAAAGCAGCTTGACAGCTTTGTTGGAGACAGTTCTAATGGTTTCCAGCCGGATTGAGTTGCGGTCGGCGAGGGTCTTGAATCACAGCGCTTCGGAACCTTGAGCAGCCTGCGGGCAACGTGGCTACCGCAGTTGAAGAGGCCGTTGTGTATACCAGTCAGGTGATTCGGGGGTGGGCTCGTTTCTTGCTGATTTGCGCGCTTTCGGCGATCGCCTTCACCCCTCTCGCCCTTGGACAGAGCCAAAGCAGTGCTGAGACTCCACAGGCCGTGGTCCAGAGCGGCATCGAGGCGCATCTGGGCGCGGGCTACGCCGCTCTGAAGAGTGATCGTTATCCCGAAGCTGTTCGTGAGTTCCGTGCTGCGCTCGCGCTTGACCCCAAACTCGCGATGCGGGCGCGATTCCCTCTGGCTTTGTCGCTCTTCGAATCCCAACAGCTTAGTGAGGCGCGTAAGGAGTTCGACACCGTTCGCGCCGAGGCGGGTGATCTGCCGAACGTCATGTACTACCTGGGACGGCTGGACCTGTTGGCGGAGAACTACGACGGCGCGATTCACGATCTCACTCTGGCGTCCGCCAAGCGGCCATTTCCCGATACCGCCTACTATCTCGGATCGGCCTACCTGAAAAAAGGCGATCTGCCGGCTGCCGAGAAGTGGCTCCAAGCGGCTGCCGGGCTCAACCCGCAGGATTTCCACGTGAGGGAGCGCCTGGCAGCTTTGTACCGGCAGGAAGGAAAGGCCTCAGAAGCAGAAGCTGCCGCCACTCAGGCTGAAGCGCTGCGCCGGCGTGACGCTGAGGTGAGCCAGAAAAGGGTTGCGTGCGCTCAAGCGCTGCAAAGCAGTTCCGCCGGCGCTGCACCTGCTGTGTGTGACCAGCTTTACGACCCCGACGATTCCGACAAGTTGACCATGCTCGGTACGCTATACGGCCAGCACGGTGATTATGAAGCGGCGCTGAAGCCCCTGCGCCGGGCTGCGCAACTCGATCCCAACTCACCCCAAACCCATTACAATCTGGCCCTGGATTGCTTCCGGCTTGGGCGGTACGCGGAGGCGCGAGACGCCCTCGCGAATGTCGTGAAGCTTTGGCCTGACCTCGCTCCGCTCAACGCTCTGTACGGAGGCGTTTTATACAGGTTGGGCGACAAGGCGGCCGCCTACGACGCATTGCGCCACGCGTACCAACTTCACCCTCAGGATGCCAGTTCCGCCACATTGCTGTATGACACCGGCCTCAGCCTTGCCGAGGAGAGCTTGGCCGGCAAGCAGTACGCGGTGTCGGCCAAGTACCTGAACGAGATGGCACAGCTTTTTCCGCAGACGCCGGAGCCCCACCGGCTCCTGGCTGAAGTCTATAGGGCGGCGGGCCAACCGTCCCAGGCCGCTCAAGAGCAGAAGCAATTTGAGAATAGGCAGGCTCAGGCGGGAATGAAATCGCCATGAGTGGGATGTATGTCCGAGGAAATGCGGGTGGCCGTGGGAAGCTGTTTTGGACGGCCCAGCGGGCGATTGGCTTGGCACCCCCCCGTGAGTACCCGCGGCCAGCAACGAACCCAAATCAACATCTTATTGATTACAAGCCAGTTACATCAGAAATTTGGAGTTCTTGTGGCGTGAGCTGAAAAAACGAACCCAAAACGCTAACGAACTGATTCTATTAGTTATAGATTCACAAAATGGCCTGAAACGAGGTTGCAAAACGAACCCAAACGAACCTGATATTTGGGCTTGTACAACGGAAACGAACCCAAGCTGGACTCGATGCTTCGCACCGCTTCTTTGGCTCAGCAGGCCTCTCAAGGCCGGTTCTCCCGAGGCCTGCGATGGTCTCTTTCCTGGAAGCTGTTCAAACTGCACGCCGTCGACGCGCGGCACCAAATGGAGGTAAAAGATGGGCTGCAAGAAGGCTGGAATCGTTGCGATTTTCGCTTTCACGTTCTTTCTCTTGAGTTCGCCTCTGTTTGGCCAGGCAACGGGGAGTCTGCTAGGTACCGTCGCGGACGCCTCCGGAGCGGTCGTGCCGGGCGCCACAGTTTCGGTAACCTCCCAGGGAACGGGCGCTGCCCGTGAGACCAAGACGGACGATACGGGCCACTACCTGGTGCCTCTGCTGCCCATCGGGACCTATTCGATCACCGTCAGCGCCCAGGGGCTGAAGACCATCGAGCAGAAGGACATCGTCCTCCAGGTCGACGAGAACCGTGAGGTGGATTTCTCCCTTCCGGCGGCAGCCGTGCAGCAGACGGTGGAGGTGTCGGCCACCGCGGTGGCGGTGAATACCTCGAATGCCTCGTTGGGCCAAGTGATCACGTCTCAAGAAGTTGCCCAGTTGCCGCTGAACGGCCGAAACTTCGTCCAATTGGCGACGCTGACGCCAGGCACCTCGAAGGAGACGAACCCTGGAAGCTTCTTCAACGGCGGAGGCTCAAGCGAGGTCGGCATCCGGGGATCGTTTTCGCTTTCGGTCGCGGGGTCGAGGGCCAATAGCACGGATTGGCTGCTCGACGGCGTTGACAATAACGAGCTCACGGCAGGTGGAATCGCCATTCTGCCCTCAATCGACGCCCTGGAAGAGTTCAAGGTTCTCACCTACACCTACTCGGCGCAGTATGGCACGCGTGGCGGTCCCACCGTTCTGCTCACCACCAAATCAGGCACCAACCAGTTTCACGGTACGCTGTTTGAGTTCCTCAGAAACACGAGCCTCAATACGCGCAATTTCTTTGCGCCAACAACGCCGGAGTACATTCAGAATCAGTTTGGGGGAGCGCTCGGCGGACCGATCAAGAAAGACAAAACCTTTTTCTTTATCGATTACCAGGGAAAGCGAACCGCGGGCGGTGGCCTCACCTACACAGCGACCGTACCTACCATGGCCATGCGCAACGGCGACTTCAGCGAGCCGTTCGCCCAGATCCCTCAGCTCTACAACCCTTACAGCACCACGGTCGACGCCCAAGGCAATGTTACCCGCTCGCCCTTCATGTGCAACGGCAACACTCCGCTGCCCACCGATGCCAACGGCATTCAGGCTCAGGGCACTCCTTGCAACATTATCCCGGGCAGCCTCATCAACCCCGTCGGACAGGCGATGATGAATCTCTACGCCGCTCCCAACGTTCCGAATACTCTTGTGGGAGACTTCGTCAACACGCCGACAAAACAGCTCAAGGAGGGAGAGTTCGACGTACGTCTGGACCACAACTTTTCCAGCAAAGACTCCCTCTTTGCGAGGTTCAGCTATGACCAGGCCACCGTCTTCCAGCCGGTGGGTACGGCGGGATACATGAACCCGGACGGCTTTACGTCCACGCAGAGCCTGGCTGACCACGGCCGTAACGCCGCGCTCTCGGAGACCCACGTTTTTTCGCCCACCACCCTTAACAAGATAACCGGCGGCTTCGACAGGGTCTTTAATCACATCCTGTCGTACGCAAACGGCTCGTGCATCTCGAACACGATAGGGGGCGGTATTCCTGGCGCAAATTTGGGCGGTGTCAGTTGTGGCTTGACGGATGCGCTCATTGGCGGAGGGTTTTGGGGGGTCGGCGATCGGGGATATGCGCCCTTCCAGGGAGGCACCAACGTCTTCTCCGTCTCGGACTCTTTCGATATGGTCAGGGGCGCTCACGAGATGAGCGCAGGCGCAGAACTGCGAGCCAATCAAATGAACGTGCTGGCCGAAGGTTTCCAGGATGGATTTTGGGTCCTGACCAGTGCTTGGACCGCGCCCCAGGGGGCGCTCGGCGGCGGCGGCAATAACATGGCCGATTTTCTGCTCGGCCTGGCTGATCTCGGCCTTCACGATCAGAATTTCCAGGGCGCCATCACCGGCCGGCGCTGGAAGCTGTTCCGGCCGTATTTTGAGGACACCTGGCGCGTGGCGCCGAATTTGACGGTGAACCTTGGTCTGGCTTGGGCGCTGGTCACTCCCATCACCGAAGCGCATAACCGCCAGTCGAATTTCAATTTCCAGACCGGCCAGTTCCTGGTGGCCGGCCAGAACGCAGGCCCCGCTGTGGGCATTCAGACGGACTTGACTGCTTTTGAGCCTCGCTTCGGCATCGCCTGGAGCCCTCGTGGGGACCGGAAGACTTCCGTTCGCGCCGGGTATTCCATCTATCACGACTCTTCCTGGAACCAGGGTGGCCAGGGCTTGTGGCAAAACCAGCCTTACTGGCAGGAGTCCGCGGTGGGCAGCTTTTTCTTTCCCGACGTCTGCGTGACCGATAATCCTGCGTGCACCACCGAAAACCCAGCCACCGGCCAGCCGTACTACCCGGCGAGCGGCTACCTTATTTCGCAGGGATTTCCTCTGCTCACGCAGCCCACGAGCCCGTCCCAGTACGGAGGCAATGTCAACGCCCAGAATCTCAATTTCAAGCAGGGGAGAATCCAGCAGTTCAACCTTAACGTCGAGCGCCAACTTCCTGGCAATATCCTCCTGACAGTTGGCTACGCCGGCGCTCGCAGCAATCACCTGCTGAGCGGCGACTCCAACGTGAACCTGGGTTCACCCACGGCCTGCGGGACAGTGCCCGGCTACACCTTTGGTTGCGGGCTCACTCAACCATACGTTTTCCCGTCGCCGATCGGTTTTGTGTACGACATCTTTGATCGAGGCAACTCCCGTTACGACTCGCTGCAAGTGAAAGCCGAAACCAAGACCAGCCACGGTCTTTACGCTTTGGTGGGATACACCTACTCCACGAACTTTGACAACGGCCTCTCGGACGGCTTGGGGAGCACCAACGGAGCCGTCTATTATCCGCTGCCGGGCGCGAACAAGGCGGACAAGGGGCTCTCGCAGATCAATCTTAGGCACAACTTCACCGCCAGCGTGGTGTATGATCTGCCGTTCGGGAAGGGCAAGCACTGGGGTTACGACTGGAGCGGAGCCGCGAACGCGGTGTTGGGGAGCTGGCAGATCAACGTCATCCAACATATCACGTCGGGTTTCCCAATTTTTATGGTGAACAGCTTCAACACTTCCGGCGTGAACTTCCAATGGAATGGCGCCGCACTCAACCGTCCGGACCGGGTCTGCAACGGCCGGCTCAGCCACTGGACCATCCAAGAGTACTTCGACACGAGTTGCTTCGTGCCTTCAGCTACAGGGGAACTGGGCAACTCTGACCGGACGCCGCTTTCCGGTCCCGGCTTCGTCAACACAGATTTCTCCTTAATCAAGAACATTCCTCTGCGGGAGACCATGGCACTGCAGTTCCGGGCTGAATTCTTCAATCTCTGGAATACGCCGCAGTTTGCACAGCCGGCCAACAATCCCTCGGTGGGATACGTAGCGGACGTGAGCGCCGCCGGCTTCGGGGAAATAACCCAGACCGTGAACAACCCGCGGTTGATCCAGTTTGCGCTCAAGTTGACTTTCTGATTTCAGGTGCGATTCCGCGAAGCCCTGGGGCTGGATGTGAAGGAATCACGAGCCTCGCGCAAAAACGCCAAGGCGTCGAATCTAGCCGTTGGTTTTTTCGCGGAGAATCTGAAATGATGGTCAGTGTGTTCTGAACGCGGCTATCGAGGATATCAGGTGATTACACGCCCGAATGAAAGCGTTGCACCGACGGCTAGCGGCTTGGCGAGCCCGGTTTCCCGTCGGGAGTTTCTGAGGCGCGCCGCCCGCGGAGCCGCGGCGGCGGGACTGGCTCTCTCTTCCGGAACCGGTTTGCTGGCCGCTCCCAATGAGCCGCACCTCGATTTCCCCACCGATCCCCGGGCCCGTTTGGCCGTGGCTTCATATCCCTTCCGCCGGTTCATGGATAGTCCGTTCAACCGCAGGCGCGACCCGCAACATCCGGGCATGGACCTGCCGGCTTTCGCCCGGATGGTGGTGGAGAGATACAATGTGCCCGGCATCGAGCCCATGGACCATCACTTCGCGAGCCGCGAGCCCAAAGACCTGGAAGCTCTCCGTGAGGTTTTTCAGAAAACCGGCGTGCACGTGGTGAACATCCCGGTGGATTTTCGCCAGAGCTTCTACGACCCTGATGCAGCCCAGCGTAAAGCAGCGATAGACGCGGCGAAGCAATGGGTGGACGCCGCTGTTTTGGTGGGCTCGCCCAGCATCCGGGTGCACATCACGGGCGTGCATGGCGTCGCGCCGGATGCGACGCTCGCCACGGAATCTCTGAAGGAACTGGCTGATTACGGAGGCGAGCACAATATCGTGGTCACGCTCGAAAATGATGATCTCGTCAGCGAAGACGCCTTCTTCGTCGTGCGTGTGCTCGATCGGGTGAATCATCCTTACCTGCGGGCCCTGCCCGACTTCGGCAACTCGGCCATGACGGGCGATCCGGCGTTCAACCTTGACGCCCTCACCTTGATGTTCCGGCACGCATACAACATTTCGCATATGAAAGACTCGGAGGAGGGCGACGGCGGCAAAATCTACAACGCCGATGTTCCGGCCACTTTCCGGATCGCGCGGGAGAGCGGGTATCGTGGCTACTTTTCGATGGAAATGGACCGGTCCGGCGACCCCTACGAAGGCACTGCGCGCCTGATCGAGCAGAGCCTTGACACGCTGAAAGCTGAATCGGCGCGTCCGGTGGCGACAACATGACGACGCTGCGTGAAGCTTTGCAGCAAGCAGACCGCACCCACGTTGCCGTGGGCCACTTCAATATCTCGGACCTCGTAGCACTGCGTGCCATCGTAGAGGCGGCTGGCGAGCTTAATCTGCCCGTCCTGGTTGGAGTCTCGGAGGGCGAGCGTGAATTCATGGGCGTTCGTCAGGTAGCAGCGCTCGTGAAAAGTTATCGCGACGAGACCGGACACCCCATCTTTCTAAACGCCGATCACACTCATTCGCTGCCCAAAGCTGAAGAAGCGGCCCGCGCCGGTTTTGATGAAATCATCTTCGATGCCTCGGCCTTGCCGTTCGAGGAGAACGTGCGGGCCACGCGGCAGGCCCTCGAAGCGATCAAGTCGATTAGCCCCTCGACGCTGGTTGAAGGAGAGATCGGCTACATCGGGACCTCTTCGGCAGTCCTTGATAAAACTCCCGAGGGCATGAGCCCACTGACCACGCCTGAGGAGGCGAAGCAGTTCGTTGACGCAACAGGGGTCGACGTTCTGGCTCCTGCCGTAGGTAACATGCACGGGCTGCTAAGGAGCATGGTTCGAGGAGAGGCGCAGAAGCATCTGGACATCAAGCGAATCGGGGAGATTAAAGGCGCCACAGGCATCTTCATGACTCTGCATGGCGGATCGGGAACCGGCGATGAAGACTTCAAGCGGGCCATCAAGTCTGGAATGACCATCGTTCACGTCAACACCGAGCTGCGCCTGGCCTGGCGGCGAGGCCTGGAAGCGGCGTTCGCCCGCGAACCCGACGAGGTAGCCCCTTACAAGCTCCTGCCGGGAGCTCTCGAGGCCGTTAAACAGGTGGTGCGCGCTCGGCTGCAGTTGTTTAGCTCCGCTTAAGGTGCCGCGCAGGGCTCGCTTCTTACGACCCCACGGCATGTCATGCAGAGCCCGTTCGCCCCTCCACTTCGAAGCGTCCTGAGCAAAGCGAAGGAGCTCAGGGTAAAACTCCGTGCAGCATCCCGGCATTTTCTCGAAAGAAAAAAAGCTGAAATCCCTCCTTAATCGCTCAGCATAGGCTCTGGCAAATAGCCGACACCACCTTCTTGAACCCCTGACCCTCAAAATTGTGGGGTGACAGGGCGACGTTCTGCCAGCTATTGAGTTGAAGAGTGCGCCCTTTTAACCCTTTGACTTTCTGCGTCCACTCATGTGCGCCCCTCATAATCACCATGAGTGCGCCTCGCTTGATGGCTGAACGCACTAAATCAAACCCATAATCTTGAGAGCATAATCTTACGTTCTGACAACCGAACTGACGTGAATGGTAGGGGAAGTATTCAACGCAGCATATCGAGCGCGCCAGAGCCTTTCGGTCGAATATTTGCAGAAGCCACTTGAGCCTTTTGTTCCACCATTCACCGCCCGGCGTCCTGCTCAGCCTTGGGTCGAGGTAAAAGAACGGAAACTCCAATCTCCCGTGCCGAAAATTACTGCGTACTATGGATTGAAACGCGGATCGCTTGTGGACGCGTGGATCTCGGTCGTCAAATCCTGGGTTAAGACCCAAGAGTACCACCGGAGCCGTTGTGCTTCCCACGAATGGCTCGGGTAGCGCGTTCAGTTGCAACTGATGATTCTTACTCCGATGAGTTGCGTTGTACTCGCAGACCAAGCGGCGATCACACGGAAGCACGTAAGGGAAACAATGAGGTACAGCAAGCCAAGGGTTGCTCATGGAGTCCGGTATGCGATCATTTGGGCATGAGAGCCAGACCGCGAAGCACTCGCCTCGACGCCCGGAAGATCATGACATAGCTTGAGGAATACGCGACAGCTTAATTTGGGTTTGCCAACTGCATTGTTCTGTTCATTTCTGTTGACGGCACAGTTATACCGTGTTATAAGAACAGTAATCAGGGTATCAAGCCATGCCCGAGGCAACCCATCACGGCGGCAGCCTGCCTGAGCCCCACGGCCCAAGCGCACGCCGAATCGCTGCCAACCGGCGCAACGCACTGCGATCGACCGGTCCGCAAACCCTTGCCGGAAAGCGCCGCGTGGCGCTGAACGCCCGAAAGAACGGCCTGTGCCCCGTCGAGCTCCAGCAACAACTTCGCGCTCGCGGTGAAGACCCGTCTGAGTTTCGGCGGCTGCATCGCGACCTCATCGGCATTTTCCGGCCCTCGCACGAGGCCGCCGAAGCTGCTGTGCTGGCCTTGGCCACGGCGTGGTGGGAAAAGGCCCGCCGGGCGCGCAATTGGGTGGCGGCCGGCCCGCCTCGCTGCCAGGACCTGGACGAGCGTCTCGAGAATCTGCTGCTAAAACTCATTGGCATGATGCGTCAGCGCCACGAATGGTGGGTTCACCGGCTGGGTTCGGTGGTGGGATGGCCGATTGGATCGCCGGCGGAGGTCCTGCAGCAAATCGAGGAGCGTCTGTTTGTTTTCGGAGGCCAGCCGGGAAGGCGCAAATATCGAATTCGTCCGCGTCCCGGAAGGCCGCCCGAAGATGGAGAACAAAGCCATCATAGCTAAGACTTTTGATTGCAATAGGATATATCATAGACATGGAAAACAAACCCATGCGAATCATCTTCTTTAGTTCCAGGCGATTACAGCCATGTTGGCCTCTAAAGAGCAAGATTATGGATGGCGGTGACTATCAAAAACAAACCCCCCCAACGGCTCAAGCTTTTCTTTTACAATGACTTACACCGATTACGGCAAAACAAACCCATGGATGCCACGTTATTTGTAATAAATGACTTAAATCGAGCAATTCTTGATAGATGTGGAGGGTATGGATGGATTTCGGGGCGTAGCATCCCGGTTTGACGTAGGGGCGGGCCTTGTGCCCGCCCATTTCGAGACGGTTCCATCATTTGGGCGGCCACAAGGGCCGCCCCTACGTCAAACTGAGACGCACTGCCGTCGTTCTCGACTCATCGCTAGAAGCTCATCCGGAAACCCTGGGAGCGCGGGCGTCCCGCCCGCCCCTTGCACTCCAGTACCGCGTAAGAGCGGGCGGGACGCCCGCGCTCCCAGGGTTTCCGGATGAGTCGCTAGGCTGCGGGTGCTATGCCGGTGCTATGATAGACACGTAGGAGGCCCGCAGCGTCCGCTTGCGCGGCACGCCGGGTCCATTCTGGAGGTAGACCGTGGCCGAAGAAAGGTTGAAGCTCGCGGTCTTCGTCGACTTCGACAACATTCAAATTGGCGTCAAGGATACACTCGGTAAGGATTTCGATGTCTCGGTAGTGCTTGAAGCTCTCAAAGAGCGCGGCGAGGTGATCACCAAGATCGCCTACAGCGACTGGTCGCGGGCGAGTGAGTTCAGCCGCCAGATGACTCAGCACGCGGTGCAGATGGTGCAGCGGAACGTGACGCCGCGTGGCGATAAGAATGGGGCGGACATCAACCTGGCGCTCGACGCCTTGGAAATGGCGTTCACCCGGCACCACATCAACTCCTTCGCCATCGTGGGCGGTGACAGCGATTTTATCGCCCTCGTCGAGAAGCTGAAGCAATACGATAAACGAGTGTTCGTGGTCGGCGGACGCGGCTTCACCAGCAACATCCTGCAGCGTAACTGCACCGAATTTATCGCTTACGAGAACTTGCTGCGCACCAGCGGCAGCGGGGACGGCGGGGCACGCCCGCGGCCCAGGCGCGGAGAAGCTGCGCGCGCCACGCTTGAGGTACGCCCTCTGTCAGATGCCTTGCCCAATGTGCAACGGGCGCTGGCCGTGCTGGCGGAGCGCGAGGTGTCGCCGCAGTTGGGGCTGCTGAAGAGCACGCTTCTGCAACTGGATTCAACCTTCAGCGAGCGCGATTACGGCGCCGGCTCATTCCTCGAGTTCATGCAAAAGATGGAGCAAGCCGGCTTGCTTCATCTGCGCAAGCTTGAGCGCGGCTACCGCGTGGAGGTTCTGGATGCCGAGGGAACGGGATCTGCCACGCCGGAAGCTCGCCCGGTGGCTGAGAGCGTCGCTTCCGGCGGCGAACCGGTTGCTGCCGCCGAATCGGCGCCTGCGGGCGAGACTTCAGGAGAGGGTGAGCCTTCCATCAGCGCTGATCGGGCCTTGGCAATTTTGCGCCAGGCCCTCGAACTCGAAGCCGGAAAGTCGCCCAACCGGCCGCTTTACCTGCGGCATATTCGCCATGGCCTGAAAGCAGTGGACAAGGATTTTGACGAGCGGCGCGCGGGCTTTCAGGGCCTGACGGATTTCCTGTATCGCGCGCAGCGCGAGGGCTGGCTTTCGCTGCAACGCGACCGCAACGGTGTGTTGCGGGTGTTTTGCCGGCCGCAGGGCGATGGTGCGCCGGAGTCCGAGATGGCCGCTCCTGCGGTCGCGCACGTTTCCGAAGATGGAACCGAGGCGGCGCCGGTGCAAGCCGAAGCCGCGGCCGTTACCGACTTCTGGCAATCGAGCGAAATGGTTGTGCTTCCCGGCGAAACCCTGGCGGCGGCAGCGCCACCGACCGGTGAAACAAGTGAAGATCAGCCGGCGGAAATTGTCTCGAAGCAGACACCGCTGGCCGTCGCGGCGCCTAAGGAGAGTGCTGGGGAGGTTGCGCCGGCTGAGGCCGCGCCGGCCCGAAAGGGCAGAGCTCGACGGACAGGAGGCCCCGCCAAACCCCGCCGCAGCGCGAGCCGCCGCAAGACAAAAGACAGTGCGGAGTGAGCGCGAGGCTACCTGCCTGAGCATTCCCCCTGTTCGACGCTCGCTAGACTCGCCTTTGATCCGCCGGTCTTGAGCACCATCAGCGGCGGCCGGTGATATGCCCATAAGACAACCCTGAGGCGCCAGAGCGAATCTTCATTACTGGTGTTTTTCGAAGTTCGTAGCGATGAGGGGAGATGCAGTACCGGACCATGTGAGCGCTAGCCTTTAAGAGTGGCGCAGAACAGGGCACTGACCATGAGGAATACGCTGGCGCTGATGCTGTTGTTCTTATCGGGTTCCACTTGCTTCGCCGCGCCGAAAAGCAAGGAGGCGGAGCGTCTTGAGAACGCCACTTACGTCATCAACGAGATTATGTCGACACCCGAGAACGGGATCCCTCTCGACCTGCTGAATAAGGCAGTGTGCGTGGGTATTGTGCCAGCAGAAAAGAAAGGCGCCTTCATCGTGGGAGGCTCTTTTGGCCGCGGCGCCCTGGTGTGCCGCATCCACGGAACCGGCGCTTGGGGCGCGCCCTCCATGTTTACGATTTATGGTGGAAGCTACGGACTGCAGATCGGCGGCCAGTCCACGGATATCGTCTTTATTGTGATGAACTCCGGCGGCGCCCGCAAGCTGCTGCAGAGCGGAGTGAAGCTGGGCGGTGACGTTTCTGCCGCCGCGGGTCCCGTGGGCCGTGACGCCAAGGCGGAGACGGACGTGTTGCTACACGCCGAGATTCTTACCTACTCGCGGTCCCGAGGGCTTTTTGCGGGGCTCTCACTGGTCGGCAGCGTGATCAAGCAGGACGAGGATGGAAACCAACGCCTCTACGGTCACGCGGTGACCGCCAAGGATGTGCTCTTGCGCGACAAAGTGCCGGCGCCCGAGGCAGCCAAGCCGCTCGATGACATCCTCACCAAGTGGTCGCCTCGCGGCGGCGAGCCCTTTGTGAATATGGGTTAGGCGGTAGCCCTCAACGGTCTTGACCTGCGGAAAAAGGGCGGGGTTTTAACCCCGCCGAGAAGCAGCACTCCGATTCGATATGCTTCACACGCTGGAGAGTTCGTCTTCACGAACATGTCCAGCGTGTGAAGTGGATAACGATCAATCGCAACTCACAGCGGCGGGGTTAAAGCCTGGTTAAAACCCCGCCCTTCTGGCGGCCTCAGGCCTTTTCGCCTGAGTAAATCTCCATAATGTTTCGCAGGAATTCTACGGCGTGGTCATGGGGACGCTGGAACGAGTTGCGGCCGATGATGGAGCCGAAGCCGCCGCCATCGCGGATGGCACGCGCCTCATCGTACACCGCCTCGTCGTCGCTCTTCGTGGCGCCGCCGGAAAAGATGACGATGCGCCTGCCGTCGAAGGAGCTCTGCACAACGTGCCGAACCCTGTCCGCGAGAGTTGCAATGGGCACGGCGGCCTTCGCGTAGGCCTTGGCGGCTTCCGGTTGCTCGATGTGCTCGCTCGGCAGCTTCACTTTGATGATGTGCGCCCCGAGTTGGGCCGCGATGTGCGCCGCGTACGCGACCACGTCGATAGCGGTTTCGCCTTCCTTCGAAATTGACGAGCCGCGCGGGTAAGACCACACCACCACCGCAAGGCCATAGCTCTTGGCTTCTTCGGTCAGCGCGCGCAGTTGCTCGTACATCTCCTGCACGCGCGCCGATCCGGGATAGATCGTGAAGCCGATGGCCACCGCGCCCAGGCGCAACGCGTCTCGGACGCTCGCCGTCTGCGCGGAGAACGGATCCTTTTCATCGTGCAGCACGTCGTGGTCATTCAGCTTGAGGATCAGCGGGATTTCGCCCGCATGGCGCGCGGCCGCGCTCTCAATGAATCCGAGCGGAGCCGCATAGGCATTGCAGCCGGATTCAAGCGCAAGCTTGTAGTGATAGTCGGGATCGTACGCGGCCGCGTTCGCGGCGAAACTGCGCGCGGGTCCGTGCTCAAATCCCTGGTCCACCGGCAGGATCACCAGTTTCCCGGTGCCTGCCAGATAGCCGTGCGTCAGCAAGCGCGCGATGTTCGCCTTAGTGCCGGGATTGTCGCTCTCATACCAGCTCAGGATCTCGCGCACGCGATTGCCGTAAGCACTGGACCGCGCCGGCCGCTCCACTGCTTTCACTGCATTCATAACTGCCATGATTTCCACCTCCACAATCGTTCTGAAAAGTTTTGGGGTAAACGTGATTCTATCACGCGCCACCGAACTGAGCACGCAACGCGGGCTCCGTCATTCCCCGCGATGGGCCTGTCTATTAGAGTGTCGCGTCCGTCCTTTGGTGGCGGCCTGAGTCTCATGGTGGTGAAACTGTCTCCAACCCTCTGCCAGCGGCGCTATAATCAATCCGTTTAAGGAGGAAGGTGCTATGCCCGAAGAGTCGAAAGTTACGCGGCGCAAATTCTTGCAGACGGGTGCGGAGGCAGGCGCGGGCATCGCGGCCTTGGGAGGGATCACGTTCATCACCCAACCGAACCGCGTCTTCGGCGCCTCCGATCGCGTGCGCCTGGCGATCTGCGGCATCCGCGGACGGGGATGGGACCACGTTGAGGAATTTTCGAAGCTTGCGAACGTGGAGATCGCCGCCGTCTGCGACATTGACCAGAACGTGCTGGATAAGCGCCTGGCACAAATGGCGCAAAGAGGCATCCCCAAACCCGCCACGTATATCGACGTGCGCAAGCTCCTCGACGACCACTCGATTGACGCCATCTCCATCGCCACGCCTAACCACTGGCACTCGCTGATGGCCATTTGGGCCTGCCAGGCCGGCAAAGATGTGTACTGCGAAAAACCGTGCTCCCACAACGTGTGGGAAGGCGCGCAGCTTGTTGCCGCGGCGAAGAAATACAACCGCATCGTGGAGCACGGCAGCCAGAGCCGGTCGAATGAAGCCGTGTGCGAGGCCATCGGGCACCTGCGCGAGGGGCTGATCGGCGAAGTCTACCTGGCGCGCGGACTGTGCTACAAGTGGCGCGATACCATCGGCAAGGCGCCGGTGGAGCCCGTGCCCGCCGGCGTGGATTATGACCTTTGGACGGGTCCCGCGCCCATGAAGCCGTTTACGAAAAATCGCTTTCACTACAACTGGCATTGGATCTGGGACACCGGCAACGGGGACATCGGCAACCAGGGCATCCATGAGGTTGACATCGCCCGCTGGGGCTTGGGCTTGGGAATTCCCAACAAGGTCTCGGCCATCGGCGGCCACTTCATGTTCGACGACGATCAACAGACGCCGAACACGCTGAACTGCGCCTTCGAATACGATCTCCCGAACGGCAAGCGGCAGATGCTTGAGTTTGAAGTGCGTCACTGGATCACGAACCACGAGGCCGAAATCGGCACCGCTGCTTTCGGAAGTGAAGGCGTGCCTCAAGCCGGCCTCGCGGGCAAAATGAGCTTCGGAGCGGGCGCAACCATCGGCAACATCTTCTATGGGTCGAAGGGCTATCTCGCCATCAACGGCTATGATTCCTATCGCACCTGGCTTGGCAAAAAGCAGGAGCCCGGACCCATGAAGGTGAGTAAGGTCGGCAACCACTTCGAGAACTTCATTCAATGCGTCCGCAGCCGCAACCAGGAAGAAGTGCACGCGCCGATTGAGGAAGGTTATCTTTCGACCGCGCTGGTCCATCTGGCCAACGCTTCCTATCGATTGGGGCGCACGCTCAAGGTAGATCCGAAGACAGGATTCGCTGATGGCGACGACGAGGCCGATCAACTGCTGCGCGACGGCGACCGCGGCTATCGTCCGCCTTTCGTGGTGCCGCAGCAGGTGTAGGCATCGGGTGATTGAGGGATTGACTCATCGGCTCATTGACTCAATGAGGGAAGGGGTTTGATTCCTCTGCCTTCAGCGCTGCGGTTGTCCGTTCTCAGTCGTCAGTAGTCAGATTTCGCTGTCAGATGGTCATCAGTTGTAATGCTCCCAGCCACTGACCACTGACAACGGACCACGGACAATCGACGTCCGACAACGAACAACCACCACCTCTTCCGAGGCGCCCGAAAAATAATCAAAAAAAATAGCTTGACCCTGACGTAACGTCAGACCTTAACCTGCAACTCGAAGGGAGGTTGCGGTGAAGGGCACGAACTTGTATCAGGCACGTCAGTTTGCGGTGCGCGCGGGAGTGACCGTTCGAGCGCTTCATCATTACGACCGTCTGGGGCTCCTCAAGCCCAGCGGTCGCACGAGCGCCGGATATCGCCTGTACGCGGAAAGCGATCTGGCGCGCTTACAGCAGATTGTCACCCTGAAGTTCATCGGCTTCTCTTTGAAGCAAATCAGGGATCTTCTCCATCGCAAGGCTTTCGATCTTCCGGTGATGCTTCGACTCCAGCGCAAGATCATTGAGGAGAAGCGGAGCCGGCTGGACCTGGCCATCCAGGCGATCGAAAGAGCTGAGCACGTGGCGGCGTCCCATGCGCAGAAGGCTGCCGTTGCCGGCACTCGGCGGCGAACGATGCGCGTCCCTGACGCCGGCACCGATTGGGAAGTGTTCCGACAAATCATCGAGGTGATCAACATGCAACAAGACACAGAATGGACCAAGAAATACTATTCCGATACGGCCCTTTCCGATCTCGCCGAACGAGGCAAGCAATGGACTCCCGAAATGCTTCGCCAGGTGGAGCAGGATTGGGCCGCGCTCATTCAAGAAGTCGAGGCGGCAAACGCTGCGGGTGAGAATCCGGCAAGCGATCACGCCCAGGCGCTGGCGGCGCGCTGGCAAAAGCTCCTAGCGGGATTTACGGGCGGCAACCCGGAAGTCCAGGCGGGACTGAAGCGCCTTTACGCCGATCAGCAAAACTGGCCCTCCAGCTTCAAGAAGCCGTACAGCGATGAAGCCTGCGCCTTCATCGGCAAGGCGATGGAAGCGGCCAAAAAGAGCCAATAACCAACCAGCTCTCGCCGCAGACCGCGCTTTCGGCGCGGTCTGCGGCTTCCTTCTTCCTCCCGGCAACCCGGCCCTTCCCGCCCGCTTTGGGACTTGGAAAAACTTACCCGTGCCACTCCGGCAGCTAATGTCATGGTCCCGCGTCACAAGTCTCCTAAGTCACTGATACCACCACAAATGGTCGACACTCTTGTAGCCACTGTCTCCTTTGGTATGCCGAGTGCAATATCTTTACCGAGACTCGCGGCAGGCTGCGAGGACACGTCTCGCATGGGTGAAGTCTCGCACCGACTGGCTTGTCTTCGCAGCAGCTCGGCGCGAGATTTGTCGTTAATCGCGCAGGCGGCCGCTCTGGAGGTCAGACCAATGAAAGGTATTAAGGGACGGGTTCACTCTTCCACCTTCTTGCTTCCTTTGGCACTTCTCGCCGGTACTCTACCCCTCGGCGCACAGGCGACGAAACCGGTTACTTACAACCAGCCTGGGGCTCACTCTCAAGATTCGAAGGGCGGATTTGGGAAGCCTGAAACCATCGTTGGCACACTTACCCTGGTGAATCCACAGGAAGGACTGGTGATCCTGATGCGACGCGGACCCGGCGAACCTGCATCGACCCAACTCAGCGGCACTGAAACAATGGATCCGCGCACCCATGAGGTTGTCAAGACCGACACGGTCAAGGCGACGCCGGGCCCGGGCGAGACGGATTATAGCTTTAGAATTACGACTCATAGCCTAATTAAAATAGGCCATCAACGCGTGTCGTTGGCCGACTTAACTCAGTTTCAGGACAAGCCGGCCACTGTTTATTTCATCCCGGAACGATCGGGCAATTTCGTCCTGGGCCTCGACGTAAGCGAATGATGAATTCTGAACAATTCAGAACAATGAATTCTTCCTTCCGCGGTTCGTCGTTCATCATTCAGAATTCACTATTCATCATTCCGCATTCATCGTTCATCATTGGTTTTCCGGTGCTTCTTCGGCCGCTGGTTATACTGCAAAATCTTTTTGCGCAGCCGGATCAATTGCGGTGTCACCTCCACGTACTCATCTTCGGCGATAAACTCGATAGCTTCCTCCAGGGTCAGCGGCCGGAAGGGAATCAGCCGGATGGCCTCGTCGGCAACCGACGCGCGCATATTCGTGAGTTTCTTCTCCTTGACCGCGTTCACGTCCATGTCATCCCAGCGCGCGTTCTGGCCAATCACCATGCCCTCGTAGACTTCCACACCGGGTCCGAGAAAGAGTTCCCCGCGTTCCTGCAAATTCCATAGGGCGTAGGCTGTGGTGCGGCCCGCACGATCGGCAATCAGCGAGCCGGTCAGGCGCGATGGAATATCGCCCTGCCAGTCGATATAACCCTCAAAGAGGGTGTTCATCACGGCTGTGCCGCGCGTGGCTTTGAGGATCTCGCCGCGCAGACCGATCAAGCCACGGGAAGGAATGTTGAACTCCAGCCGCACGCGGCTGCTGCCACTCGCGCCGGTGCCATGGCTCACCATCTTGGTGTTCACGCCCTTACGCATCCCGATCTCCTGCATCAGCACGCCCACAAATTCCTGCGGCACGTCGATGATGAGCTGCTCCACAGGCTCCTGAACCTTGCCGTTGAGCGAGCGCGTGATGATCTCGGGTTTCCCCACCGCCAACTCATAGCCTTCGCGCCGCATCATCTCGATGAGAATGGCCAGTTGCAGCTCGCCGCGGCCCATCACCTTGAACGAGTCCGTGTTCGCCATCTCCTCCACGCGGATGGAGACGTTCGTGAGCAGCTCTTTTTCCAGGCGCTCGCGCAGGTGGCGCGAGGTAACGTACTTGCCTTCGCGGCCCGAGAAGGGCGAGGTGTTCACAGTGAACACCATAGAGATGGTGGGCTCATCGATGGGGATGTGCGGCAGTGGCGCGGGTGAGGCGACGCTGGTGACGGTCTCTCCGATGGTGATGCCCTCCACACCCGCGATGGCCACGATGTCACCCACCTCGGCGCTCTCCAAGTCAGTCCGTTCCAGGCCCTCGAAGCCGTAAAGCTTGGTGATGCGCGTCTGCTGAAGGCTGCCGTCCAGCTTGGCGATGGCCACCTCATCGCCGCGACGCAAGGTGCCGGAAAAGATCCGTCCCAGCGCGAGCCGCCCGTGATATTCGCTGTAGTCCAGGTTGGCCACCAGAAGCTGCAGCACGCCCTCGGGCTCGCCGCCGGGCGGCGGAATGGTTTGCAGAATGGTCTCAAACAGCGGCTGAAGATTTTCCGAACGATCGTCCAGGGCCTTCTTAGCGATGCCGTCCCTGGCAATCGTGTAAAGGATCGGGAAATCGAGCTGTTCTTCGGCGGCGTCGAGATCGATGAAGAGGTCATACACCTCGTTCACCACCTCTTGCGGACGCGCGTCGCTGCGGTCAATCTTGTTGATCACCACAATAGGAGGCAGGTGCGCTTCGAGGGCCTTGCGCAGCACGTAACGCGTTTGGGGCAGCGGGCCCTCGCTGGCATCCACCAGCAGCAGCACGCCATCCACTAACTTTAGGGCGCGCTCCACCTCGCCGCCGAAGTCGCTGTGACCGGGTGTATCCACGATGTTGATGCGGACGCCATGATAGGTAATGGCCGTGTTTTTCGCCAGAATGGTGATGCCCCGCTCGCGCTCAAGCTCGTTCGAGTCCATCACACGCTCCACCACCGCTTCGCCCTGGCGGAAGATGCCGCTCTGTTTCAGCATGGCGTCCACCAGCGTCGTCTTGCCGTGGTCGACGTGCGCGATGATGGCGACATTGCGAATCGATGAATTCAATGAACCTCCGTAGACGCGTCGTGAACGCGCGAACTTTCTGAGAATAGCGTCTTCTCAGTGTAACCCGAGCGGACGCGCCACCACGCGGTTTGGCCTCTCAGCAGCACCGTTTTGTCTCATGTGTTCCTTTGTTCAAACACAAAATTGATGCATGATGGAGCCTCCGCTTTTCGATCGGCTTGATGGGTGACCGCAGAGGAGAGTCAGAGAATAGGGGGAGCCAAACTCATGTTGCATCGTCTCAGCACAATCTTGACACTTCTAGGGGCGCTGTCAGCAGGCCTGACGTGCGGAGTGGCAGCCGAAGACCGCTTTCGGCCGCCCGCTGTTCCCCTGGTGACTTGCGATCCTTATTTCAGTGTCTGGTCGTTTGCCGACAGGCTCACGGATGACGCGACGCACCACTGGACGGGCGCCAAGCAGTCGCTCACCAGCATGGTCCGGGTGGACGGGAAGGCCTATCGCCTGATGGGCAACCGGCCTGAATCCGTTCCCGCTTTGGACCAAGTTGGCCTCCAAGTGTGGCCCACACGCACCGTCTATGAGTTTGAGGGCGCCGGCGTTCACGTCACGCTCACCTTCATGACGCCGCTCTTGCCCGGCGATCTGGATGTGCTGTCGCGTCCGGCCACATACCTCACCTGGCAGGTTCGGTCGCTTGACGGCGCTTCGCACACGGTCGCCATCTATTTTGACGCTTCGGGCGAACTGGCCGTGGACACGCCGGAACAGACGGTCGCCTGGCGGCACGATGATGTTCCCGGGCTCAAAGTCATGCGAGTGGGCAGGGATCGCCAGCACCCGTTGCAAAGAAGAGGCGATGACCTCCGCATCGACTGGGGCTATGCCTACGTTGCGGTGCCCGACTCCTTCGCGCCGAATGAGACCATCACGGACCACCACAGCCCGCGCCAGAGCTTCATGGCCGGAACGTCGCTGCCGCCGGACGACACGCACCAGCCGCGCGCTGTGGATGACGGTTTGCCAGTGATGGCGGTTTCGATGGACTTAGGTCAGGTAGCGGCCCAGCCCGCGGAGCGTTACCTGATCCTGGCCTATGACGACATCTGGTCCATCGAATATCTCAATCAGCGTCTGCGCGCCTACTGGCGTCGGGATGGCACCAAGGCAAGCGACCTGCTCCAGTGGGCTGCAAGGGACTATGCCTCGCTCAGCGAGCGTTGCCGGGCGTTTGACGAAAGCCTGACCGCTGATCTGAAGCGGCAAGGGGGAGACGAATACGCGCGTCTCGCGTCGCTTGCCTATCGCCAGAGCCTGGCGGCCAATAAGCTGGTGGCGGGCCCGAACGGGGAGCCGTTCTTCTTCCCCAAGGAAAACTTCAGCAACGGCTGCATCGCCACCGTGGACGTGATCTATCCCGGAGCGCCCTTGCTGCTGCTCTTGAATCCCAAATTGCTGGAGGCGCAGCTTGTGCCCGTGCTGGAATATGCCCGCTCCGGACGCTGGCATTTTCCCTTTGCGCCCCACGACCTCGGCACCTATCCGCTGGCCGACGGGCAGGTGTACGGAGGAAGGGAGCAGACCGAAGAGGATCAGATGCCGGTGGAGGAGAGCGGCAACATGCTGATCCTGGTGGCGGCGCTCGCCAAGATCGAGGGCAACGCCGATTTCGCCCAAAAATACTGGCCGGTGCTGGCTCAATGGGCGGACTACCTGAAGAAGGAAGGTCTCGATCCGGCAAACCAGCTTTGCACCGACGACTTCGCGGGCCACCTCGCGCACAACGCCAATCTCTCGCTGAAGGCCATCGAGGCGCTCGCCGGCTACGCCGAGCTCTGCAAGATGACGGGACACAGCGACGATGCCGCCGCTTACGGCAAGACAGCCGCCGATTTCGCAACGCAATGGGTGCAGATGGCCAACGACGGGGATCACTACCGGCTGGCGTTTGATAAGCCCGGCACCTGGAGCCAGAAGTACAACCTGGTGTGGGACACCCTGCTGGGCTATAAGCTCTTCCCAAGCACGGTGGCTGAAACTGAAATCAAGTTTTACAAAAGCAAACTGGGCCGTTTCGGCTTGCCGCTCGATAATCGAAAACCCTACACCAAACTCGACTGGGAGCTGTGGACGGCCACGCTGGCCACGTCACCGGCGGACTTTCAGGCCATCCTCTCGCCGATTTACAACTGGGTAAGCGAATCGCCCACCCGCGTGCCGCTCACCGACTGGTATTGGACCACCGACGGCAAGCAGGCCGGGTTTCAAGCGCGATCCGTGGTGGGCGGCGTCTACATCAAGATGCTGAGCGATCCCGAGATTTGGTCCAAGTGGGCTCATGCGTCCGCGAAGTGAGATGCGTGCGTCTACATCCGAAGTGAGATGCGTGCCTCTCATCCTAGACGTCGTCATTCCCGCGAAGGCGGGAATCCATTGTAGAGTCTTCGAGAGGCTTCGATTGCCCTTGTGCGGGGTGACGACGTGTCGAGATTTCCAGGGAGCATGAGAATGACCCCCGTCACGCGCCGTGATCTGTTAAGGCACGCCCGCCAGGCGGCAACCGCCTTGGCGGTTGGACTCCCGGCGGCGGACGCCGCCGGCCAGAGTCAGACTGCTTCGCAAGCGGCAACAACGCGCAAGCTGAAGGTGATCGTGGCCGGTGGACATCCCGGCGACCCCGAATACGGCTGCGGCGGAACCATCGCTCGCTATACGGACCTCGGTCACGAGGTCGTGCTGCTCTACTTGAACAACGGCGAGTGGCCGGCGTCAAAGGGCGGAGCGCCCGCTTCCAAGCGGATGGCTGAGGCCAGCAAGGCCTGCCAGATTCTGAAGGCCCGTCCTGCGTATGCTGGCCAGACGAACGGCCACGCGGTGCTTGATGCGGGGCACTTTGATGACTTTCGAAAGATCCTGGAGGCAGAGCGGCCGGACGTGGTGTTCACACAGTGGCCCATCGACGCCCACCGCGACCATCGCGCCACTTCGGCCCTGGCCTTCGACGCCTGGCTGCAGATGGGTAGGAAATTTGCCCTCTACTACTACGAGGTGTCGAACGGAGAAGATACGCTGCAATTCTCTCCCACGCACTACGTGAACATTACCGCGAACGAACCCGTGAAGCGCGCCGCCTGCTACGCCCACGCCTCTCAATCGCCCGACAAGTTCTACACCTTGCAGGACCAAGTGGCGAAGTTCCGCGGCATCGAGAGTGGCTGTGAACGGGCAGAGGCCTTCTTTCTGCAGGTGCAAAGCCCTTATGAAGCGCTGCCGACCGCGCTCTGAAGGAGCCAAGCGGCTCAGGTGGGGGGCGTTGTCGAAGAGCTACAGGGTGGAGTATGACGAACGCGAGGCCTTGGCCGGGGCAAGCCTCGGCCCTACGAACGACAGAACCTAAACCGTAAAGATTCGTCACAGTGAGCAGACCAGCGTCCGGCCAGCCGGGGAAATCCACACCCTAACTCGCTGAATACGCAGGCTCAAAATAATCAGTCGCAAGATTTTCACCAGTACCCATCGTCCCATTTTGATCTACGAGAATGATGGGCGAGGGCGGGTGATGGTTGAAATTTCAGGGGTGAAGATAAGGGAGAAGACGGGGTCGGCGCGGGTCGAACGAACCCAATGCTTATAACTCATGTGGATAGAGTCAATTAAAGTCGAAAATTGGGGTCATTTTCAAAGTTTTCGAGGGGTACGAACCCAATTTTGTATTCTATTGATCTGTAATGAGTTAAGCCATATTTGGGGCATTTCTTGAAAAAATTTCGACGAAACTGCGAAACCAGGCTTTCAAACGGGCGATGCGGAAAACGTTACCTTGATCGGCGGGGATTCCTCGCGGGAAAAGGCTGCGGCGCCTGCGCCTCAATGCGTGACGCTGATCTCCAGGGCAAAATCGCCGTCGCGCCTGGGCGTGAATCGGACTTTGGTGTTGGCGTTTGAGAGTGCGGCTAGGCTTGTGAGTGGCTGACGAACTCCGTTGACCTCGATCAGGGTCGCGCTGGTGACTCTGAAATCGTAATCGGTCTCGCCAGGAACCCGGCTCGCAGTGATGGAGCTCATCTCGCCGTGCTGTCCCGGGGTTGAAGACGCCTTCTCACTCCAGGATAGCTGGAGCGTCGGCGGTTCGTTCGGACCTCGGCGAGCGACGATAATCAATCCCTTGGTGGGGTCCACACCCGCCAGCGCTCCCGTAATGGTTTCAGGCTTCGTGAAGGCGCCCTTCGTGGTTTCCAGGTTAGCCGCGACGTGAGCGTGTTGGGGTTGATCCTGAGCTGCGGCGCTGACCACGAGAAGAGTCGATGCAAGCAAGAAGAGACAGGTGCGAAATGCCTTGCCGGCCGCTGAGGTCATGTGTCCAAACTCCGAAACAGCGCCCCGTCGAACGCCACCATGGATTTTACGGCACCTGCCACTCATCTGTCATTCGCGACGGCCTGCCCTGCCTCGTCGAGGGTGAGCTCGAGCTGTTCCCACTCTTTCATCAATTCCGCCAACTCAGAACGCCGCTCGTCGATCAGCTTCGCAAGCCGGATAGACTCCTCGGCGCTCTTGAAGTTCGCAAGATCGAGCTCGTACGAAGTGATCTCAACCTCGCGGCGCGCGACCTCCTGTTCGAGCTCGTCGTGGCGGCTTCGCAGCTTTCGCAGGAGAATAGGGTTCAGCTTTTTGCCCTGCGCGTGCGGCTCCTCGCGCCGCTGCCGTCCCGTCTCGTTGTCCCGGAGGGGCTGCGATGCGGGGATGCCGTCGTCTCTGCGGTCACCCGTCCGGCCTTCTTTCTGCCAACGATAATCCTCGTAATTGCCCGGATAGTCGTTGAGCGCGCCGCTCTCGATTTCGAAGATACGCGTCGCAAGCTTGTCAATGAAATAGCGGTCGTGCGAGACAAACACCACGGTTCCAGTGAACTTGGCGAGCGCCTCCAGCAGCACATCCTTGGCGCGCAGGTCGAGGTGGTTGGTAGGCTCATCGAGCAGCAGGAAATTCGGCGGCTGCAGCAGCATGCGCGCCAGCGCGTAACGGTTGCGCTCGCCGCCCGAAAGCACACCGATGCGCTTGAAGACCTCGTCATCCGAGAACAGGAAGCAGCCCAGCAGGGTGCGAAGTTGCGTCTGGCCGCTGAGGGCGCCGGGTGCGACGGTGGCAAGGTCGTCGATGAGGCGCGCGGCGGGGTCAAGCGCCTTGTATTGGTCTTGCGCGAAATAATCCGCTTCCACGTTGTGGCCCAACCGAAGCTCACCGGCCGTTGGTTTCTCCGCGCCCGCCAGCAGCTTGATCAGCGTCGACTTGCCGGCACCGTTCACGCCCACCAAGCCCACGCGGTCGCCACGATTGATGATGAAGTTCACGCCTTCAAACACCAGCTTGCTGCCGTAGCTCTTGGCGACGTTCCGAAACTCCGTCACCAGGCGCCCGCTCGCCGGGGGCTGAGGAAACGAGAAGTGAATCGTCTTCTCCTCCGGCGGCAGCTCAATGCGGTCGATTTTCTCCAGCTCTTTGATCCGGCTCTGCACCTGCTTGGCCTTGGTGGCTTGATACCGGAACCGGTTGATGAAGACTTCGAGCTGCTGAATGCGCTCCTGCTGGTTGCGGTAAGCCGCCTCAAGCTGGGCGCCGCGCGCCTCTTTTTGCGTGAGGTAATGTTCGTAGTTCCCGGTGTAGAAGTAAGCCCGCCGGTTCCAGATTTCGAGGATCTTCTTCACCGTGACGTCGAGAAAATAGCGGTCGTGAGAGACCAAAACGAAGGCGGAGGGATAGTCCTCCAGGTACTGTTCCAGCCAGTTACGCGCCTCAAGATCGAGGTGGTTGGTGGGCTCATCCAGCAGCAACAGATCAGGCTTGATGAGCAGCAGCTTCGCCAAGGCGATGCGCATCTGCCAGCCGCCGGAGAATTCCTCGGTGGGGCTATCCCGATCGTCGCGCGAAAAGCCGAGGCCATTGAGCACTGTGTGCGCCTGCGCTTCCAGCGAGTACCCGTCGCGGCCCTGGAACTCGGTTTCAATGCGGTGGTAGCGCTCCGTCACGCGGTGGTACTCGTCGCTCTCCGGATCAAGTTCGGCCATCCGGTGATGGAGCGTCTCCATTTCCTTTTCCATGTCCAGCAGATCGCCGAAGACGGAAAGGCATTCCTGCAACACCGTGCGCCCGGATAGCGATAGTCCGTCCTGGGGAAGGTACCCCGTGGTAATGCCCTTGGCCGCGGAGCGCGACCCTTCATCAAGTGACTCAAGGCCCGCCAATACCTTGAGCAGTGTCGTTTTTCCGGTGCCGTTCGCGCCCACCAGGCCCACGCGCTCTCCCGGCGTCAAAAGCCAGTCGAGGCCCTCAAAGAGGACTTTGGAGCCGAAGTGTTTTCCTGCAGAAGAGAGCTGGATCATGGTCGTAGAATGCTTCGCAGAACTTCCATCTTCTAGTTTATCAGGCGGGAGATTGATCTCAGTGTGTACAACCTCCACCAGCGTCCGAAATGACGAGGGAAGAAAAAGGCGACTTGTCCCGTCCAAACACAGTTGGCGCCTTGCCGCGCGACGCGATTGGGTGCATCTCGTTCGGGTGCGGCGTCGCTGCACCACCGTTTGGGCATTGCCGCCCGATCGCCGCTCCATGGAGGAAAACTATCGGATGCAGTCAAATTGGGGTGCGGACCCGTGGAAACAATCTGCGCTTTTGGCGATTGCCCTCATGTTGGTGCCGTCCGCTGGACGCGCACAGAGCGCCGGAGGAACGCTCCAAGGCGTGGTACAGGACGCGACGGGCGGCCGAGTGTCCACCGCCAAGATTACGGTTCAAGCGCTCCAGTCTAGCGTCGAGCGCCAAATCTCGACGGATACTCGCGGCGAGTTTCGCTTGGATAATCTTTGGCCGGGCCCGTACAGAGTGATTGTGAACGCCCCACGGTTTGCAGAGGCTCGTTCGGATGTGACGGTGGCGGTGAGCTCGGCGCGCAACATCATGGTGACGATGCAACCCGCATCCGTCCGTCAAGCGGTTATCGTACAGGGCGAGGCTTCGTCCATTACGACGCAGCCTATCGACACCACCAGCGCCGTGCGCGGCGGCGTCGTGACGGCACAGGACCTGGAAACCATCCCACTGGCGAATCGAAGCTTCGCCAACATCGCGTATCTCGTGCCCGGTACCGAACCCGTGGAACCCTCCGACCCCACGAAGGCGCGCATCACGGCGGTCTCCACCGGCGGCAGCTCGGGTTTGAACAACCAGCTTTCCGTGGATGGAGGTGACAATTCGGACGATTACATCGGGGGATTTCTACAAAACTTTTCGTCCGACGGCATCCAGGAGTTCGCCTTTCGCACGGCGCAGGAAGACGCTGACACCGGGCGCACCACGGCCGGCTCTGTGGTGATCACCACCAAGCGCGGCGCCGATGACTGGCACGGTGACGCGGCTTTCTACGAGCGGGCAGCGGCGCTCAACGCGCGCTTTCCCATCGATAATCCCCCGCCCGAGCCCAAGCAGCCGTTCTCTCGGCAGAATTACATTGGAACCCTGGGCGGACCCATCGAGAAGAGCAAACTTTGGTTCTTCGCGTCGCTAGAAGCCGTCCACGAGGACGCCAGTATCAACTACAGTCCGGCCAGCCTGTCGGAGTTCACCGCGCTGGCGTCGCTGGCAGCCCAGGGCCTGATTCCGGGAGTAGAGTCGATCCCGGTGCCGACCCATGTGCCCGTCCCATTCCATGACTATCTCAGCTCGCTCCGCTTTGATTGGTCACAGTCGTCGCGCTCGCAGTGGTTTCTGCGGGGATCCAATGACAACTACACAACACGGAACGATCTGGTGCAGCAGGCTACGTTGCCTTCCACAGGCGCAACTTCCGGCTCCAACTACTTCAACGTTGTGCTCCACAATCAGTACACTTTCAGCCCTACTTGGCTCGGATCCTTTACCTTTGACGCCAGCACCTTGCGCCGCACAGAGACGCGCAACAGCCAATTGGGCTTTGCGCTGGCGTTTCCTTTCAGTGCGACTTCTTCTACCATCTCAGGCTTCGAGACGTTTGGCGACAACCAGTTCGTGACGCCCATCACGGCCTTTCCGGTGCTGCGCAAACAACAGAAGTACCAGTTCCGTTACGACGTCAGCCACGCGCAGGGAGGGAACGCGCCGCGATTCGGGGTGGACTTCATACACGAGCCCGTGTTGAGCGGTGCGCTCTCAGGCACAGCCGAGAACCTGACCGTGTTCACCATGGATCCCACGTTTTATGCTGAGAACCCGACACAGTTTTCGGCAGACTTGGTATGCGGCGCCACAGCTCTCGACGGAACCACTTGCATGTCTACTCCCGAGACGAACGGGAGTTTTTCACAGAACGTACAGCGGCTGGCATTCTATGCAGAAAACTCGTGGAGAGAGACGCCGCACTTTACCCTTAACTACGGACTGCGATACGACACCACTTGGGGACTCTTCACCGCCTCCGGGCGCTCACAATCGCAGAATCCGGCCCTGCTCACGCTCAAAGCGCTCGATATTCCTGTCGCAGTGACGGCCCCGCACGATTATCGAGGGGCGCTGGCGCCTCGCATCGGCGTTGCGTATTCTCCCGGGAACAGTTTCAACACAGTACTCCGTGCGGGCTTCGGCATGTTCTACAGTGACCTTGCCCAGAACGGCTGGGTGACAGCCCTTCAGGCGGTGAATGAGGCTCCGGAAGCATGCGTCGCACCTGGCGACCCCGGGTGCGTGCCTGGGGCCAATGCGGGAGGTGCAGCGTCCCTGATAGACGCCGGCTATAAGACGCCGTACGCCATCCACATCACTGCGGGAGCGCAACACGCTTTTAACAAGAACTGGAACCTGAGCGCGGACTGGACCCACGAGCAGGGCGTGCACTCTTTCGCCCGCTACCAGTACCAAGCCGGCTACACCTTGTTCTCGCCTTTGTTCCCTTCGGACCTGAACAGCCAGATGAACAACGTTCCTAATCTCACTCTGTTCCGCTCAGACAATCGCTCGCGCTACGACGGCATGTCGGTGCACCTGCAAGGAAATGTCCCCGGCCGCGTGAACGTGGTTGTGAACTATACGCTCTCCAGGGCAAAAACGTGGGGTTGCGTGCTCGGCGAGCTGTTTGACTATGTAGACGGGGTCTGCAATCCGTTAGACGCCTTCGGGCCGGGTGACTTCGGTCCCTCGGGCGAAGACGTCACAGATCGGCTGGTGGTGGCCGGAGTGTTTCACGCGCCGGCGGGCTTCGAAGTGTCGCTACTCGGCCAGATTGAAAGCGCGCGGCCCATCACGCTGACCACTCCCGTGGATGTCAACGGCACGGGCGATCCGCTGGATGACCGTGCCGTGGTGAACGGAGTGCAAACCACCCTCGACGAATTCCGCTGCACTCCCTATATTCAGTTCGATATGCGTGTCAGCCGGCCGTTTAAGATCCGAGAGCGCTGGCAAGTGACGCCGTTCATTGAATTCTTCAACCTGTTCAACCGCAACAATCCCGGAGCCAACTACGTTACGGACATCTCCGCGCTGCCCACACCTGTCAATAACCTTTACCACGCCACGGCGTTCTGCCTGAACGCAGACTGCACTCAAACCTCGCCCATCACCAATCCGCGTCAACTGTTAGTACCCTCCGGTGCTCTAGGTGACTTCTTCGGTCCCGGCACCACCGTCGGCATTCCGTTTGCGGCGCAAGTCGGAGCGCGAATGACGTTTTGACAGGCGCAGCCGAAACAGGAGCCTGACACTACTGCCATGCCCTCTGCGGCAACGTCCAAAAGTTGTTCACGCCCCGCCGATTTGTCGTACAATACGCCCCTGTACTTTCCGGATAACGGGCTGCGGCAACCGCCTGAACAGCCGGCACGGGAATCCTTCGAGGACACGTCATGTCGCCGATCGCCTCGGGTGTAAGTCTTTCGCTCCTTGCGGGCGCTCTGAACGGGAGCTTTGCTACTCCCACAAAGTTTGCCAGGCGCTGGAACTGGGAAAACATCTGGTCCGTCTGGGCCGTGGTAGCAATGTTTATTCTTCCGTGGGTTCTGGCGTATTTCACCGTGCCGAATCTTGTGGATGTCTACCGTGGCGGCGGGCACCTTCGCGAGATCGAGCTGCTGCTGGTGTTTGGGTTGGGCTTCGGGCTGGCACAGGTCTTCTTCGGCTTAGGCATCGCGGCTCTTGGACTCTCGCTGAACTTCGCGATCGCCATTGGGATTTCAACAGCGCTGGGCTCGATTGTGCCGCTCGTGTTTCTCGAGAGCGACCTCATCTTCACTCCGAAAGGCGAGATGATTCTGCTCGGTGTGGCGATTGTCATTGCCGGGATTGTGGTCTCGGCCGTAGCCGGCAGGCTGAAGGAAAGCCATACCGCAGAGCGGGAGCTACGCTCCACAGAAAAGCAAATGAGCTTTGGGATGGGCCTGCTGATGTGTATTCTCGCCGGACTGGGATCGCCGCTCAACAATTTCGGGCTGGCATTTGGCAAACCACTGGTGGAGCGTGCCGTTATTCTCGGAGCGAGCCCCGCCTACCAAACCAACGTCATCTGGGCGCCGTTGCTCACCGCTTCCGTTGTTCCCTACCTCATTTACTGCGCCTATCTTTGGTGGAAGAACAGGAGCTTTGGCCTGTTTGGCGCTTCGGGCACCGCGCTGAATTGGATCTTAGGCATCGTGATGGCGGCCCTCTGGATGGCTAGTCTTGAAGTGTATGGCTCTGCCGCCACCAGCATGGCTGACCTTGGTCCCATTCTGGGCTGGCCGCTCTTCATGTCGGTTATCATCATCGCATCGAACATCTGGGGCTTTGCCACCGGCGAATGGCGTGGCTGCGGACGCAAGCCTATTAACGTGATGTTAGGCGCAATCGCCTTGTTGGTGGCCGGTTTCTGCACCCTAGCCTACAGCGCCAGCATGAGCTGAAAAACAGGCAAGGGCCAATAGGCAAGGGCCAAGAAAAGTAGCGCATGTTGGTCGATTGGCTCGTGCCTCTCGCCTATTGCCTCGTCTTGGCCACCTCCAGTGCTAAAGCGATGGCTCCCAACACACCGGCGTTCTCTCCGAGCTGGGCCGGCACCACGTACTCATCGATGTGATCGGTGATTTCGCTCACCCGGATGTAGTTATTCAGCAGCTCCAAAGTCTTCCGCCGGACCATCGGGAAGAGAAACGAACGCCGCATGACGCCGCCGCCCAGAATGATCCGTTGCGGAGAGAGCGTACACACCAGGTTCGTGACGCCGAGCGCCATGTACTGCGCCTCAAGCTCCCAAGCGCGATGCTCCGGCGGCAGTTCCTGACCCTTGCCGCCCCAGCGGGCCTCAATGGCGGAACCGGCAGCCAAGCCTTCCCAGCAGTCACCGTGAAACGGGCACGAGCCCGGGAACGGGTCTGCCTGCCAATCGTGGGCAATGCGCATATGGCCCATTTCCGGGTGAAGCACTCCGTGGAGCATCCGTCCCGCGGCCATGCCGCCGCCGCCGATGCCGGTTCCCACGGTCACATAAACAAACGTGTCCAGTCCCTGCGCCGCGCCCCACTGGCGCTCGCTCAGCCCCGCGCCGTTCACGTCCGTATCAAAGCCTACGGGCACGTTGCACGCCCGTCGGACAGGGCCTACCAAATCCGTGTTTTGCCAACCCGCCTTGGGTGTAGACGTAATGAAGCCGTAGTGTGGCGAGGCGGGATTCACATCGATGGGGCCGAAGGAAGCGATACCGATGGCAGCCAGCGGCTCGCGCTTCATCTGGCTCTGAAAGTACTCCACCAACCGGGTCACCGTCTCTTCGGGTGACGTGGTCGCGAATTCAAACCGGTCCCGCAGATCCTGTGGACCCGTTCCCACGGCGCAGACGAACTTAGTCCCCCCTGCTTCAATCGCGCCATATGACGTCATAGACTCTCTCCCCTTCTACCTTCGCACATTCACGCGATGGATCGTCGTCGCCACTCCCAATCAGGCCCGCACGGGGGCTGTGGTCACTCATCATAGCAGTGGAAGAAGCTTTTGCAAGCCATCCCTCCGTTCTGATGCGCCGCCAAAACCGCCACAATTGACTTGATTTCTTGCGGCCGCGCTTTGTTCACAATGACGGTGTGCGTTCCCCTCAGAGGTTTCGGTTTCGGCGCTTTGCAGCAAGCGGGCTTATGCTCCTGCAGGTTAGCCTGCTCAGCCTCTCCGGATTTCACTGTCACGAGGGAGATGCGTCGGGCTCGAAGGTTTCCACCGGCGCCACGTTAAATCGCGCTCCTTCTGTGGCAACACCGGCTGGACAGGATTGGATGCTGTGTCCGGTTTGCCAAATCATGCGATTAAGCGCAGCCCGGCCGGCCACCCTTTCTGCGAACCCGCAGGCTGTGACGTATTCCTTCTTCGCCATCAACCGCATACTTGCCTATTCCCTCCGTCACCGGCCAGCATCGATCTATGGTCGCGCCCCACCCCTTCTCTAACCACTTGATCGAAGTCGCTTCTCGGTGTTCAGTTTGCCAGCGATTGATTCAGCCGCGGGCGCAGATGCTCTTCAGGCTGCTCTGTCACCGGCCCGAATCACGCGCCTGAGACAGCACCGTTAACAGGCTCTCAGGTTCAAGAAACCTAAGGGGTGTGTCATGGGAAGAGTTTTCGGTTGCCGCCGGAGACCCGCCTGGATGGCGGTCTTTCTGCTGCTTCTTGTGGGCCTCCTCGCTTCTTGCCAGCGCCAGGCGGCCGATGCCAACCAGCCTTCACTCGCTTATGGGTCGGACCGGTCCGGCACCGCCAAGGCCGAACTGTTCACCGTGCCGCAAGAACAAATGTCGCACGTTCAGGTGGTAGCGGTTCAGTCCGCTCCGCTGCCGCGCGTCCTACGCTTTACAGGATCCGTGGCCTACAACAACTTCGAAACCACACCAGTCATCACGCAAGTAGGAGGCCCTGTTTCCAGAATACTCGTGGAGCCGGGTAGCGTTGTGCGCACCGGCCAAACGCTGCTGGAGATCGCCAGCCCGGATTACGCCCAGGACCGTACCAATTACCTGAAGGCGCGCGACGCGCTCTCGCTCGCCGAGAAGGGCCTGGCCCGCGCCCAGGATCTTTACGCACACGGCGCCAACGCCCAGGCTGATTTGGAGCAAGCGCAGTCCACCCGCCAGCAGGCCCTGGCTGACCTGCAGGCGGCGGAGCAGGCGCTGAAGGTGCTCGGGATTCCGAATCCGGATTCGCTCGTCCAAGACCCCTCTTCACCGCAGGTTCCGCTGCTGGCGCCGGTCGCGGGGGAAATTGTTGAGCGGTTGGTGGCGCCGGGACAGGTTCTTCAGGCCGGCGCCACGCAGTGCTTCACAATTTCGAACATGAAAAGCGTTTGGGTGCTGGCCAACGTTTATCAGCAGGACCTCGGCTACGTCCACGTGGGCGATCCGGCCGAGATCACCACGGACGCTTATCCAAACACGTTCCGGGCGCGCATTTCCTATCTTGCACCCGCGGTTGACCCTACTACTCGCACGCTGCAGGTGCGCCTGGTAACCGACAATCCGGAAGAAAAGCTGAAGAAGGACATGTACGTCACGGCCACAGTGCGGGCGGCCACCATCCCGCGCGCCCTCACGGTTCCCGATGCTGCCGTGCTGCGGAATTCTGAGAATCAGCCTTTTGTCTACGTCGCCGTTGCGCCCAACCAGTTTGGAGAGCGGCTGGTTTCGATCGGCGAAAGCCAGGGCGGGCGCACCGAGGTTCTCTCCGGGCTGCGCGAGGGCGAACAGGTGGCGGCAGATGGCAGCCTGTTCCTGCAATTCGCCAACTCGTTGCAGCGTTAACGGCGGCGGTCGGCCTGAATCGCGCCAGCTCGTCACCTCCTCATGGTTCATCGCATTGTCCAATTCGCTCTGAAGCAGCGTTTTCTGGTGCTGATGCTGGTTGCGTTCATCACGGCGGCCGGCATCGTCTCTTTTGAACGCATGCCGGTGGACGCCTACCCTGACCTCTCGCCTCCGATGGTCGAAATCATCACCCAGTGGGATGGTCACGCCGCCGAGGAAGTGGAGCGCCTCGTAACCCTGCCCATCGAAGTGGAAATGAATGGCGTGCCTCAGCTTGTTGTGATGCGCTCCATCTCCCTCTACGGGCTGTCCGACGTTATCCTGACCTTCGAGGATGACACAGACAACTACTTCGCCCGCCAGGTGGCCTTCGAACGTCTGAGCGACGTGACCCTGCCCCAGGGCGTAGCGCCTTCGCTGGCGCCCCTGTTCAGCCCCACCGGCCTCGTCTACCGCTATGTGATCGAGAGTCCGGACCGCACACCTCAGGAGCTTAAGACCATCGAGGATTGGGTTCTGGAGCGCGCCTATAAGTCGATTCCCGGCGTGGCCGATGATTCGGGTTTTGGCGGCACCGTCATGCAATACCAGGTGCTGGTCGATCCGGCGCGCCTCTACAACTACCATCTCACCGTGCCTCAGGTGGAGGAGGCGCTGGCGGCCAATAATGGCAATACCGGCGGCGGATTTTATCAGCAAGGCGGGCAGTTCTACTACGTGCGCGGCCTGGGCCTGGTGAAAGACACGGCGGATATCGGCAACATCGTGGTGGCCAGCAATAACGGCGCGCCGGTGCGCGTGAGCGACGTGGCGCAAGTCACGATGGGGCACGCTCCTCGCCTGGGTGAGTTCGGGTTTGAGAAGAATGACGATGCCGTGGAAGGCGTCATCCTCATGCGGCGCGGCGAGCAGACGCAGAACGTCCTCGAGCGCGTGGAGCAAAAAACCGAACAGCTCAACCGTCAGGTACTGCCGCCCGATGTGAAGGTCCGGCCTTTTTATGACCGCAGTGCTCTGGTGCGCCTCACGACCGACACCGTGGAGGCAAACCTGCTGCGCGGCATGATCCTGGTGCTGGTCGTGCTGATGTTCTTCCTGGTGAGCGTGCGCGCCGCCATCATTACCGCGCTCACCATTCCGCTGTCTTTGCTCTTCGCCTTCATCTTCCTGCGCCTGCACGACGTCTCGGCCAATCTGCTCTCTATCGGCGCCGTGGATTTTGGAATCATCATCGACGGCACGGTGGTGATCATGGAGAACATCTACCGCGAGCTCGGGCTTCGCCAGGGCCAGGACTGCACGCTGAATGACGTGATCTTGTCGGCCGCGCGTGACGTGGACCGGCCTGTCTTCTACTCCCTGGCCGTCATCATTGCAGGGTACGTGCCGATTTATGCTTTGACAGGGCCTTCGGGCAAGCTTTTTGATCCGATGGCTGACACCATGGCGTTTGCCCTGGTCGGCGCTTTGATCCTGGCTCTTACGCTGGTGCCGGTGTTGGCCTCGTATTGGTTCAAGGGTGGGGTTCGAGAGCGGGTGAACCGTCCCTTTGAGTGGATCAAGCGCGTTTACGGAGGCGAGCTCCGCTGGTGTATGGACCGCCCCAGCTTTACCCTGTTGGCGGCGGCACTCATCTTCGGAAGCACGCTGCTGCTGGTGCCGTCGATCGGCGGCGAGTTCATGCCCCACCTCGACGAGGGGGCGCTCTGGGTAAGAGCCACCATGCCTTACACGATCTCTTTCGACGAGGCCAGCAAGATCGCACCCCAGATTCGCGACATTCTTATGTCTTACCCGCAGACGACGGAGGTCGGCTCCGAGTTGGGCCGCCCCGACGACGGCACTGACCCCACCGGGTTTTTCAATTGCGAGTTTTACGTGGGGCTCAAGCCTTACAAAGACAAAGCCTGGAGTGGCGCTCTTCATACGAAGGAAGAGCTGACCGACTCCATTCGCCGCCGCCTGGAGTCTTATCCGGGTATCATTTTCAACTTCACCCAACCTGCCGAAGACGCGGTTGACGAGGCTCTGACGGGCCTCAAGAGCTCGCTCGCCGTGAAGGTGTACGGACCCGACTTGAACGTGCTGCAAGACAAGGCCCTTCAGATCAAACAGATCCTTAGCCAAGTGCCGGGCTTTGCTGAACTGACCGTGGTGCGGGAGCTCGGGCAGCCAAGCTTGCTGGTGGACGTGGATCGCGAGAAGATTGCGCGTTACGGCATCAACGTCGCGGACGTGGAAGCGGTGGTGCAAGCCGCGGTGGGAGGCCAGGCAGCCACGCAAGTGATCCAGGGCGAGAAGCTGTTCGACCTTGTGGTACGCAGCGAGCCTCAGTTTCGCTCGAACGCGCATGAGATTTCCAACCTGCTTGTGGGCACGCCCTCGGGCGGGCAGGTTCCCCTGAGCTCGCTGGCGGACATCCGGCAGGGCAACGGCGCCTCTTTCATCTACCGCGAGAACAACTCGCGGTATATCGGCATTCGATACAGCATCGAAGGACGGGACCTCGCCCGCGCCGTCGCCGACGGTCAGCGAGCTGTAAATCGCGTCGTCACGCTGCCCTCGGGCTACTGGATGAACTGGGGAGGCGAGTATGACGAATACCTGGCGGCACGCAGCCAGCTTTCGGTGATCGGCCCACTCACGGTCGTGGTGATCTTCCTGATCCTCTTCGCCCTCTACGGAAACTTCAAGTTTCCGTTCACCATTGCCCTCGGCGTAGCGATCGCCGAGCCTGTGGGCGCCCTGCTCGCCCTGAGGCTGACGCACACGCCCTTCAGCGTCTCCTCGGTTCTGGGCCTCATCGCCCTGATGGGCGTGTCGGTCGAGACCGCTGTGATCCTCGTTTCCTACATCAACAAACTGCGCCTCGAAGGCATGGGAATTCGCGAAGCCACCTACGAAGCCTCCTTGCTTCGCCTGCGGCCCATCATGATGACCGCCCTGGTGGCCTGCCTCGGCTTGCTGCCCGCGGCGCTTTCCCACGGCATCGGCTCCGACACTCAGCGTCCGTTTGCCATCGTTGTGGTCGCAGGTCTGATTTCACGCCTGTTCCTGGGCTTTTTCGTCAACCCGGTTCTCTACCAGATGGTGGCGCGCGACGGGGACGTTCTGCAAGTATGAGATGCGCCCCGTTTGCCGGGCGGAGCCGTCCCGAACGCAGTCATTCCCGCGAAGGCGGGAATCCACTTCGTTGATACCTTCCTTCTCCAGGACTTCTGCAATGGATTCCCGCCTTCGCGGGAATGACTGCGTTCGGGGTGTTCAAGTGACACCGATACCCCCTCCTGCTTCATGTTGAAATTCAAAACGTATACTTCAGCGCGAATTGCAGGATGCGCGGGCTTACGTCGCTTTGGATTTGGCCGAAGGTCGCATCCGTGAAGTAGTTGTCTGGCGCCTCGAAGTTAGTGTGATTCAGCAGATTGAAGAATTCAAACCGCAGCTCCACGCGATGGCGCTCAGTGATGTTGATGTACCGCATCACTGCGGCGTCGATGTCGAAATATCCGGGCGCCAGCAGCGAAAACTTTCCTGAGTTGCCAAAAGTGCCCACGGGGCTGAGCGAGAACGCGCTGGGATTGAGCCACTGAAGCGCGCCGGTAGTGCTCTTGACGTAGGGATTTCCGGATACGTCCGGACGATCGAGTCCAACGCCGCTCAGAGAATTATCGACGCCGTCGAGAGCGTAAAACCAGGTTCCGGTGTGATAGGCGACAATGGGGGATAGCTGCCAGTTGCTCAGCAGCCTGTTGGTCCAGGTGTTTTGAAAATGTGGCGATTGCGCAATGAAGGTCAAGTTGAAGATCTGGCGGAGGTCAAAACCACAGTTGCCGCGCTCCGCCCGCCGGTTGAAGGGATCTTGGGTTTGAGGCCCACCCAAGTCACCCTGAAAATCACCTTCGCTGATGCAATGAGACCAGGTGTAATTGCCCAAGATCGTGTAGCGATCACTGAACCGATGCTGCGCTTTGAGCAAGAGGCCCTGGTATTGTCCATTGGACCCGGCGTCGAGGTGATAAATGTCCGAGAACGCGGGGCCGGTAACCGGATTGATGAGATAGAGCACCCGTCTCTGGTCGATGTTATCTTCGGTTGAGCACGGCGCACCATCGCAGGTTCCGGGTATAAAGACGCCGGGGTTGATGTCCTCTCCAGTCCAGATGTGAGTGGACTTGTTGCCGACGTAATCCGCTGCCAGCAGCCAGTCCTTTGTTAACTGGATCTGATAGCCGAGATTCCACTGGCTCACGTACATCGGCCGCGAATCCAAAGGATAATCATAGTAACTGCTCCCGGGAGGGAAGACCGCGTCTTTTCCGGGGGGAAACGGCAGGGGGAAGGGGTTGCCGCCGGGGTATCCCTGCCACGGATCGGAGAGGCCCCCTGGCGGGCTGTTCAAATCCACCACGCTTCCCCACGGAGCGCCCTGTGTTTGGTCTTCGAAGTAGGCGGTGGGTATCGTGTCATAGAATATGCCAAACCCGGCGCGAACCACCTGTCGCCCGCTACCCGTGGGATCCCAAACGATGCCGACCCGCGGCTCGAATGCCGCCAATTTGGTGTAGGTGTAGCTGCGAGGTATGCCAGGATCGCCGGGGTAGAAGAGGCCCGGCGGGGCGTTATCGTACTGGCTGGTCTTCGTGCCGGAGGCGAATTCCGACTGATAAAAGTGATCCACCGCGTCGTGCGTCTCGGTGACGGAGAAGTTAGGCTCCCAGCGCAAACCCAGGTTCACATTCAGGCGTTTGCTGTACTGAATGTTGTCATTGAAATAGAATCCGAGGTAATTCTGCCGGCCGTTGAACTGAGTTACGTTTCCCTGATCAAAAAAGCTTGCGTGCCCGAGCAGAAAATCCAGGAGCCCATCGTTCGTAAACTGGCCGTTGAATTGGAATCCTCCGTTCGCATAAGCGTTGTTCGCATAGGGGTACTGATAGTGGATCCAATCCCCGCCGAGCGACATGTGCTGCCGGCCCTTGATGATGTCCAAATCATCCGCAACCTCCGAGACATTGTTTTTGAAATGGGCGGGGGCACAGGTGCCGCAGCCAATGCCGAAATATCCGTTAATCCCAAGATCGATCGCATTGGGCACGGCCTGATAGATGTTGACGCCAAAGTCCGCCAGGTTCTTCATATCAGCCGCCGGACCGCGCGTAATGGCCAGGCGCGTCCAGGCAAGATGGAGGGTGTTAAGGATGCTGGGTGTGATGGAATAGGTGTCACCAATGGTAACCGATTGCGTGCGGTCCAGAACTCCGCGCTGAGTGGTGAGCAGGAAATTGTTGTCAAAGGCCGCCGGACTCTTATAGTCGGCGAAGAAGTACCTGCCGAAGACGCTGTTCTTCGCGCTTTGGTTCCAATCCACACGTCCGATGTATTGGTCTTCCCTCTGCGGCTCCGGAATCGCATACGTGATTCGCCCGCAGGGATCGCTGGTAGTGGGAACGTACTTGAGCAGGCCCAGCGCCTGCTGATTGTAACGCGAAGGATCCACGAAATAATTGGCGAAGGGTTGGCCGGTCGCGGGGTCAATGATGGTGCGGGCCATGCCGCTCGACTGGCAACTGGCCGATTCAATCGCGCTCCAATCGCCGTTCAGCACGGCCTGCGTGGGGACATAGGTGATGGAAGAGGGAGGAGCGGTCCGAATGCGAGTTCCCTGGTAGCCAAAGAAGCCGAAGAGCTTGTCCCTTTTGATCGGCGCTCCAATAGTGCCGCCGAACTGGTTTCGTTTCAGCGTATCCTGCGTGGCGGCGAAGAAATCGCGAGCGTTGAAGTCCCCGTTGCGCACGAATTCAAAGGCATCTCCGTGAATTTGATTGGTGCCGGACTTGGTCACCACCTCCACTTGAGCGCCCGGGTGAAGCCCCCACTGCGCCGAAAGGCTGCTGGTCTGAACGCTGAACTCCTGGATAGCGTCCGGGAACGGAAAAGGAAGATTGATGTTCGAGAAGTTATCCATGTGCGTGCCGCCGTCCAGGCGGTAGCTGGTTGCGCTGGATTGTCCGCCGGCCACCGAAATGCTATCCGAGCTGAAATAGTTCTTGCTGGTCTTGATGTCCGTCAGATTTTGATCCGTCATGTTCGAGGACGCGCCCATCAGCATAATCAAGTCAGTGGCCTGGCGGCCGTTCAAGGGCAGGTCCAGAACGCGCGCGTTGTCGATGATGTTTGACACGGAGGTGGATTGCGTCTGCACCATGTTGGCGTTGGCAGACACCTCCACGGCTTGTTTTACCTGGCCGACGTGCAGCGTGACATCAACGGTGACTTTGTTGCTGACCTCGAGGAGGATTCCCGTCTGGACGTACGCCTCGAAGCCGGCGGCTTCCACTTCGAGTCTATAAGAGCCCACGGGGAGATTCGGCAGCACGTAGATTCCGTCGGCGCCGGTCACCGCTCTCCGAACCAGACCCGTAGCGACGTGGGTAGCCGTTATCGTCGCGTTCGGCACCAGAGCTCCCGTTGGGTCCGAGACCACACCGGAAATCTGCGCGGTCGCCCCCACCTGCCCCCAAACAGGCGCGGCCGAAACCGTCAGAAGAATCATTCCGACCGCGACAAGACTGCTCATTTTTCGTCTCATGTTGTGGAATCCTTCCCCGTCGAATTCACTTCCGCCCTTATAAGCTCGGAGTATACACCCGTTTGCTTCAAACGTTGTCTTGACGACCTCCTCCATCATTCCCCACTTCCGTCCGCCGATGGAGAATAGTGAGAAAACTGAGAACGTTTATTTCGCGATTGCGGCTGAAGGGGATAGGCTGTGGAAAACGGCATAGGGGTATCGGGCGTGCCGCCCGCGCTGGCGAGACGGAGCCCAACCGTCTGGCATGTGCTGGAGTGCGAACGACGCTTCATCGGAGCCCTGAAAAGGACGTGTTGGCGGTAATCTGCTCAGGCGGGACAAAGAAAAAGAGGCCTTGCTTTCGCAAGGCCTCTCAAGAAAGGTCGTTCTACCAAAGATTCGGAGCGTTACTTTCCAAGGTGGCCGTACGGGGTTCCGACGCCGGTGCACTGGTCATAGCCTACGGCAGCGTTGTGACCCGAGCCGTTCGATCCCGTCGTGACGTCATGGAAATTATTCGGGTATGCGAGGTTTGCATAGAGCTGGTCATAGATCAGGTTGTTCTCTTCCGTCGTATAGTAGCCGCCAGTGTAGGGGCCCTGTCCCAGCTTGTTGTCTGAGGCATTGATGATACCGGCGAGGGATGGGGACGCTACGCTAGTGCCGCCTACGACGACCCAGCCGCCGTAGCCGTAGCTGTCGTAGACCCACACGCCACTCGCAGGATCGGCGTCAAATGACAGGTCTGGAGTTTGCCGCGGGCCCTGTCCAGCAAAGGGATACTGGTAAGCGGCCCAAGGTCCCATCCCATTCAGGATGCTTGGTGGGCTTTGCCAGAGCTCATAAGCGCTGACGCCGCCGCCTGAACCGGACCAGCAGCTCTCACTTAAGTAATTCCCGTTAGCATCACGATTCACGGTGGTTCCGCCGGCAGAGACTACCCAAGGAGAAGAGCTCGGGTAGGCAGCGCCCCAGCCGGAGTCACCAGCGGAGGCAAAATAAGTTATGTGCTGCCAGTAGTAGCGATAGAAGACGTCGTCAGTAGTATTGGTTTCCGTGGAGAATTCGGAACTGCCCCAGCTATTCGAGATGTCGCCACCGCCCCAGCTGGCCACCTTGATGCCGGCAACCTGTTCGGCGAACAGCAGGTCGTTGTAGCTGTTGCTGCAAGCTTCCACAAGAATGATATGAGCCTTCGGCGCCATGGCATGCGCCCACTCGATGTCCAGATCCTCCTCGAGGCCCCAACCGACATTAGCTGCTGGTGTGCCGCTGCAACTTGCGGTATAGCCATTCAGCGTGCCGAAGCTGGTATTCGCAAGAACCCTCGAGTAGCCTGCGACAGGCAGTCCCCAGTAGCTTGAGAAATACGCCAAATCACTCGAGGCGTTGGGGTTATCATAAGCGTCCACCAGAGCGATCGCGCCCCAACCGCCTGTAGCATGGCTCGTGGCCCCAGTGGTCGGATTGCACCCCGAGTACGTCGGACCCATCTTATAAACACAGGCCAGCGATGCCGGCGTCTCTGCAAACGTGTAGTCCGGGACCGCCGAAGACTGTTGGCGGCCTGACGGGACGAAAATATGAACGTTAGTGTGGGCGCGCAGGCCAGCGTCGTCAGGACGCGCGACGCTGCTGTCTGGGGTGATCACATTGCCCTGAGGCTTATAGATCGCGGGCTGAGACCCTTCGTCACTAACGGGGGGCTCTTCGGGCTGTGCCGCCGCTTGCGGCGGAGTGTGCGTCTCGTCCTGGGGCACTGCCCGCAATGCGGGCGCTGCCCAGGTTGCCAAGCCGAATGACAAAACACTGCAAACTGCAACTAACCTCGTTTTCATTCACGGTCCCCTTCGATTGAAATGTTAGATCCACAAAAGTGGAATCCCTCCTGCGTTGGTATGGTGACGTTGGATAGATGAGCGTTTCAGCCGACTGGCCCCGAAACGGGTTCCCCTATCCCCTTGCCGCTAACCGGCGTTGAGGAAAACCTGGCGTGGTATCAACACCCCAACTTCTCAACACCTCTCTCCTTCGCTTAGGCGGCGCTAGCATACTCCTGTTCATTGCACACCACCACCGTTCGGCCACGCTTCACCGCCACGCGCCGATAGTGCGCTAGATTCTGTGTGGTGGCCCCCTCGACTATCCTGCGTACCTCTTATAGCAGCCACAAATATTACTGTCAAGTACACACTCGTTCAACGCACACTTATGTAACACAGCAAAACAACTAGCGAAAATGAAATCAAAAGAAAACGAGGACACCACCCAACGCGCTATCGGCCCCGTACGCTACCGATCCGTAACGTCAAGTTGAAAAGCCTGTTGCTGTTGGGCAAATCGTTTTCACGCCGTAGTGGCAAGCCGCAAGTTCACTGCCACCACTCGCAACTGTTGAAAGATTCCGAAACAAAGCCAAGCGGAGTGGATGGGCTTCGCTCTAAACCTAAAGGAACAAGGAGATTCCTCATTGCCTGCGGGGCTCATCCTTTCGAAGGCCGGGAATGACGGTGGGGACGCGCTTTTCCTGCCAGAACTGAAGGGCGTCGGGTCGGCGGGAAATGTCGGTGCAAGTTGCCTCAATTGGGGCATTTCTGCCTTAAATGAGGCAGTTTCTCAGGCGCGAGGGAGACGCGAAGGAGGCAGCGAGGCCGCGGCTTCGTCTGCCGCAAGGCATCGGCCAGTACCTTGATTACAATTCTCAGTTCACGCCGAAGCTGCGCCTGCGGAGGTTCCGTCAGTGGCAGGGCTCATCCACTTCTGCTGCCGCGCGCTTTCCAGCACAGCCTCGGCAACGGCTTGGGTCTCGAGCGCGTCGCGAAAATCGGGCCGCACACGCTCACCGGTCTCAAGACCCTTGAGGAAGTCGGCCAGAGCGTTCACGAAAGTGTGCTCGTAACCGATCACGCAGCCGGGCACCCACCAGTTCGCCATATAAGGATGCTCCGCGCCCGTCACCAGAATCGTCCGCCAGCCCTGAACGGCAGAAGCGTCGTCATGGCTGAAATACTGGAGCTGGTGCATGTCCTCCAGATCAAAATAGATTGAGCCGCGCTCGCCGTTTACCTCGAAACTGTTCTTGTTCTTGCGTCCCCTAGCGTAGCGTGTAGCCTCGAAAGTTCCGTTGGAGCCGTTGGCAAAGCGGGCCATAAAGGTGCAAACATCATCCAGTTCGACCTTGGCCGGGGTACCGTCGGGGCGCTGCCGGTCCTTGATGAAAATCTCGGTCATACCGCAGACGCTGGCGATAGGCCCGTTCAGCCACAGGGCGGTGTCAATATTGTGGGTGGAGAGATCACCGGAGACCCCGGCGCCGGCAACATCCTTATCCAGGCGCCACGTTGCTGCCCCGCCCACGGGAACCTTGGCAGAAATCGTCCAGTCCTGCAGATAAGTGGCGCGATAGTGAAACACCTTACCGAGGCGCCCTTCATCGATCATTTGTTTTGCGAGCGTGATGGCCGGCACGCGACGGTAATTGAACCAAACCATGTTCGGCTTGCCCGATTTCTCGACGGCCGCCGTCATCTCCCGCGCTTGCGCCAGGTCCATGGCCAGCGGTTTCTCGCACAGGATCATCTTGCCCGCGGCGGCCGCCGCCAGCGCGATCTCGTGGTGCGTATTGTTGGGCGAGCAGATATCGATGGCGTCAATCTCGGAAGATTCCACAAGCTTGCGCCAGTCAGTCTCCGTCCGCTCCCAACCCCATCGCTTCGCGAAGGCTTCCGCCTTGTCCCGCGAGCGCGCTGCGACAGCCTTCAAGACAGGACGATAAGCTACGTCAAAGAACTGGTTCACCCGATGATAGGCGTTGGAATGGGCGCGGCCCATGAATCCGTAGCCTATCATTCCGATGCGGATGGGTTGGGTCATTTCCGGTTACCTCCGAAGGGCTCCTCGCTAGCTCGCGGCCTTCCCGGCGTATTTGCGCGCCATGCCTTCCAGAAAGACTTTGGCATCTGCCGTCACTTCCCAGGCGTCCGGCCAGAAACACAGGTCGATGGTCCACCAATTCGTTGGGCAGCCGGAGCGCAAAACCTCCGGCAGGAGCCGGTTAAAATCCAGCACGCCCTGTCCGAAGGGCGCATGAGTACTGGTCTCATCGTGGTGCAAGCTTCCATCGGAATCGATCAGATGAATGTGGCCGATCTTTCCCTTCAAACGCGTCAGCAGTTCGAGCGCGCCCCCCGCCAGAGTTTCCTTCTCACCCGGCTGGCGGGCGCCCACAGCCGCGCAGATGTGCGCGTGGCAAGTGTCAAAAAGAATGCTGAAATTCTTGTGGCCCACGTCGTCCACCAGGCGCATGATTTCCGATGGCTTGTTGAAGGCGAAACCGGGCTCAAACTCATATACCACACGAACACCGGCGTCGGAGGCCTTCTGCGCGCCCGTGCGGAAGGTCTTTTGCAGGCGCTCCCAGCCACGCTGGGATTCAATATTCTCCTTCTCAAAAATGTCGGGCGGACTCACTGCATCCACGCGGATGCAATCTATGCCGAGATCATTCGCAAACTTGAGGTTTGACTCGAACGTCGTCATCCACTTGGAATTGTCGTCTGAAACGACAATGGGGCAGGACCAAAGATCGGCCGCGAGTCCCGAGAATTTCAGGCCGCGGTCCGCCACCTTCTGTTTCAGCTCCGCTCGCTTCGCCGGCGTTTCGTGCGAGGTCGGGCTCGGGTGCGGAGGAAAGCCGCCGAGTTCTACGCCGTCAAAGCCGAGTTTACCCAGTTTTTCGATCACCGTGTCAAACGGTACCGGGTTTGACTGATAAGGACCAAAACAGTATGCCCAACTGCCAATCGAAAGCTGTACGGGTTTCATATTCCGCCCTCCATCCTCCAGCAGAGTGCCCGCGCACGGTTTGTAGTATCACGCGAGGGAACAGGAGTCAACCGCTTTCGGCAGGGGGAGCAAAAAGGGCGCGGACTCGCCTCGGTTTTCGAACCCCATCCTTCCCGACCACAATCCCCATCAACATTCCCCTTGCTCTTCGACAGAAAGGTGTACGATCATCGTTCCTTGTAGAAGCAATAGGGGAGAGGAACAGAATGACTGCCAAGCGCATTGAAATGCCGCAGGGTACTTTGGATCTGCTTATCCTCAAGACGCTGGCTCCGGAGCCGCAACACGGCTGGGCGATCTCGGAGCGCATCCAGCAGATCTCAAGCGATGTCCTGCGCGTTCAGCAGGGCTCGCTCTATCCGGCGCTGCATCGGCTCGAGCGGCGCGGCTGGATCAAGGCAAAGTGGGGCGCATCCGAAAACAATCGCCGCGCCAAATACTACGAACTGACGCGGAGCGGACGCAAACAACTCGAAGCCGAAGAACGCGACTGGCGAAAGCTGACGGCGGCCGTGGGACAGGTGTTGGAGACGACGTAGAGGGATGACATGATCAGTGATCTGCTTTTTCGCCTGCGCGCTTTGTTTCGCAGGAAAACAGTCGAGGCGGAACTCGACGACGAACTCCGCGCTCACTTCGAGCGCCAGGTGGAGAAATACGTCCAATCGGGCCTGACGCGTGAGGAAGCGCTGCGACGCACCCGCCTGGAGTTTGGCGGCCTCGATCAAGTGAAGGAGGAGTGCCGTGACGCGCGCGGCGTCGCCCTCATCGAGACTCTGCTCCAGGATATTCGCTTCGCCGTCCGGCTGCTGCGAAAGACCCCTGTTGTGAGCACGCTTGCTCTCCTGTCGCTGGCGCTCGGCATCGGCGCCAATACTGCCATCTTCAGTTTGATTGACAGCGTCATGCTCCGCATGCTGCCGGTTCAAAATCCCCAGGAGCTGGTCCAGCTCAAGTTCCGTTCGCCCGGCATGTCGGACACCTTTGTCAACGGCGTCCGCGTGGAAACATCTCGCCGGGTGTATACGAATCCCATGTGGGAGCAGGTGCGGGACCACCAGGACGTTTTTTCCGGCGCGTTCGCCTGGTCTCCGACCGGCTTCGACCTGGCGAATGGCGGTCCGGAGCAAGACATCGATGGCATGTACGCCAGCGGCTCCTATTTCTCCACCCTGGGTGTGCGTCCCGCGATCGGACGGCTCCTTGGCGCGACCGATGATGTGAGGGGCTGTGGCGGCGCCGCGGTGCTGAGTTACGGCTTCTGGCAGCAGCACTACGGCGGCGCGGCTCGCGCCGTCGGCAGCACGCTGCGTCTCGATGGCCATCCATTCCCGGTGGTCGGCGTCACCCAGGCCGGCTTTAACGGAACGGACGTGGGCGAGCGTTTCGAAGTCGCCATTCCGATTTGTGCGCAGGCGATTATCGCCGGTAAAGCCTCTTTTCTGGACCATCGTTCCGCCTGGTGGCTGATGATCATGGGTCGCCTCAAGCCAGGAATCAGCAGCGAGCAGGCTACGGCGCGGTTGAACGCTTTGGCGCCAGACATCTTCGGCGCCTCCGTTCCCTTGAATTGGCCGCCGGCCGGACAGGAGCGGTTTCGCAAGAACACCTTCGTCACCGTCCCGGCGGCGACCGGAGTTACCGGGTTCGGCGCCCAACTCCGCGAGCAGTATGAACGGCCGCTTGAAATCCTGATGGTGGTGGTAGGGTTGGTGCTGCTGATCGCTTGCGCCAACGTGGCGAGCCTGATGCTGGCCCGTTCGGCGGCACGCCAAAAGGAACTCGCCCTGCGCTTGTCGCTGGGCGCGTCCCGGCGAAGGCTGATCCAGCAGGTACTGACCGAAAGCATGGTGCTCTCCGGCGCCGGCGCGCTGCTCGGAGCCTTGTTTGCGCCCTGGGCTGGGCCCGCGCTGGTGCGGTTGGTATCGAGGAAGGCGGGTACCGTATTCCTCGATCTCTCGATCAACGGCCACGTGCTTGCCTTCACCATCGCGATCGCCCTTCTCACGGGATTGATTTTCAGCATTCCGCCGGCTCTCGGCGCGCGACGTGCTTCGCTGATCTCGGCCATAAAAGAAGGAGCGGCGGTGAGCGGCGGGCATCGATCCGGCTTTCGGGCCGGCCGGTGGATTGTGGCCACGCAGTTTGCGCTCTCCCTTGTGCTCCTGGTGGGCACCGGTCTCTTCGTACGCACTTTCAGGAATCTGCTCGCGCTCAATCCGGGTTTCGACCGCCACAACGTTCTGCTCACCAGCGTGCGTATCCACAACGCTGCTATCCCGGAGGCTGCGCGCCTCGGGTTCTACACCGAGGTGCTGGCGCGCCTCAAGGCGATTCCCGGCGCTGAGTCCGTAAGCCAGATCTGGTTTACGCCGTTCTCCGGCGCGGCGTGGAACGACGACATTAAGATAGACGGCTACCAGCCTCCGCCTAGCCAGGAGCCGCTGGTGTGGCTCAACTTCATTACGCCCGATCATTTCGCCACAGTGCGCACGCCGATGCTGGCTGGCCGAAAATTTGATTCGCGTGACACCCCCACCTCGGCCCCGGTTGCGATCGTGAATGAAACTTTCGTCCACCGCTTTTTTCCAAAGGCAATGCCCGTGGGTAAGTACTTTCGCATCCCGGATTCCGACAATCCCACTTCCACACGGCCACTGCAGATTGTGGGCGTCGTAAAGGACTCCAAATACGAGTCGCTGCGGGAGACGGATCTCCCACTTGCCTATGTTCCCCTGGCACAGATGAAGACCATCCCGGAAGAGAGCTCCTTTGAGATTCGCAGCACGATAAGCCCCGCTGCGCTCATCCCGGAGGTGCGGGACGCGATCGGCGGCATCAACAAGTCGGCTTCGCTGGACTTTTCCACGCTGGCCCAGCAAGTGGATGAGTCTCTGGTGCAGGAACGTCTTCTGGCGCTGCTCTCGGGATTCTTCGGCGGACTTGCCCTGCTGCTCACCGCCATCGGACTCTACGGTGTAATGGCCTATATCGTCACTCAGCGCACGCACGAGATCGGCATCCGCGTGGCGCTCGGCGCGCGCCAAGGTTCCATCCTGCGTCTGGTGATGCGCGACGTGGCCATCTTGCTGGTTTCGGGGATTGCGGCAGGAACCCTGGGCGCGGTCTGGGTTACGCGCTTCGTTCAGCATTTGCTCTATCGCCTCACCGCGGACGATGTGGGAACGCTGATTCTCGCCGCAGGCGTGCTTTCCGGCGTGGCGCTTCTGGCAAGCTACATCCCCGCCCGCCGGGCGATGCGCGTCGATCCCATGATCGCCTTGCGGTACGAGTAACCTCGACCAATTCGCCGATGATATCGACTTTCATGTGCTCGCCAGCGTCAGTGCGGCTCGTGGGATGCGGCCTGCTTTACCCCACGCGCAAGGCGGCCATGGGGTCAATTTCGGCAGCGCGCCGCGCCGGAATGTAGCTGGCAGCTAGCGCGGCCAGCAGGAAGAGCGCCGCGACGCCCGCGAAAGTTGCAGGATCGGTGGCGCTAACGCGGAAGAGCAAAGTCTTCATCAAACGCGTCAGGGCTAGAGCCCCGCCGAGACCAATTACGATCCCTGCCAGTGCCAGAATCAGTCCCTGTCCAATGACCAGTCGCAGGATGTCGTGCTGCTGCGCACCCAGCGCTCGCCGAATTCCCACCTCCTGCGTGCGCTGCGCCACCGAATAGGCAATCACGCCATAGATTCCGATGAGTGCCAACAGCACTGCGACTCCGGCGAACGATCCCAACAGCATCACCAACAGACGCCTCTGGCCTACCTCAGCTTCAACCAGATCGTTCACGGTCTGGACGTCGGCGACAGGCTGATCCGCGTCAAGCGCTTGCACCTGGGCGCGAACGGCCTTGGCGAACGAAAGAGGGTTACCGGCCGTGCGAATGGCGAGCATCGCGAACGGCTCAGGACTCTGGGCGAAGGCAACGTAGACGCTGTCGGGCCAGGCCGTATCCTCAAGTCCCTGACGCACGTTGGCCACAATGCCCACAATTCTCGCGGGCTTCGGATTGATGCCTCCCACGATGAGACGCTGGCCGATGGGGTCGATGCCCGCGGGGTATTCCGGCCAAAGGTGGCGAGCCAGGTTTTCGTCAATGATGGCCACACGCTCGGAGTCCGCATTGTCATGCTCGGTAAAATCGCGCCCCCGTATCAAGGAGGCATCCAAAGTGTGAAAGTACCCGGGAGTGACGGGCAGGAACTTGGCAATCGGGCGCTCGTTCAATTTCAGTAGCGGCTTGCCGGCGTCCTGCACGGGCGTTCCGGCGAAGCCCGTCATGGGGAGTGTCATGGATGCCGAGGCCGCGCGGACTCCGGGAAGCGACTGTACGCGCGCAACGAGATCCAGAAAGAACGTGGTTCTTTTCTGGTCTGTCTCATAGCGCGCTGCAGGGAGCGAGACGCGCATCGTGAGGAGGTTCGACGGGTTGAAACCCACATCAACGCCGCGCAAGCGAGCGACACTTTCCATCAGCAGTGCAGCGCCGATCAGCAACACGAGGGAAAGGGCGACTTGTGCCACGGACAACACACTGCGGACATTCAGCTTTCCTCCCGGGGCTCCTTGGCTGGCTTCCCCGCTGGTCCTTAAAACGCGGATGAGATCGGGCCGCGAGGCACTGAGGGACGGCGCTAATCCGAAGAGAACACCAGTCAAGACAGAAAGTGCCGCCGTAAATCCAAGCACGATGCCGTCGGCATGTATCTCACCGGCGCGCGGCAGTTCAAGAGTGGTAATGTGCGGAATTGAGCGCAGGCTCCAAGACGTCAGAAGCGCTCCCAGCGCACCCCCGCAGAGCGATAACAGAAGGCTCTCGACGAGAAGTTGCGCGATGAGTCGAGCCCGACGAGCGCCGAGCGCTGACCGCACGGCGAACTCCCGCGAACGGAAGGTGGCTCGAGCCAGCAGCAGGCTGGCGACGTTGGCGCAAGCGATAAGGAGCACGAAGCCGACGGCCCCGAACAGCAGCCAGAGCATGGAGCGCACGTCGCGAACCAGGTCATCCTTCATTGGGGTCACTTCGTCAGGCATCTTTGCCTTGGCATCGAGCATTGCCGGGTGAGCGCTGGCGTACTGTCGCCAAATCACCTTCATTTCGGCATTCGCTTGTTCAAGGCTCACGTCCGGCTTCAACCGGCCGAACACGCTCAAGAAAGGGCTGAGCTCCCTGGATTTGGGAGGCATCGCGGGCCATTCTGACGGCGCCGTCATCCATACGCTCAAGTCAGGAAACGGAAATTGAAAATGCGGCGGTAGAATCCCGATAATCGTGTAGGCTGTCGCCTCCAGGTTCGCGGTCTTGCCGATAATGTGCGGGTCGCCTCCGAAGCGTTGGTGCCACAGCTCGGCGCTGATCATCGCCACCGGTGGGCCGCCGGTTGTATCCTCCTGGGGAAGAAAGCCGCGTCCCAGAATGGGACTGACGCCGAGAATGCTGAGAAAGGTCGCCGAAACGCGAGCGCCGTTCAGGACCACAGGCTCACCGCTACTTGAGAGTGAGAGGTTTTCCTGGCCGGTGAAGGCCCCCAGCGCGGTGAAGGAATGCGCGGCAGCCTCCATTTCGGCAAATCGCGTCGGCGTTGCGCCGCCCGAAATGTCCACCAGGCGATCCGCGTCGCGGTACTCGAGCGGCTTCAGCAGCACCGCGCGGATGACGGTGAACACGGTGGCGTTGCCGCCGATGGCGAGCGCCATCATCAGGATCGCAGTCACCGCGAAGACGGGGTTCTTACGCATCGCGCGGAGGGCGTAACGCGCGTCCTGCCAAACCGTCTCCCACAGCCCAAAGCTCTTCATAAGATCGGTCTCACCGAGTGAGCTCCAGTTTACTCCTGCCTGGCTAATTGGCAGGCTGAGATTCGCCAGCACCCAAGCAACGGCTGAGCGCCCACAGTCCCAGCCAACCGAGCAACGCCAGGTTGACGAAGAGCAAGGGCGCCATGGCCGGCGCTCCAGTAGTGAACTTTTCAAAGATGCTGGATGACGGGCCGCGCAGGTTGGCTAGATTGTGCAGCAAAAACCCGAGCGCGCCGACGGCTGCCTGCACTAGTAACACCGCCGCGCAGAGAGCGAGGTAACGCCGTGTGACCGGCACCAGAAATGGCACTACGAGAAAGCTGACGGCGAAGGCGGCAGTGACCACCGGGAGCCACTCCACGGGTCGAAAGAATCCGTTGGAGGCGTGATCGGCGAGGCTCAGGCCGAAGTTGCCGAAGAATCCGCCTGCCGTGAGCAGCAGCACCCATTCGGCCCACTCACGCGAGCCGGGCGCAACCATGCGATTGAGGATCAGCAGCAGTCCTACGCCCGTGAGAGCCAGTGGCGCGGCGAAGGGCGCAGCGTAAGTCAAGCTGCGCAGCGTGCGCTCGTAGAAGAACTGGCTGTCCAGGTGATAGATCACCCCCACAAGTCCGGTCACGACCGAGACCCATCCCACTAGGTACCCGAGGTCCCGCCACACGGCCGCGCGATGCCAGACCTCTTTAGACACGATGCCGAGCAGAAGTAACAATGACCCTGCGGCCTCGAAGTAGACAGGGAAGTACTCGGCGCCGCGGCGAAACTGATTCTCAGAATGAGCGAGGAAGATGTCGAAGCCGAGGGCGATGAGATTCAGCAATACGAACAGTTCGAGCGCCAGTTGAAGATCGAGGCGCACGTCAACCGGCCCGAAGTGCACGCGAAGCTGGTCACTTTCCATGCTGTCTCCGCAGCTCCTCCGCCATCGTTCTAAGTTCCACCAGCTTGCTCATCATGGGGTAATTTCCATGCCACTGCACGAAGTCAGCGCCGCCCATGAACGCGCCGTGCTTGGAGGTGCGGCCGTCATAATGCCAGAGGTCGAAGTAGACGAAGTCGATGGGATGCGAAAACGGCGGCCCGGTAAGCGCTCCATCTTTGTGCAGGCCGTCCATGATGGCTTGCGCCTCTTTCACCTTGGCGTTGGTGTCTTCCACAACTTTCTCGGCGCGCGCGTAGACGTCATCCACCAGCGGAGCCGTGTGGCATTGGGTACAGACCTGTTTCATCGCGGCCTGCGCCCGTGCGTAGTTGGGCCGCTTCTCGGTGATGGCATTGGCCAGGTAGTAGGAGAGCCGCTCGGAAGGGTCATGCGTGAACTTCTGTCCATTGAGGCCGCTCATGTGGCACGTAACGCACGTAGGCACGAACATATCGCGGGTAGTGAGCTTTTGCGGATCGGCGTCAAGATTCAACAGGCTGCGCTGCGCCGTAAACAGGATTCCGTGACGCGATTCCTGGTAGATCTCGATTTGGGAGTGATCAGGCCCGAGGTGACACTGGCCGCAAGTGGTGGGCAGGCGCGCCAGCGCCACCGACGCAGTGTGACGCGAATGGCAAGAGGTACAGGTACCGATCGTCCCATCGGCGTTGGGCCGTCCTACGCTGTGGCATTGATCGCATCCACCGGCCATGGCTGTGCCGCCTTCGAGCTGAACGAAGGGATGGGGTGGACGGCGCGTGCCGCCCGGCTGATACTGTTCGGAGAACGCCACCTGCTCCGGCGTCAGCCCCTGCTGGCCGTAGATCGCGGCCCAGGCCGGCGCTGCGTGCCGGCTGCGCAGAAATTCCTGGTAGATTTGCTCGTGGCAACTCCGGCAGTTTCCTGCCGTGAGGTGCTTGGCAATCACGAATCCGTGGTGATCCTCCTTTTCCTGGCCCGCCGCGGGCTGGTGGCAATCGAGACAATTTACGTTCTTGCGGGCGTGCACACTCAGCTCGTACTCGTGTACCACGGAGTAGGTCTGGTTGTAGTGACACTCTGCACACTTGCCGGTGGCACGCACCAGGGCCGCACTCGGCTGCTCAGTTTCCATCTTGGGGCGCTGCCGGTTAATCAGGAATGCCGCTACCACCAGGGCGAAGCCGAGGACAACGGCAATGAAGACCGAGCGGAAGGACATGGCAGAACCCTCGGTGGGCGATTTTACCTCAGTTCTAATGACTCGGGATGGCAATATTGGGCTCCCCGGGTAGGCTGGCAGCTAGTTAACTCTATGATATACAGTTGTCACAATCCTTGTCGGGTCGTTCCACCCTCCGCCAGTTCAAGTTGCTCATAACAAGTCACATTCCCAGTTTGATCGTACTGCCGGTGACTTGGCGACGACATTTCGGCACCGGAGACAGCGCTCTTGCCTTGGCGGGACCTTGCACTGCTGCCTATCGAGGACTGTTTCATAGCCAGGGGGCCTCCGGGTGATTTGATTGGTTTGCCTGAACTCCTGCTTTTCTGGCACGTTCCCCAGACTTCCTCGAACTCGGCTTGGAAACGGGCGACCCCTTCCGCCTCCTTCCACATCTGGCGCAGCACCCCTTCCGCCGCCTGCCGCTCCTGCTCGACCACCTTGCGTAAGAACTGGTGAAACCGGGGCGAGCCTGGCCCCCAAGTGCGAGCAAGCCAGCGGCGCAGTAAATCCATTTGCATGATGCCGATGCGCTCGCTCGGCGCGCGAGTCTTAGCGCAAAGCTGCCTGATTAAGCCCGGCGGAAAGCCCAGCTTACGGATGAACTCGGTAAACAAGGCTGAGCGGCCCCCATGCTTGAGCGCATTGAGGCGCAGTCTGTATTTGCCCTCTGCCGTGCGCGGTCCGGTGGACTTCCGGACGTTGGCGCGATGGGCAGCCAGAAAGGCGGGAGTGCGTTTGGGAGATTTGCGCAACGGCATGTGCCCTTTATAACCGGGTCGAATGAGAAGGTGGATACAAGCAGGAATAACGGCACTGATTATTTGGGCGCCTGGAATCAGTGGATTAGCCTGTGAATTTCGGGTGACAGTCAGGCTTGTCTCGAGCGGGCGTGCAGATCCTATACACTCTGGATCTTGGGTGTTGCGCTCTGGATTTTGGGTGTGGCGCTGTTCCTTCCGCGAGTTACTTCCATGAACAACAGCTTAGGGAACTCTCAGCACCTTGTGGAGGATTTTGAAATGTGTTCAGACTACATCGATGACAATGAGGGTGATGTCGTCCTGCTGGGCCAGCGAGGCAGGTTGCCAATGGCGTATCTCGGAGAGCACTTGATCCGATAAGTCAGAAGGTGAGCGCGACTGATAACTGCGGACGACTTCTTCAAGCTTGCAGTCGCCAAACGAATCGCCGCTGGCATTCTCGGGTTCAATCACGCCGTCGGTGTAAAGCAAGAAGCGGTCGCCCGAGTCGATGGGCAGATCAAGAACGGGATAGTCGGGATCCGCGTTGACTCCAAACAGTAGGCCGTTGCTTTCGATACGTTCCAACTTCCCTTCCCGCCAGCGCAGAAGCGGCGGGTGCCCGGCTGCAGAATACAATGCCTTGCGATTTTCGATATCAAGCCAGAGGTAGGCTGCAGAGGCGAACTGGTCACGGATTTGCGGGAATAGGATGCGGTTTAACCCGTGCAACACTTCACGCGGGTCATGCGCACAGGACGCGACGGACTGCATCGCCACCTTGATCATTGAAGCGATCAGCGCAGCCGGGACACCGTGTCCGGTGACGTCCGCCACCAGGAAGCCAACCCGCTTGCCATCGATAGGAACGAACTCGTAGAAGTCGCCAGCGACGGCGGTCATAGGCTGATAGGCCACCGCAATGTGGAGGTTCTGGACCTCGGGGATGGTGGCGGGAAGGATCGAGAGTTGCAACCTTCGGGCAACCGCAAGTTCATTTTCAATCGACATCAAACGGCGCTCGTTGGCAACGATGCTTTCGATGGCGACGTACCCGAACGAGAGTAGGAACACGGCAAAAGCGCTGTGGTCCAGGATATGCGGCGGGGGCGGATAATGCAGGCGACGTGCCAGGTTGACCCAAAGAGCCTCAATGGCGAATACCAGCGTGCCAAGGGCTAGAACGCGGCGATTGGGGAGCGCCATAAATCGGTCAGATAATTTCTCCACGCTGACGACGATGATGAGGATGAGAAGGAGGCAAACTACAAGGAAATGGTTGTACGGCATGAACTTGTTCTGGGAGCCGCCGAACACGAACCCGCCAATGCCGGCTACTGCCACGGCCGTCCCGGCGAAGACGACGATCTTGACAAGAAGCCGAAGTCTACCGAGGCTCAATTCCAAGATGGCCAACGAGGCAACGACTACGACCAGGTATGCGGCCACCACGTTCACATAGGGAACGCTTGCCTGAATCGGGCGCGGCAGAGCCGCAACGACGGCCGGCGATCGGGTCAGCAGTGAGACTCCGTACATCGCGCTCCAGATTCCGAGCCAAACAAAAAGCCGCGCTCCGCTGCGCCGACGAATGGCAGCGATCGAGCTGGCTCCCCACATCTGCGAAGCGAGAAACAGGAACCCTGCCCCTGAAATGATGTCATCGAGCTGGCCGCGGAGCATCGCCAGAACTTGGTCTTCCAAACGCCCCTCCCAAACATCGACAAGATATCATGGTAGACGTGGAAGGAGTTCTCTCGTGTACACACAACGCTTGTCCCTAATTGTGTTCTTTGTGGTCGCCGTTTGCGGTAAGGCGACTCTTGCGATCGAGCCGGAACTCAAGCTGGGCCACGTTCGTGAGAGCAGTCTGAGCCCAGGTGAAGCGCAGTCGTTCGTGGTTTCACTCGCCGATGGCGATTTTGCCCAGATCGCAGTGAACCCTCGCGGGCAGGCACTCTTTGTTAAGACCTACGATCCCTCGGGCAAGCCCTTTCGCGGCGCAGAATTGGGGCCCGACGAGGGCAAGCTCAACTTGGTCGCTGAAGCTGCGGGCGCCTATCGGGTGGAGGCTGCCGCCGTGGACAAGCGCGCGACCGTGACTTACACCATTGCCCTCGAGAAAGTGGTTACGCTGACGGCGCGGCTCGCGCCACCCAAGCCCGTGGTGGAGAGCCAGCGGATTCGAGCCTTGCGGGCTTCGGTGGAGCGCAGGGAACGGGACAGCGTCGACTCTTTTTGGGAGGAGGTCAAGAGGGCTGGGGCGCCGCTGATCGAGCCGATTGCGGGCGATCGAGAGAACATGGCGGTCACCTTCCTTTGGAAAGGCAGACCCGATACGCAGAATGTGATGGTGCTCTGGCTTCCCTATGCCGGCGTGGCACCCGACGAGTACCTCATGACGCGTTTGAGTGGGACCAATGTCTGGTACAAGACGATCAAGGTGGACCGGAAGATGCGGCTCGCGTATACGCTGGCTCCCAATGCCGCCCGGTTGCATCCCTTGTCGCTAGGTATCGACAACGAAGCGATCACCATGATCGCGGCAGCGGCGAGGCCGGATCCGTTGAACCCCAAGCGCTACCGCGTCGACCCGCAGAGCGTGGATGCGCCGGAATATCGCGGGCAGTCGGTCCTCGAGATGCCGGATGCCCCGCCGCAGCCGTGGATCGCCCGGCGGCCCGGCGTTCCCGCCGGACGAGTCGACGAGCATCGATTCAAGAGCACGGCGCTGAACAACGAGCGGGAGATCGCCATCTACCTGCCACCCCAGTATTCGCCGCATGCCGAGCCCTATCCGCTGCTCGTCTTGTTCGACGAAGACGCCTATCTCAGCCTGGTTCCCACACCCACGATCCTAGACAACCTGATCTCGGAGGCGCGAATTCCGCCAGTAGTCGCGCTCTTGGTCGGCAACGCACCGGGCGACGCGCGCGACCGCGAGCTAGCCTGCAATCCGGAGTTCAACCGGGCTTTAGTCACCGAACTGCTGCCTTGGGCGCACCGTTTATATAGCTTCACGAGTGACCCTCGCCACACCGTTGTGGGCGGGTCGAGCCGCGGAGGCCTCGCTGCTGCCTGCGCCGGTCTGTGGCAACCGGAGACATTTGGCAATGTCCTCGCGCAATCCGGCTCTTTCCATTTGACTCCGCCGTCAGCCAGCAATACGACAGATTCCACCTCGGAGCCCAATTGGCTCGCGCGTCAGTTCATCTCGAGCCCCAAGGAACGGCTGCGCTTTTACCTGGACGCAGGGAGCGCGGAATTCAACGCGACGGGAGGGGCTGACTCCATCCTGTTTTGCACTCGCACGTTACGCGACGTGCTGCGAGCCAAGGGCTACGAAGTGCACTTTCAGGAGTTCGCCGGCGGACACGACTACCTTGGTTGGCGGGGCACCCTCGCCGACGGCCTGATTGTGCTATTGGATGATGCTGCGTCCAAGACGCCGTAGCACGGGCCCGCCTTCGACCCCGAGGTTTTTCAAGGTATTGGGGTCAGACGACAGAAGCAAGCTGCAACGCCGCGGACTTCAGGAATGGGCCTTGCGCCACGCCGGTTCCTACGTGGGAGTGAGGTGACCCGCTGCTTGCTGAGTCGCTATTCGCCGGGCGGCCGCTGTCCGATGAATCCGTCGGCCCATTTCAGAAAATACTTCACATTGGGCGCGTCGGTGTGACCGCCATCGTCCTGCCGCCAGGCAAGCTGGCCGTCGAGCAGTCCGACGTTCACGGGCGGCATTTTGGCCGTGTGGTAGTCCTCGTTTGCGCCGAGCCCTTTTGCGCCGAGCAGATTGAATACCGGGCTTGCGGCCACGGCCGCCATAAAGCTGCCCTGATGGTCAAGCCACTGGGCGTCGCCCTTCTCCGGCAGTCCATAGCTGATGAAAGTCAGGCGGGGCGCGCACAAGGCGATCAACTCGTGCGAGTCCACCGGCAGGTCGCCAGGGTTCTTGCTGCCGAACGTCGCGTCTGACGCGCCATACTTTATGAAGTTGCCGGCCATCCAGTAGTATTCGCCGCCGGTGAGACTCTCCACCGCTTCGCCGAAGTTGCGGCGCAACAAGGTGGCGCCGCCCTTGCCCGAGGAACCGATAAGAACCATGCCAAAGCGCTGGTCAAACGCCATCGTCACAAGCGCCGCCTTGCCATAACGCGAGACGCCTTCGATGCCGACGTGCTTGGCATCCACGGCCGGATCGGTTTCAAGGTAATCGAGCCCGCGCCCTGCGCCCCACGCCCACGCGCGCAGCGCTCCCCAGTCATCAGGCTTGCGGGGCTGGCCCTTGTTGACCAGTCCGATGATGCCTCGGGTGAGCCCGGCGCCGTTATCGGCCTGGATGCTGGCGGGGTCGATGGTGGCAAAGCCCCAGCCGTTCGCAATGATTTGCCACGTCGGCGGCGGATCGCCGTCGGCGGTGAACTGGGGCATCTGGAATGGCGGCGGTGTTTGCAGCTCGTAGGCGGGATGCTGCTCGAAGATCGCTGCGAGCGAGGGATCCTGCCGAACCAGCAGCTCCCTCAGTGCCGCGTTGATCCGCTCCAACTCCTCGGGCGATGGCTGGGCGGGCGCGGGAAAGCCGCTGCGGCCGAACATCATCAGTACGGGCACCGGACCCTTCGCGTTGGCTGGCGTCACCAGGGTCATGCGGATATTCACGTCAATGAGCGGACAGGCCGAATTGTCAACATGCCCCACCAGGTCCTTGGCGACGACGGGACGGAACCCGATAAACTCCTTGTCGGTTGCCTTCACTGACCACGTGACTTTCGGCACGTCCTTGGGCACCCGGCCATAGACCTCGCGTTCGAAATCCTCAACAATTTCCGGACGACGTTGTTTCCACCACATTTCCGGCGTCGTGACCTTTTCGCCGTTTTTCAGCGTCAGCGGGTCAGGCAGGTCCGGAAACGGGTTGGCTTTCGATTCGTCGTAGTTGGCGTGATTCGGCGCTTTCTCATTGCCGCTGGGTCCCGGGCGCAGCGCCTTGATGCCAAGCTGCTGCATCATGTTCTGCTGATCCTGCTCCGCTGTGAAAGTCACGGGCGCCGGCAGTCCACCTTGGGGATCCTCGAAGGGCGGGGCTTCAGCCCCGCCGATGCTGGGCAATTGCTCTCTTTGTGTCCCGCTCTCGAGGCAGCTTGCTGTTAGTAAGCTGCTGCGAGAGCGGGACATTGCAGATATTCCATCGGCGCCGCAACGGCGGGGCTGAAGCCCCGCCCTTCCGAGACCCTGGTGAGGCATGCAGGCTAGCAGCACACCGGCAGCGAGGGCTGATACTGATGTTCGTTTCATCACGTCCTCCATAGACGTAGGGCTGGGGCTTGCCCCAGCCTCGTGATATTCGCAACCCAGTTCAACGAGCAGTTCCAATCGATGAAGGCCGGGGCAAGCCCCGGCCCTACAACGCGCGTCGATCACTTCGCGAAATCAGTGAGCGGAATTGCGGCGGCCATGGCGCGGTACCCCGCGGGCGAGGGATGCAGGTGGTCGCCAGAGTCATACGCCGGTAGCAGTTGCTCCGGCCGCGCCGGGTCACGCAGAGCTTTATCAAAGTCAATCACGGCGTCGAAATGGCCGGGCGCACGTATCCATTGATTCACAGCCTGCCGGTCAGCTTCGCCGAGCGGTCCGGGATGGTAAAACGCGGAGCCAGCGAACGGCGTGATCGTTCCGCCGAACACGCGAATGGCGTGGGCATGCGCACGGAAGATGATCTGCTCGTAGGCTGCGATGATCGTGCGCACAGCGTCCTCGTGGGCTGCCGGCGGCTCGGCCGGTTCCCGACGCCCGAACATCCCGATGTCGTTGATGCCCTCGAGCACGATCAGATAACGGACGCCCGCCTGAGCCACCACATCGCGATCAAAACGCGCGAGGGCGTTCGGTCCAGCTCCGTCGAGCAGCAGGCGATTGCCGCCGATACCTGCGTTGAGTACACCGAGCGGGCGGGGGCGCCTTGTCGCTGAAGTGGCTTCAAGGCGGCGGGCAAGATCGTCGGGCCAGCGATCATTGCCGTTCGTCGTAGAGCCATGCCCATCAGTGATCGAATCGCCGAGCGTAACGATGGCTGCGGCGCCGGGCGGAGCGCTCACATCCACACCCCCGATGTTAAACCAGTGATCGAATCTCGTAGCGGCGGGCAGGTCTGCGTCCGATACATGGTCGCCGTGTACGATGCACGACGTCGCGCGCGATCCCGGGTGGCCGGTCTCGCCTGTCGGCGGGTCATCAACGTGGAAAGTGATGACGAGATCGGACTGCGGCGCGGCTCGGAAAGCGACGGGATCGGAAATGTACTCGGCGCCCGCGGGAATCGTGACATCCGGGCGCCCGGAAAAGCTCAGCGCCCGGTCAGTGGAGGCGTCAATTTGGGGCGAAGCTGCCGAGGCCGGCCGGGCAATGTGCACCGAGGTGAAATGCTGGGGTGCGGTCCCAAAGGCGTTCGAGAGGTGTACGCGCAGGCGCGCTCCGCCGATCGACAAATGGACGATCTGGCGCAGCGTGGCGTCGCGCATATCGCCTGGCGCCAGCGAGTTGTTCGGTTCCGGAATCTGCTCGGAGGTCGCCCACGATCCGACCCAGGTCGCCGGCCGGTTCGGTCCGCTGGGCAAAGCACTCGCCAAAGCTGCGTGGGCGCAAAACAGCAGCCCCAAACAACTCCACGGTATTCTTGCCGACGGCATGGTGAAATCTCCCTCTGTGCCGCTTCTATAAGTCGGCGACGACCAGCGTCAGGTCATCCTTGAAAGAGCGTCCGGCCGCGAACCGGCGGACGCTCTCCAGAATCCGTTCCGATAGAGTATTTCCATCGATCGCTCGTTTGCCAACTTCCTCCACCAGGCGGGCGAGGCCAAAGTCACCGGATTCGGAGTCTGCCTCGGTGAGACCGTCTGTAAACAGGACGATGCGATCGGATCCGCGCTGAACCGGGACCGTGCTTTGCTCCCACGAACCGTCGAACGCGGGTGAGATAATGGGGCCAGTCCCTTCCAGAAGAGGTGCCTGGGTCTTGACGTTCGACAAAATGCCCGGCGGGTGGCCAGCGTTGACGAAATCCAGGGACCCGTTTCGGACGCGAGCGCAAATCAGGCTGATGAAATGGTGGTCACCAAATGCTCGGGTGGCGCTCGCTACCCGTTCCACCACACAGATGGGTTCGTAGGCGTCGGCGCTTGCGGAGTGAAAGGCTGATTTGACCACTCCCGTCAACATCGCAGCGCTGGCGCCATGGCCAGAAACATCGGCAACAACGATGACGGCTCCCTCCGAAGGAAGGGCGGCGTAGTCATAAAAGTCGCCCCCAAGCTCGGTACACGGGATGTAATGAGCGCAAACGAAAATCCCTCCGACCTCGGCGGAGCCCGGCGGCAGCATACTGTGCTGAAACGCGCGCGCGTCGCCAAGCTCCTTCTCCATTCGCAATAGGTGTTGGCGGTTGCTGCGATCCAATTGTTTCCGCTCGAGGCATCGCTCGACGAGGCTGAGGAGCACCCCGCGGTCAAAGGGCTTTTGAAGGAAGTAGAAAGCATCTTTCCTGATCGCCCGGATCAGCTTCGCATCCAGTTCATGGATGCTGCCCGTCATCAGGATCACATCGAGTTCAGGATCGAGGGCGCGCAACTCTTCCATCAATTGGAACCCGTCCATCTCGGACATTTGAATATCCAAAATGGCGAGATCCGGCTTGAACTCTCGGGTTAACCCGAATGCCTCGCGGGATGACCGGGTTGCCGCCACCTTGTAATCCTGGCCCAGGACGCGCTGCACAGAGCGAAGCATACCAGCTTCATCATCCACCACGAGAATGCGCCATGAACTCATACGGGATTGACGGCTGCCTGGTCACGGACGATCGGCAAAAGCACTCGGATCCGGGTCCCCACGCCAGGCTCACTCTCAATTTCCATGCGGCCACCCGCGTTCCAAACGATCGACCGGCAGATCGATAGGCCAAGGCCATTGCCGTTCTTCTTGGTGGTGAAGAAGGGCTCGTGAATCCGGAACATGGCGTCGGCGGGGATTCCGCAGCCAGTATCATTGACGAGGATTGCGAAATGATCGCCGGCGATTTCAGTCATGATCGAGAGTACGCCGCCCGTGGGCATGGCGTCCTTGGCGTTCGTCGCGAGATTAAGCAGCAGTTGTTCCAGGTCACCCTGTGCCGTTTGAATATTGGGAACCACATCCCCCAACTGAACGTCCAATTGAATTCGCTGGCGTTCCAGGCCGTCTCTCAGCACTGCGAGCGTGTTATCCAGCGCGCGGCGCACATTAGCCTGAACACTGCCTTGGCTCGCATCTCGCGCCAGGGCCAGCATTCCACCGAAAATCCTCCGGCAGGTCTGTATGGATTGTTCGATTTGTTGAAGGTCCTGCAAGAAAGTTTCAGCTTGCAATCTGTCGGATTGGACGTCCACTGAGATCTGTTGAACCAGCGGAAGCACGCAGCCGAGGGCGTTATTCACATCGTGTGACACACCGCGGAGAAGATTGGCGACGGCGTGTTTCTTTTCCGCCTCCAACATTTTGGTTTCGAGGGTAACCGCTCTTTGAGAATTCTGGATGGCCACAGCGGCAAGCGGCGTGAAACGTTGAACCAGGTCCGCCTCATAGCCGCTGAAAGAATCGGGATTGCATGCGGCCACTTTCAACAGCCCCAGAACGCCCTCCCGCGTTGCCAGGGGTGCGCAGAGCATGCAGAATTCGCGGCGGTCAGGAGAGGAGCTCTCAACTGGTTTGTTGTAGTCTAGCAGTTCCGCGAGCCTGTTTGACTCTGCTCCCGACCACTCGTCCCAGCCGCCATTTCGCCGGTTAAAACCGTAAACCGGGTTACCACGCAGCAGCGCCCAAATGTCATCGTTCACGGGCAGCTTGAGCCCTATCCTGCGGCTCTTGCCTTTCAGCCAGGCAATCTGTTCGGCTACCAACTCAAGGGCATTCTCGCGCCGATTGCAGATGAGCAGTGCCGAAGAGTGGTCGTAATGCGTCAGGGAGCGCAGGCCGTGCAGAATCTGGTAAAAGAGGTCCTGGGGGCGCAACTGTTCCAGTATTTTGCGATCGATTTGTGACCGCACGTCAATGTTCCGCTGCCAGTCCACAAGCTCGATCGATTCTGAGATGAGTTTCGACACTCGCCGCAGTGCGATGTAGCTCGACGGTATCTCGAATGGCTGCACTCCCCTCAAGGCCAGCACCGCCCACAAACGACTGCGGCGATTGATGGGCGCCATGATGATGTTGGGCGGAATCCGGGGCCGTTGCTTCTGGATGAACGCCGCAAGGCAGGCTGCGTCCCACTCTCCCCCTCGCGGAATCACTGCCATCAGTTCCGCGCTCGAACCGTCGGGCGCGACCACCGCGATGCATCCATCCTCGGCCTTGAAATGTTCACAAGTGCGGCGGAGGGAAAGTCTGAGCGCGTTTTGGTCTTCGCGCACCCCTCTGAGATTAGTCTTCAGCTCGTCGAGAAACGCCCAGAGAGCAAGCTCACTCGATTTGTTGCGGGCCTCATTCATCGAAATCGCCGCCTCTCGGCACGTTCTTGTGTACGTCGATTGCCGCTACCTTGCAGGATCGTATCCTCTGGCGCGAAATGGAACATACGCCACACATCCTGGTATGCCATCCCTGGTGCCTGCTCTTGCAGGATTCTTCTAGAGTACGCCCACGTCTCGATGCGTGGGAACGGGCCGGGCGGGTTTGAAGCAGTCAAGACTGACGATCCGTGAGAAATACGCTGTTCCGGTACAGGCGCGAAGAGACGCTTCAAAGGTCGTGCGCAAGGCCTCGGGAGCGATTTGGGCGCGTGCGTTAACCAGGAGGGACGCCTCCGCGGACTGGCCGGCTACCTCGCCGCTCAGCCAGGGCCCGTCAGCGATGCCCGTCAGGTTCCCGCTTATGCAGCCGCCCGATGTTTCTAGGAACACTTTGATGTGTGCGACCTCGCAGCCACAGGTCATCAGGGCGTCTCGCATATTTTGTAGAAGATGCGCGCCCATCACCTTCCAATCGCTGCCGTTGGCGCTTGCCAGCTCGGCGCGGGCGTTAAGCCACCCGAGTACCGCCTCTCCCTCAGCGTATAAGTCGTAGTCCACATCGATCGATCGATCGCCCGCAGGCCTCGATTCCCCCACGAGGGCCAGCCACGAGTCGAAGCCTTGTCCTGTCCGTGCCGAGATTGAGATCACTGGAGTGCCCGGAAATTGCTGTTTCACCAGTCCTTCGATGCGACCCAGCTCGTTTCCCGAGAGAAGATCGGCTTTATTGATCACAATCGCGTCTGCCTCTTCGAGCTGCTTCCGAAGGATGTAGTACACGCTCTCGGTAAACCTTGCGGAATTCCTTTCATTGAAGGCCTCAGCCAGACGTCCTGGGTCAACCAGCACCGTGAAGGGCGCAACCTGGACCTCATTTGGATAAAGCCGCCGCAAAGGCCGCACCACGGTTGCCGCCAGATCCGTGCAGCTACCCACAGGCTCTGCCAGGATGATCTCCGGCTGGCTGCGCTCCGCTAAGTTATGGATACTGGCAACCAGTTGGTCGAACCTGCAGCAAAAACACCCGCCGCTGACCTCGCCGACCGCGAGTCCCTGCCGGCGCAGGAGTTCCGTATCCACAAGGTTGGAAGCTTGATCGTTCGCGATTAATGCCACCCTCCTGCCCTCGGTCTCGAACTCCTCAGCCGGTCGCCGCAACAGGGTGGTCTTGCCTGATCCAAGAAATCCGCCCACCGGCACGAGTCTGATTGGGCGAGTGATGTTGGGACTGTTCATAAAGAGTCGCGTCTCTGCGCCCGCGCTTCATACATTTTCATCCGCTCAGTATAGCGCGCCAAAGGCCTAGCCCGCATTTCTCGCCAGGACTCGAAAAGGGCGGGGCTTCAGCCCCGCGGAATCCTGCGAAATCGTGGCCTTCGTGTTCCGCTCTCGCCGCGCAGCTTGCCGTCAGCAACCTGCGCCGAGAGCGGAACACGTCAAAATATCAAACCGACGTTGTAACGGCGGGCCTGGAAGAGTCTGTCCCTTGGGGCCCTTGGCCCGCGAAAGGTCATGAAAATCGCCGTCCTTGTCGGGCGGGTTCGTAGGGCCGGGGCAAGCCCGGGCCCTACGAGGCGACGACGGCCGCATTTTCGACCCTGTGTGAAAACTCGGCTGGCGCGTGCCGGGCCGTGGACCCCCGCCTGCGCGGGGGTGACGCCATTGGATTTACGGGGTCTACCAAATCGCGTCATTCCCGCGAAGGCGGGAATCCACGAGTTTTCACACAAACTCTGGAAGCCCCGCCCTTTTCGAGTCCTGGTAAGAAATGCAGGCTAGGGCGTCTCTGTTTGAAATGACGGTTTTTCGGAGCGGTTTTTGCCGAACCTCAATACGTGAAGGACTGAATCTCGCCGGTGGCGGGACCATCCACATATCCGGAGCGCATGCTGGGGTGAAGCGCAATATGAACTCCGACCACGTTGAACGCATTCGAGAAGGCGAATCCGTTAAGCGTTTCCTTAAGGTTCCCGTTGGTGTCGTAAACGTAGATTGTGCTGCCGGTCGGAGCTGAACTCGACACCGGCTGGGCAATCAAGAACAGCTTGTGGGTGGGATCGTACTCCACGTCCGCACCACTGAAAATTTGCTGCTCGCCCGAACCCGGCAGCACCACGGTGAATCCGCTCTGGGTGGAGAGGTCATAAAATTCCACGTTAGCATCGTCTTCAGTCGTCGTGCAGAAGATGCCGTCCGCCGAGTCCACGGCCAATCCGTTGACGAAACCGTACCCGATGCCGGTAAACTCGCTAAACGTACCCTGAGTGAGATCCACCAGGCCAATGACGGGACGGCAACCGAAACATCCGTCTCCTCCCCCCAAAACCGCTTGGTTTGTGGTGCTATCGTAGCCGATCGGCGGGGGCACGCTGCCAAAGTTGAGAGAGTCGGTAATCTTGACGACCGGCCCGAACGTGTTGGCGGCGACATTGGAGGAAAAGACCCACGGAATAAAGGCTCCGCTGTTGTCGTAGACGAACACAGCGACGTCCGGCTCTCCTTGGCTGCGGCTCACCCCTCCCGGCATAATGATGTGCTTAGTCCCGGTCCCGATCGGGGGGGTCCAGGCGCCTGTGAATTTGTTGCCGGCGAGTGGATTCAAGGTGTTGAACGTGCGGCTGACCACGTAGATTCCCTGGACGTGCTCGCGCTCCACGAGCCCGACACTCGTGCCCACTACACCCATGGTAACGAAATCATCAAGTGTTTGTGTCTCCGATACCACCTTGACGATCTGCCCCGTCTTCTGACTAAAAGTTTCGCTGGCGGCCAAGTAATTCCCGTTAGGAAGCAATTGGGACTCACTGAGCAAGCCCTCGGAGCCGTTCTGATCAATATCGAACCCAAAGACCTGCCCGCCGAACTTGGACTGGACGATAACCTTCCCGGGTCCGGCCGAAGGATCGGGCTGGAATTCGCTCACCTGGGCCAGCGCCATACCCGTGCAAAACGTCAGCACCGCCACGCAGGATAGTGCGGCCCGCCATAGGCCAGCAGGCTGCAAGATGATTTTTCGCGAAAAGGCGCCTGGGGTGTTTCTTCTAGTGTCCATTTCTCTCTCCTGTCATAGCTGGAAATGCCCAGCGGGTATAGATAAGGCTATGCCAGCCGCCCTGCGCTTGTGTCACAGATTTGTCAAAATTGGAGGAGGGACCTCTCGATTTTCGTGTTCGCGGGAATAGCTACTGCTTCTTCTCTTCCTTCAGGCCGAAGCAATAGACACGTGACTCATGATCGACGGCGTAGACTTTGCCGTCCGCCACCGCCAACCCGCTGAAATGCACCCAGTCGGGGATGGCGTCACCGCTTTGGTACAGCGTTTTGCCGGTCTTGGCGTCCAGCGCGTAAAGCACCGCGTTCTTGGTGTCGAGTCGGCGTTGTGCGTCGGTGAGTAGCTTGAAGCCAGGAGAAAGATTCACGATCACCGCGCCTTGGGTAACCTGCATGGGATTCTCGCCTGTGGATAAGCCGAAGACAACGCCATTGGCGATCACCACCGGCTCGGGAAGGTTGAAATCGCCCGAGATCCATGCCGGCTGCAAAATGGGCTTCTTGGTCGCCGGATCGCGAACCACCTTGAAGGCCATCACGGAGCCATGGGGGGCCGGCCCGTTGGTTTGCGGGAAGGTGGGAGCATGCTTGGACACGGGCCCCCAAATCGGCACGTAGACCCACGTCTGTTCATCCAAATCTCGCCAGGCGGAAGGCGCTCCCCAAACGCCCTTACCCTCGAACGCTTTTTCGTCGTTCGCGAGATGTAAAGTATAAAGCGGAGTTTGATGGTCCTTGTCTCCCAAGGCATCGGCGTCCAGCAGGTAGAACGCCGCTTCCTTGCCCGCGACGGCCAACAGGTTGTAATTCTCGTAGCCGAACGACACCGGGCTCCCCGAACCCATATCCAGGTCATAACGGCTGACTTCCTTCCAGTTGGTGGGCGTGTAGTAGTCGATCAGCTTGAGGTCGGGCAGCGAGGCCGCCAACACACTGTTAGCGAACTCGCCGTTCCAGGGCTGAAAATCGCCGTCTCCGGTGGCCGCATAGATTTTGCCGTTGGCGCCGATCACAGCCCCGCCGCGCCCCCAAATCCCTCCTCCACCGCTCGAAATATAGAGATCGCGAACCGCGGGACGCCGTGGGTCGTGAATGTCGATGCCATAGAATCCTGATTGAGCGCCTCCGCAGCCCTGGGAAATGGCTGTGTAGATGAAGCCGTCGAAGAGATTCAGGCTCCAATTTTTGGAAAAGGCTGGGACAAACTGCGCGGGACCGAACTTGATCTGGCCGGTGCCCAGGTCCAGCCCGTAAAGCCGACCGTCTACGGCAACGGCGTAAATGCTGTTTGTGCTGCGGTCGATCACCGGCGTAGCATTCACTCCATTCGGGCACAGCCACATTCCCGCGTCTTTGGGCAGCACATGCGATTCGAAGTCGACTTTCCATACCTGGTCTCCCGTGGCCGCGTCGAGAGCGTAAATGTTGTCGCCGCTGCCCGCCACATAAACCAGGGTTTTCATGCCCGACGTGGTGACTACACCACTCGCCACCACGGGCGCTGTGAGGGCCGTAAGCGATTTTGGTTCGTTCTTAACCTGCGTCTTCCACTTGAGCTCGAGCTGGCTGACATTCTCAGGGGTCAGCGTGGATTCTTCAAAGGCCCATCCGCTGCGCTGTGGATCATGCCCGAAGGTGGGCCAATCCGCTCCGTACCTCCTTCGTGCCGGTAGAGAAAAGGCACAGACAAGCATCACGAACGCGACAGACTTCCAGGCAGCTTTCATCGAGTCTCCTTCGATTAGTCAGACAGAATCATTCATCGCGCCTACGTTCGCACGAGTGTGCTCGCGCGTCACCCCGCTCACGCCAGAGCGTGGCGAATGTATGCGAGGGCATCCGCCACACCCTTCACCGCGTCCACGTTTTGAACTCCCCACTCAACATTGACGCCGTGCTTGAACTGCAGGGACTGCAACGTCTTCAGAATGGGAGTCAGGGGCGTGGGGCCCTTACCGAACGGATAGTCAGTGGTTTTGGCGTCCCGGCCTTCGTCCTTCAGGTGAACGCTAACGATGCGGCTGAAATGGTCGCGGATGAATGTAACGGGATCGTCGCCGTCAGAATAGAGATGACCCACGTCGAGCGTGGCGCCAATCCAGTGCGAAGTGTTCCGGAACGCTTCGACGTAGCCCGCGGCCGAGCCCACCTCATGCGGGTCGGGAGGGTTGTACACCTCATTGTGCAGCCCCACCGCGATCTTATATTTTTGGCAAGCTTGGTCAAGCCGAGGGAGCAAGCTGGTATTAAAGTTTCCACTCAGAGCCATCACACCGAGGGTTTTTCCGGCTTCGAAGCACCGCGCAATCTGTTCGTCGCTCGCGTTGTCGGGCACATCTACAAAATAGGAAGTGATCTTGACTCCCGCACCCGCGAACCGCTCTTTCCAGCTCGTGAGCTCGGAGTCTGACGACTTGAGCGGATCGAGGTGACCGTTCCAAAGCTCCGCGCTCGAAAAGCCGATGCTGGCGATATTCTTAAGGGCATCGGCCAAAGGCATGTCACGAAAGCTCCAGGTCATGCACCCGATCTGCAAGCCGCCGATCACCGACGAAGGAGGCTGTGGCGCCGCGGCAGCGCGCAAGGACGGCACAGCGGCAAGCGCCGCGGCACTCTGCAGTCCTGTCCGGATGAATTCTCTTCGCGATGTTGTATTCACTGGCCCATCCCCCTTTGGGAATCTGTGTCAAAAACTCGTGGATTCCCGCCTTCGCGGGAATGACGGCCCCCGGGTCGTGGCCGATGCCGATCGCTCTGCATCCTCATGTTCCGCCCTTACGACGTCGGGTGCAGCACGCGCCATAGAGTCCCGCTGAAAATGTTCTCCTGTGCCTTCTGAGGCACTTCGCAGGTATCGAGCATCTTGTGGTAACGCTCGAGCGCTCGGTCAAATTCAGGCAAATCGCCGTCGAAAACGTCGGAGCCAAACACCAGCTTCTCAAAGGCGTTGGCGCCAGACTTCGGAGTGTGCAGGCTCTCTACTCCCGACCACCAGAAAATAGACTTAAAAATCGCGTAGTTATTCTGAAGCTTGATCAGCGAGGAGCCGGAGAGGTCAAAATAGACATTCGGATTCCATCGCCCGATCTCGGCAGCAAACGCATACTCGGGATTGCCCATATGAGCGCCGATCAGCGTGAGGCCTGGAAAATGGCGGGCAATGCCGTCGAGTGAAGTCACGCGCTGCCTCTCCACACTCACATCTTCCGCTACTTTCGGCGTATTCCGCGCAGAGATTCCGGTGTGAAACAGGATGATCATGCCGTATTGTTCCGCCCGTGCATACAACGGCCAGTAGCTTGGATCGTTATAGTCCTTGCGTGGGTTTTCCAGCTCACCAAGCCCGCGGAAGCCGGCGGCATGAAACCGGTCGATCTGTTCGAGGGCGTGGGCATCGTCCACGTCGATACTTCCAAAGCCGACCAGCCGGTTCGAGTGCTGGTCGATAAAGGGCTTGGTGGACGCGAGATCGCGGGGCAGGACCAGCAGAAATGTCATGCCGTCAACGGAGTCGAGCTTGGCCAGCAGCTTCTGAAGAAACGCCGGATCGCCGTTGTGATGAACGTGGCAGTCAATGATTCGCGGCGGCGCGGATTGCGCAAGGGCCGTGACGGCAGACACCGCGAACCACAATACCGCCCAAGCCCAGCGTAGCGTTCTCATACGCTCTCCTGACGCGACGTTCTTCGTACGTCCGCGCCCCTATCTCCTCAACACGGCATTGCTTCTGCCCGAAGAAACCTCAACGCAGAGATCACTGAGGCCTCGCAGAGGACGCCGAGAGCAAAACCGGATGAGCGCATGCTTTCTGCCTTCTCCGTGTCGTCTGTGAGCCCTCTGCGACCTCTGTGTTGAGGCTTTGCCTTTTGCGCGCAGTCCGAACTCACCCGATTCGCCGCATGGAGGCTGCGCGACCGTGCTGTCACTTCACACCTGTTAGCTTGAAGGTATAACCTTCGCTGGAACCTCCCAACTCAGCCTGCGCTACTTCCGGAACCTCGATGTGCATTTTCCCACCGGATTCATGCCACTTGATGGGCTGCTTCGAGCCCAGCAGCGTGATCGTAGCCCCAGTCTGAGGCTGAGGCGCTGCCAACACCAAGTCAGGCCCAGGCCAAGACTCGGCGATCGCGTACACGGCGTCGTCCTTGCTGGTATAGCGCACGTTTCCTTCCGACGATTCGCGCCACGGGTGCGTGCTGTAGATCGCTTCGCCGTTCACTTTGAGCCAGGCTCCCATTTGCGCCAGGCGCTCCTGCATGATCACTGGAATCCGGCCGTCCGCCGTAGGTCCGATATCAAGCAACAGATTCCCGCCCTTGGCCACGGTGTCCACCAGCAAGTGAATCAGCTCCGAAGCTGTCTTGTAGTCGTCAACAGTTTCCACCCGGTTATACCCGAAGGACTTCCCCATGCCTTGGCATTCCTCCCACTTGTGGGTGGCGCCGAGCCGCACACCGGACTTGGTGAAGCCCGCGTACTCCGAGGTGTAGAATCCACCGTCCGTCTCGCGCGTTTCCTTGCCCCAGCGGTCGTTGACCGCAATTTCATCGCGCACGGAGGATTCGTTAAAAAGCCAGGCCAGAAAGTCGGTGGACTTCCAGAACGAGCTCGGCTTCTCCCACTCACCGTCGGTCCACAGCAGCGAGGGATGATAGCGCTCCACCAGATCCTTCATCTGGGGAATCATGTGGTCCGTCACGTAACGGTCCCCATCGTGAAGATAAAGCGGGTTATACCACTCGTAAAGCGAGTAATAGAATCCCATCTTGAGGCCGTGCGCCACCACCGCCTTGGAAAGGTCGCCGGCCAAGTCGCGATGCGGCCCCACATCGACCGCATTCCAATTCCAACTCGCGGGACAAGGCCACAGGCAGAAACCTTCGTGGTGCTTCGAAGTCAGCACCACGTAGCGCGCCCCAGAGCGCTGGAAAAGCTCCGCCCACTGGTCTGGATCGTACAGCTCCGCCTTGAATTGGCCCACGAAGTCCTGGTATTGAAACTGCGACCCGTAATGTTTCACGTGAAAAGCCCAAGTGGGACCGTTTTTGTTTTGCAGGTGGTTCCAGTACCATTCGGCGTAAGTCTCGCCAATTTGGCTTTTCGGATCAGCGAAGGCGGGCACGGAGTAGACGCCCCAGTGAATGAAGATCCCGAACTTGGCGTCGTCATACCATTGCGGCGTCGGCCGCTTGTTGAGGGATTCCCAATTGGCCTCATAACGAGCCCCCTGGGCCGCCAGCCAAAGAGGAAAGGTGTAGAGTAGGACGAACGACCAAAGGCAACGTTTAGTCATAAGGCGCGCATTCTATCACGCGCCGGAGGCGAATACGAATCAGATATGACGATTGAGAGAATCTCCCGCACGGCTGTCGGTCAAGTGTTGCGCGCAGACGACGAGCTTACCCAAGAGCTCGCGCGGCTACAGGAACAACTCTGGCGATACGCGGAAGCGCTGGCTGAGCTTGCGAATATGACCTGTGGTGAGTTGACGCTTCCCTCCCATCACTTCCGAGACGATACTCGGCGTGCCGAACACGTCCAGCAGGTCTTTTTGCTTAAGGCCGTTGGCCCGCAAGAGTTCCTGCAGCACTTCGATGGGCGAGCAAGGCTTGAGCTTGTAACGCCGCTCTTCAAAGTCTTCGATCAACAAAGTGAGAAGTTCCGCCAGATCCTTCTCCGCAGAGCTCATCTGAGCGCCGCGAGCGTCGAGCTGTTCCAGCAGTTTGAGGTAGTGCTCGTTCTCGCTCTCAGTGCGGATCACACGGGGCACACTCTTGTGCAGTAAATCCTGGTACTCTCCGGTATCCACGACGACCTTCCTGCCTGGACGCGAGAGGGCCGGCACCCAGTTGAAACTAGCGCTCGTCATTTCTTCCACCTTTCCTGATCGTATTCCCGGTGTGTCATGACGTGCCGGATGAATACGCGGCCACTTTGATCGTTGATCTCTGTGATCAATCGGTAGTCATTACCCTTCACGTTGAATACGGTGTATCGCCCTACGGAATCCGCGCTCGCCCAGGTCTTGCGAACATCGGCAAGGCTTTTCCAGTCGGCCTTCTTGGCAATCCGATACCAGGTATCGAGCGGAGCTTCAAGGTCATTGTGTTTCAGAGCTGCTTCTCTCAAACGCCTTCGACTTAGTACGTGCATCACGAACTCCTGTCATTGAGTGGCCTCCTGTTTCAGTTTTGAATACATACGGTAATAAGTTCGCATATCGCGAACTCAATGTCAAGCCCATTACCGGGGAACTTCGTAGCCGGCTGCACGTCTCGGCGGCATGAAGTACAATCTCCTCGCCTATTAAGCATGGCCGTTGAGTGCTCAGAAATGCCGACTCACGTGCGGAAAACGAATGCAGCAACACGGCGACAGCAGCCCACGGCGGCCTTTATACTCTTCGCGTTTCTTCCGGTCGTCGTCATTTGGGCCTCGTCCCCATTTGTCGCCGATGGACTTTACGACGAGCCGTTCCGTCCTCAGTTCCATTTCACCCCTGCCAGGAACTGGACGAATGACCCCAACGGGCCCGTCTACTACAAGGGCGAATACCACCTCTTCTATCAGTACAACCCGTTCGGTGACGAGTGGGGACACATGAGCTGGGGGCATGCCGTCAGCCGCGACCTCCTGCACTGGCAGCACCTGCCCGTCGCGATCCCTGAGGAGAACGGCGTGATGATCTTTTCAGGAAGCACCGTAGTGGACTTGAACAATTCGAGTGGGCTCTGCAAGAGTTCCAGTGCCACGGACCACTCGTGCCTCATCGCGGTTTACACCGGCTACACCGGCAAGGAGCAGAATCAGAACCTCGCTTACAGCAATGACCGTGGGCGCACCTGGAGCAAGTACTCCGGCAATCCGGTGATCGATCTTCACCTCAAGGACTTTCGCGATCCCAAGGTCTTCTGGGATGAGCCTCGTCATCGCTGGGTGATGGTGACGGCGCTTTCGCCGCAGCACAAGCTGCGCTTCTTCGGCTCCACAGACCTCAAGCACTGGACCGCCCTCAGCGATTTCGGCCCGGCTGGCGCCGTGGGCGGCGCCTGGGAATGTCCCGACTTGTTCCAACTTCCGGTGGAAGGCCAGCCGGGCGAGACCCGCTGGGTGCTCAGTGTGAACGTGAATCCGGGTGGCGTGGCCGGAGGCTCCGGCGATCAGTACTTCGTGGGCCAGTTCGATGGTACGCGCTTCGCCAACGGGAATTCAGCCAGCCAGACCCTCTGGGCCGATTATGGCAGGGACTTCTATGCCTCCACCTCGTTCTCGGATATTCCGCGGTCCGACGGCCGCCGCATCTGGATGGGTTGGCTCAACAATTGGGATTACGCCGCCCACGTGCCCACCAGCCCCTGGCGCGGTCAGCAGTCCATACCGCGCGCACTCAAGCTGCACAGAACTCCGCAGGGAATTCGCCTCGTCCAGGAGCCTGTTATTGAACTGCAGGCCTTGCGCGAACGCCATGTGACCGTTACCAATCAAAGCTCTGAAGCCGCCAATGCCATATTGCAGTCGAAAAAAGTAAACGGCGACACACTGGAAATCGAGGCCGAAATCGATCCGGAGCAGGCTGCCGAATTTGGCATCAAGGTGCGCAAGGGCCCGTCAGAGGAAACCGTCATCGGCGTGGATCGGGCGAAATCAGTCTTGTTCGTTGATCGCACCCGCTCGGGCGACATCAGTTTTGATCCCAAGTTTCCAGGACGTCAGGAAGCGCCCCTGAACCGTGCCGGCGAAAAGGCAATTGCATTGCACATCTTCGTGGACCGGTGTTCGGTGGAAGTATTCGCCAACGACGGAGAGGTGGTGGTTTCTGATCTGGTCTTCCCGTCATCGAACAGCCGGGCAATCGAATTGTATTCAAAGGTCGGCAAGGCGCGGATTGAGAGCCTCGACGTTTGGAACCTGAAATCGATATGGAGCAAATAACAGAGCAGCCAAGCGTCGCAGGTGCGCGCGTTTGGGGTCTAAGTGAAACTCGAGTTTTGATGTGTGTTCGGCGTGGACGCCCCTTTGAGCGGGGGTGACCGTGGCTGGACTTAGGACCTTCTACTCCGGCGTGGTCATTCCCTCTATGACGGCGCTGGCTCAGCGAAGGCAGGAATCCGCGAGTTTTCACATACAGTCCTTAACCCCCGCGCCTTCCTTGGATGCGGGCCGGTGGAAGGAACCTCACTCGTAAGCCGAAAGTGAGCAAAATGTGCTCACTTGCTGCGCGTCTGAAGTCCCTGGGGAGTAATTCACAGCTTAACCACAAGAAGACATTAGAACACGCACTTTTGCGAAATCTTTCGCTAAACTTCGGAGCAAGGTCGCACCGAACCCCGCTGTGTTGGGTCCATCGCCTTCTCCTGTGTCGCGCATAAGAGTCCACGTCGTGGATCGCCGGTCTGTGTTACCTTAATCCTGCTGGGGGCCCTGACAGGAAAATAGAATATGCGTCCACTTTTGGCTGCGCTTCTGTGCGCAGTGCTGCTGACACTGGGGTGCGGGGGCGGATCAAGCCCGCCGATGTCCAACCCACCCAACTCATTTTCCATCTCCCTTTCTCCCAGTACTGTAATTGCCGGCCAGGATGGAACGCAGGGTCCCGTCACCGTCACGGTTACCCGCTCGTCAGGGGACACGTCCTCGATCACTCTCACCACCACTTCGGTTCCGGCCGGCGTGAACGCCGCGATCACCTCGCCCGGCAGCGGCGACAGCGGCATGGTGACGTTCACCGCCCAGGCCACGGGCGCTCCCGCCGGGGGCAGTTACCCGGTGACGATCAATGCCAGCAACAGCGCGACTTCCGCCAGCGCCAACCTGACGCTGGTGATCGCCATTGTGGTGAAGGTTCAATCTACGGTCAACACCAGCGCCGGAGAGGACGGCATTCTGAACACCTTTATGTCCACTTCGTTCCAGCCCGCCGAGTGGGACGATCAGTTCTTCACCGCCAACCCCGAGCCTGGAACCACTACTACGCTGAACAACCTGAACTCGCAGCACATCCGGCTGCAGCCGGTTTCGCAGGGAACGCCGGAGCAGGCGGAGAACAGTTGGGATTTCAGCACTCTGGACGCTGTTTTGGACCCGGTGATCAGCGTAGCGGACAAGAGTCCTGAGCTGCAGCTTGCCGTGGGTCCTCCATGGATGGACGATCCAAGTAGCGGCTACCTTCAGCAGAGCCACTTCGGTGACTTTGCCAACTACGCCGCCGACGTAGTGGAGTACTACAACACCAGCGCCGGCTTCACGGACGGCAACGGCCACAACCATGTGCACTCGGCGATGGCGGTGACGCCGGTGACCTGGTGGGGCATTTTCAATGAGCCCAACATCAATGGTCTTACGGCAACGCAGTACGTCAACCTCTATAACGCCGTGGTGCCGGCCATGCAGGCAGCACGCTCGACGGTACCCATCAAGTTTGCGGCCGTGGAGCTTGCCGACTTTCAGGGGCAGCCGCAGGGTTACCTGCCGACCTTCGTCCAGAATGTCACGGCGCCCGTGGACGTCGTGGCCACCCACTTCTACTCCTCTTGCAACCAGTCCGATACTGACGCGCAGGTTTTCGGCACCATTCCTGGTTTCGTCAGCGACGTGCAGTACATCTACTCTCAACTGAAGACGAACCCGGCCTTGGCCAACGTCCCGGTGTGGGTGACCGAGAACAACGTCAACGCCGACTACGCCGACGTGAACGGGAACAGCACGTGCAATCCCGGCCAGAAGTTCGTCACCGATCAGCGCGGCACCAGCGCCTTCTTCGCGGCCTGGCGTCCCTACGTCTTCTCCCAACTGGCGCAGGCCGGCGCGCAGGCGCTCTACCACTGGGATTTCGACGCTGACCAGCAGTATGGCGAGGTAGACTTCAATACGGCGCAGTCCTATCTCAGCTACTGGGTGGATTACTGGTTGCAGCGATACTACCCGTCGTGCGCGACCTGCGTGGCGAGCGCGGACGAACTCGGGCGCGCTAATCCTGCGGTTGTCGCGCCGCCAGTCTCGAGCATCCTGAATCTCACCTCCACCGAATCCACAACCGTGGAGACTTTAGCCACCAAGTCCGTCTCGAATCCCCAGTGCGGTGTCTCCTTTGTGGTGATGATCGCGAACCACGCGGTAATGAATCCGGCAACCGACGACAACGGTACAGGCGCGCCGCGCACGGTGATTGTAGACGTTTCCGCGCTCGGCTCTATCGCCTCGGCCAACCAGTTGACGATCGATAGCACCACGGATCCGGTGAAGGGACCTTCGTCCGCCGCGGTCACTCCTGCCTCGCGCCTCGCGGTGACCTTGAACGGGTACGGTGTGACGTTCCTTCAACTCCAGCCCACACCGCCCCCGGCTTGTGCCCAGTGATCTCGGGCGGGAATCAAGCGGGAATCGACTCGGAACTCTAACTCGATGGTGCTGGTATCATTTGTACCCTCCGAGACGCAGTCATTCCCGTGCAGGCGGGAATCCATGCAGAAGTTCTTCGAGAAGACGGTATCAAGGAAGAAGTGGATTCCCGCCTGCGCGGGAATGACGGTGTTCAATGGATTCCCGCCTTCGCGGGAATGACTGCGCTCAATGGATTCCCGCTTTCGGGGGAATCACTGCGCCTCGGAGGGTTCCACCCGGCAAATGACATCAGTACCTGGCTCGTCGCGAGCTTGCGCAGGCTGCTGCCTGCGCGCTACAGTTAGGGTCTTTCGCAGGCATTTACCAGTATGTCGAGGCGCGTCGTTACATCGGAGGATGTCCAGGCGGCCCGGGACGGCGAGTTGCGCCTACCCGCCGGCGCTATCATAACCGATCGCGCGCGCGAACTCGCGGCCGAGCGCGGCGTGAAAATTCAGATCGAAGGCGCGGCTGGCGCTGACGCCGGCGATCCGGCTGGTTCAGCGGGCAAGCGGCCCGATGACAAGTCGAGCCGGGTCGTGGCGCTGGGAAGCGATCACGGAGGCTACGAGCTGAAAGAGTACCTCAAGGGTTTTCTGAGTGAATTAGGCTACAAGGTTAGCGACCTCGGTACGAATTCCACGCAGGCCGTCGATTATCCCGACTTCGCTCGCGCAGTGGCCGAGGCCGTGGCGGGGCAGAAGGCGTGGCGCGGGATCGTGATCGACAGCGCCGGCATCGGCTCCGCCATGGCCGCCAACAAAGTGGCGGGAGTGCGCGCCGCCCTCTGCTACGACCGCGCCACCGCGCGAAACAGCCGCGAACATAATGACGCCAATGTACTGACGCTGGGTGCGCGCTTGATCGCGCCGGAGGTTGCGCGCGAAATCACGGCGGTGTGGCTGCAGACTGATTTTGCCGGCGGCCGGCACCAGAAACGAGTGGATAAGATCATCGCTCTGGAAGGGCGGGGCTTCTGCCCCGCCGCCACGCGGCCCCCAACTGAAACTATCGGAAATGTCGGACCGCGCTCTTCGGCGGAGCTGGAAGCCCCGCCCTTGGCCGCAAGCGACGCAAGCCGCGAACAGTTGATCGAAGCCGTAACCCGCGAGGTCCTATGCCGCTTGGGAGATCAACAGGCCTGCGCCCTGCGCGGGCTGGAAATTGACGACGCGGTGTGCCCGGGCTGCGACGGGCATTGCGCCGAGAGCTGTCCGCAGAAGTCACGGCGCGTAGTGGCGGCAGGTGCGGCCCGTCTTGGTGCGGGTTTGGGCGTGACGCAGATTCCCGCCGATCTCGCACGGCTGATCGATCACACGCTTCTGAAGCCCGAGGCCTCCGAAACCGACATCCGACGGCTCTGCGCCGAGGCGCGCGAATATGGGTTCGCGAGCGTCTGCGTGAATCCCACCTGGGTGCCACTGTGCGCCGTGGAGCTGCAGGGAACCAACGTGAAAGCTTGCACCGTGGCCGGATTCCCGCTGGGCGCAACCGCCACATCCGTGAAAGTCTTCGAGGCTGAGCAGGTGGTGAAGCTAGGAGCGCGGGAAGTCGACATGGTCATCAACGTAGGCGCGCTCAAGTCCGGTCACTATGAACAAGTGGAAAGCGAGATCCGTGCTTTGGCGGAGGCGTGCCACCGCGGCGGCGCTCTTCTTAAGGTGATCCTGGAGTGCGCGTTGCTGACCGATCAGGAGAAAGTGATCGCTTGCCGGTTGTCACAATCGGCCGGCGCCGACTTCGTGAAGACCTCTACCGGCTTCGGGCCAGGCGGCGCCACGGCGCACGACGTGGAGCTGATGAGGCTGGTCGTGGGCCCGGAGATGGGAGTAAAAGCAGCGGGCGGAATTCGCGGCTACGAGGACCTGCAGAAGATGGTGGCCGCGGGCGCCACCCGCATCGGCGCCAGCGCCAGCGTGAAAATCATACGAGAAGCAACCGGCGAGACGGCGCCGTCCGCCCCATCCCCGGCGGTGTCGCTGGAAAGTGAGGTCGCGAAGTATTGAACTGTCGATTGCCGATTCTCGATTTTCGACTGTGCCAAGTCCCGCTGCAATTCACTCGCCTTTTTTCAATCGAGATCGACAATCGGCAATGAACAATCGGCAATGAACAATCGGCAATCGCAATCGCCAATGGTTAGAGCTGCTTCTCAATCCATTTGCGAATATGCGGAATCGAATTGCGCGGGAAGCGATGCTTTGAGTTGTAGAAGCGGAAATCGAGGGAGGCGGCGCGTTCCGCAAGCTTCCGCCGCTGATCCAGATTTCGCTCGCGGGAATACCATTCGTCTTCAGTGGCTGCAATGTGCAGAACGTGGGTGCGGGCCGCCTTGTAGATCGGGTTGCTGTGCCAATCGCCGGGCACGCCCCCACAAACGCCGATGGCGCCGCGAATCTGGTTCGGATAAGTGAAGGCGTAGCGGTAGTTGTAAGCACAGGCTTGAGAGAAGGCGAGCAAGAAGATGCGACTTTCGTCTACGTGGTGCTTGCGAACGGCAAGATGAATTAGGTAACGAATGGCCTCGTGATGAACGCGAACGGACTCTTCCATTTTGTAACTCGTGCCCCAGCCGAAGACCACAGGAAAGGTCTTGGGGTCAGTAAGGTCCTTCTTGCCGTAGCGGAGGAAAAACTCATTGTGACCTTGAAGCGAAATCACCACCATACGGCCGGCGGCGATGCGACTGGCAACCGCCATCATGGAGTCTTTGTTGCCCTGGTATCCGTGCAACGCAATCAACAAGGGCCTGCGGCGTCGGACGCGCGCGGCCTTCGGAATCTCCAGTTCGTAGTATCGGCGGATGGTGGCGGGAAAAGAGAATTCCATGATTTGCGGACAAAGACTCGCAAGCCGGGGCCAGCGCAGTCGGCGTTTCCTACTCCCTGATCGCGGCTTTGGCAACCTCCACCAGATTGCACTGCAGCGTAGACCCTGCTCCGAGATCGGTAAGCCGGGTCGAGAGAACGGCATTCGCGCATTTGCCCGCAGGCGTGTGTTTAGGCCACCAGAGGCCCTCCGCCACCACCACGCCCTCGCGGGTGTCCTCCGTGATCTCCGCCTCATAACGGCATTCGCCGCGACCGTTCCAGATGCGCACCGGGTCACCCGCGGCGATGCCACGCCTCGTTGCGTCGGCGGGGTGAATCTTCAGCGTCGGCCGGCCCACGCGGCGCCGCTGCTCCTCCACCGCGCCGAAGGTGGAATTGAGAAAGTGCACCGAAGGGGGCGCCAGGAGCTGCAAAGGAAACCGCGCGTGCAGCGCCGCATTCTCCGGACTCTCGGTGCAGGCGTGATAGGCGGGCAACGGAGCGTGCCCGAGTCTCGCCATGCGCTCCGAGTAGAACTCGATTTTGCCGGAAGGCGTGTAGAAGCCGCGAGCGAACGGGTCAGCATCAGCCGGAACATTCACGCGCACGGGCTCGCCGCTCATCAGTCTTTCAACATCGATGCCCGCCAGAAACTCGGAGGGGCTGTCCAGCGCTTGCCGCATGATGTCGAGTTCAGTGTCGTCAAAGCACGCGTCAGTGAAGCCACAGCGATGCGCCAGCTCCCGAAAAACGTCGAGATTAGGTCTGGCCTCGCCAAGCGGCTCGATCGCGGGCTTACCCATCTGCAGGTAGTAATGCCCGTAGCTCTTGTAGAGGTCGAGATATTCCAGAAAGGTCGGCGCCGGGAGCACGATATCAGCGTAATCCACGGTGTCTGTATGAACCTGTTCGTGGACCACCGTGAAGAGGTCCTCGCGTTTGAGTCCCGCATGGACACGTGACTGATCCGGCGCAATTGCGGCGGGATTGGAGTTATAGACATAAAGAGCTTTGACGGGGGGATTCCGCTCCTCGAGCAGCACCTCGCCCAGTTTCACCATATTGATCTCACGCGTGGCGGGATGGAAACGGTCGGCCCCGGTGACCGCGTCATAGTTGAAGGCAAACGCCTGGGCAGTCTCATGATGAGCGCCGCCGCCGGGTTTGCGGAAGGCGCCTACCAGACCCGGCAGGCAAGCGATCGTACGCATCGCCATGCCGCCGTTCTCGTGCCGTGTCAGCGCGAATCCGACGCGCAAGAATGGGGCCCGCGCGCGGCCGTATCCGCGGCCCAAGTTCACAATCTCATGTTCCGTGAGCCCTGTGATGCCTGCCACGCGATCCGGAGGGTAATCACGCAGCGCCCGCTCCGCCAGCGCTTCGTAACCGAGGCAGTACCGCGCGATGTAGTCGTGGTCAACCAAGTCCTCCTTCACGAGGACGTGCATCACGCCGAGCGCCAGCGCCGCATCCGTGCCGGGACGCAAACGCAAGACGTCGTCGGCAAGGTGCGAAGTGCGGTTGCGGTAAGGGTCGATCTGCACGACGCGCGCACCGCGCTTTTGGGCAGCCTTGATGATCGGCACAAAATGAACGTTGGTGGCCGCCACGTTCATGCCCCAGATCACGATGAAATCGGAGTGTTCGGCTTGGGCGAGATCGGTGGAAACAGCCTTGCCGATAGTCATGTCCCAGCCGGCCATGGCAGCTGGGTCGCAAATGGTGCGCAGCAGGCGGCTGGCCCCGAGACGATAGAAGAACCGGTGCCCGGCCAGACGCTGCACAATCCCGAGCGAGCCGCCATAGGAATAGGGCAGGATGGCTTCGGCGCCGTATTCGGCGGCGATGGCCAGAAAGCGCGCGGCTATTTCGCTGAGCGCTTCCTCCCAAGAGATGCGCACAAACCTTCCTTCGCCCTTCGCGCCCACGCGCCGACTGGGATAAAGAATGCGCAACGCAGAGTAGAGCCGCCGGTCATAGTGAGCGACCTTGTGACAGAGAAAACCTTGGGTGAAGGGATGATGGGGATCGCCGTCGAGACGCGTCACCCGACCGTCTTCGACCGTCGCCAGGATGCTGCAAGTATCAGGGCAGTCCAGGGGGCAGACCGTCTTGTGGACCTGGAGGGGTGAGCCTGTGTTTGTTCCTAGCGCAGCCACTGACGGATTCTAGCACAGAGGCCCGATTGACCCGGCTTCTCACTCCGATTGATGTGAGAAATGCCGGTTAGAAGTCACGCACGATGGCCTACGGGTTCGCGGAGTTCGTAGGTATCCTTTATAGTAACCGGGGAGTGAATGTATGCTGAAAAGGTGGAGAATTAGGGGGAAGAGCAACGTCGGAGACTTGATCGCCGCCGCCGCTTGACCCAGCGATGTTAGCACTTCTGAAAGCGCTCTTGCTGGTCCTGCTAGTAGGCTTGAACGCCTTCTTCGTCTTGGCGGAATACTCTCTTCTGCGCGTGCGAAGAACGCGCCTGGAACAATTGGTATCCGAGGGCGAGCGCCGCGCGCGCCTGATTCAAGCGTTGTGGGCCGATAGCAGCCAGCTCTTTTCTGGAATTCAGTTGGGCATCACGCTGGCGAGCCTGCTGATGGGCTGGCTCGGCGAGTATGTGGTGGCGCAGGCGCTGCTGCGCCTGCTGGAAGCCGTGCACCTGCAGCGCCACGCCTCGCTGGCCATCGCCCATGCAACGGCGGTCAGCGTCGCGTTCGTGCTTGTGACGATACTGGTGATGGTGCTAGGCGAACTCGTACCTAAGATGCTGGCCTATGAGCGCGCTGAGGCACTCGCTCTGCTGCTGGCACCTCCCATCACCTGGTTCTTCCGCATTAGCAAACGCCCTGTCGACATTCTCGACCGGCTTTCGAGCGGTGTGATGCGGCTGCTCAGGCCCGAACCTGCGTCGCCGCACGGCGCACAAATGACGCCGGAAGAGGTGAAGCTGATGGTCTCGGCAATTCGCCAGGGAGGCCTGCTTGAGGAAGAACAGGAGGAAATGATTCACAGCGTCTTTGAGCTCGATCGCGTCAAGGTCCGCGAAATCATGGTGCCCTGGCCGAAGGTCAGCTCCTTGCCGGCGACAAGCAATCTGAGCGAAATCCTCGGGAAAGTGGCGGGAGATCTCCACGCTCGTATCCCTGTCTACGAGGGGTCGCCCGACAACATTGTGGGTGTGCTCAACACCAAAGACTTGCTACCGTTAGTTCTGGAGCGCCAACATCGCGGCGACCCGCCCGACGCCGTTTTTGACCTTCGCCGGCTGCTTCACCAACCCATGATCGTACCCGAGACCATGTCCCTCACACAATTGCTTGAGGAAGCGCGGCCTCGGCGGGCGCAGATGGCTCTGGTGGTGGACGAGTTTGGTACGTTCGTGGGATTGGTCACACTGGACGACGTGGTGGAACAAATTGTGGGAGAGATAGAATCCGACAGCGGGGCGAATGCCGCCGAGCGCATCAGTGCCAATGTGATGGTGCTGGACGGATCGATTGGGCTGCGCCAACTTGCTGAAGACTACGGCATCGAGCTGCCGCGAGGCGCCGGGTACGAAACGCTGGCCGGGTTCCTGCTCGACCAACTGGGCGCAGTGCCACGAGGAGGCGAAACTTTCGTCTTTGAAAACCATCGCTATGCGGTGATTGCGATGGAAGACCGGCGCATCGCTCGCGTGCGAGTGGAAAAGATTCCCGAGCCCGCTTTAGCCCACCCTCGTGCAGGGCCGCCGGCGGCGCCCGTACGTAACTAGCAACTCAACGGAGATCCGCTTTCGCCGCGTCTCCTTCGATCTCCAGGATGATCTCCGTACCCTTCCCAGCGCCTAGCACTTTGGCTGCCGACGCCTGACAGGCAGCAATCTCGACAAGTCCCGTGCTGCCCACGATAGCAATCGCCCCGTTCCCGCGCCCTTCCGCGTAGTTGGAAACGAGTTGCGTGATGCGGTTTTGGTTGACGACAAAACGGAAGCTGCCTTGTTGCGGTAGATGCGCGGGCCTGAAGTTGGTGATGAGGTTCCCGAACTTGTCCACGCGAAGCACCTCACCGCGAATGACGCTCGGGCTAACCCGTTCGGGTTTCGCCACAGCCACACGCACGTAGTCAGTGATCAATCCACCAAACGTTTCCGGGGCAAGCCCCTTGCTGAGCCAAGCCGCGACGGGCGCGAAGACATCCCTGCCATGAAACGTCTGGCTGACCGGCTTGCGGAAGTAGCGCTCAGCAGTGACGTGGCGGACTTCAGAGGAAGGTTCACGGTCATAAACGAGTGAGAAGACGCCATTATCCGGCCCGACGAAACGGTGCGCGGGCGTAACGACCAAAATCGGGCGTCGCTCTGAACCTACGCCCGGATCGACGACCACGACATGAATCGTCTGGGGCGGGAAGTAGGGATAACTCTGGACCAGGGCGAGCATCCCATCCACGACGTCAAACGACTCCACCTGATGCGTGAGGTCCACAATCCTGGCCTCCGGGTTGATGGACAGAATCACGCCCTTCATAATGCCTACGAAAGGGTCGCGCAGGCCAAAGTCTGTCGTCAGAGTGATGAGGCTCGTCAAACCAGTCTCCGTGGAGCGCTCGGCATCCCAGTAGCTCTGTAAAAGCTCGCCCGTCGCTTCATCAGCGGTTTTCTTATGACAGCGAGCTCTGCTGCGCGCGGCCGAAGCGCGTGAAATCGTAGTCCGGATCAAGCTCTAGGGTACGCAGCCAGGCGCGAACGGCCTCCTCTGGCTCTCCCAGAAACAGGAAACTGAAACCAAGAGCGTGATGGACGAAAGCGTCGCCGACACGGTAAACGAGCGCGTCCTGATAAGCCTCGCGAGCGCCGACCCAGTTCCCGAACCGCGTGCATTGGAAGCCTCGCTCGCAGGCTCGCGTCCAATCCTCGGTTAATGGAGTCCCCGACTCGACCGGCGTCGCCTCCTGCCGCAGCGCGAGCAGCTTCTGCGCGCAGTGTGCGAGGCTTTCACGAGCTGGTGAGCCATCAAAGATGGCCGCGGACTGCACCAGCTCGCGCAGCGCCTGGTTAAGGTCATCCCGGTTCGGTTCGCCCCCGTGAAGGAGCTTGAGCCCGCGCCGGTAGTGCTCGCGGCTTTCGAGCAACGCTTCCGTGCGCACCAGAAACTCTTCGGCCTTGGCATGGTCAGGGTCAAGTTCCAGCGCGCGGCGGTAGCACGCCGCGGCCCGCTCCAGTTGTCCCAGGGTTCCGCAGGCGCTGCCCAGTACGTAATGGGTGTCGGGCTGCTCGGGGTCAGCGCTCAGGGAACGCTCCAACGCCTCGAGTGCGTTGGCGGGCTGACGCATTTCGAGATAGCACACGCCCAGCGCACGCCAGGCTGCGGCATTCGATGGGTCCTCGGCGACGACCTCGCCGAGGTCGTCAATGGCGCCCAAGAAGTCCGCCCGATTGAGGGCGTCAAGGCCGCGTTGCAATCGCTGTTCGAGATTCTCAGTCGGCATTGTGACCAACCCGCAGGATTCGATACCCACAATTTAGTTGAAGACCAAGCCGTTCAAGCCAACGGAGCTAGCGTCAATCGTCGATCAGCAGGGTGAATCTGCATTAGCCGCCGCTAAACATCGCATGGTAATCACTGAAAGACAGAGGAGCCACTCGCGCCGTGGCAAGATTCTCTTCCACGTGTTCGCGCCGGCTCATGCCCACCAGTGCCGCTGTGATTCCTGGCGTGGAGCGAACAAACTGGATGGCACGCTGAGCATCGGTGTCGAGTCCAGCGAAGTGCCGCGTGATCTCACCGGGCAGTCCCTGCGCCAAGCGTCCCTGCAGCAGGCTGGCGCTCGCAAACACCATCAAACCCCTTGAGCGTGCAGCGACCAGGGCGGGAGCGGGCTCGCCTTCCATCATCTGGGTGGCCGGATCGAGCGCCTCAAGCATGGCCAGGTTAAAGGGGAGCTGAAGGGCGCGAAAATGATGGGCAGGCCCGCCGACCTCCTCCGCGAGACCTATCACCTTTAGCAACGACACCGCTTCCGGCGCAGAAGGGCTTACGCGATAGGCATTCCAGGTGGCCGTGCCATACGCCCGAATCTTGCCCGCGGAGACTGCGGACTCGAGCGCGGCAAAGGCTGCCGTCAGCCGTTCGTAAAACTGCTCAGCAGTGCCGCGCTGTAACTGCGTTTCGGGATTGTGAAGGTAATACAGATCGAGCGTCTCGAGGCCCAGGTTGTGGCGGCTTACTTCGATTTGGTCCATCAGGTAGGCCGGTGACATCACGTGACAACCGGCCGCCACATCTGAGGGACTGATCAGGCCGGGGGAAATGAAGCGTTCGCGAAAGTACGCCTCGGCATCGGCGGGCTCTTCACCATCAAAGCTCAGAAAGCCCCCTTTGGTAGCCACAAAGATTTCGTCGCGGCGGAGCTTTCCTTCTTGAATCAACACGGCAAGCGTCTGGCCAATGGCCCGCTCGCTGCGCTGGTGTCGGTAATTAACCGCAGTATCGATCACGTTCGACCCAAGCTCGATCGCTTGCGTGAGCGCCTCACGATAGAGAGCGTCCGTGGCCGCGTCGGGCTCGCCCAGGTATGTCCCGACGCCAATGGAGGCCAGTGATAGGCCTCGAAATTCGCGAAAGTGGCCCGGCAGCCGCCCAGCGAAGCGGTCGCGAAACCGCGCAGTCCCTTCTGGTGTCGCGAATCCCGGTATGAGTTCTTGTCGAAGGTTCATGAAATGACCGCGGGACGGGAGTGCAGACGCTCCCGCAGGCGCAAGGGCGAAGGGGAGGAGCGGTGCTAGGCGTTCTGCGTTACCTGCTTGGCCTTGGCTTTTTCCAATTCGAGTTCCAGCTCCTTCATCTTCTGCAGATGTTCCATTTCACGCATCCGCATTTCCTGTTGCACCTTAAGCTCGCGTTCGCGGTATTTGAACCACGCGCTGATCCCCACCACCGCAATGATCATCAACCACAAGCCATTGTGATTGATTATGGAAATGATCCCGTCCATCTCGCGCCTCCCCTCTACCTTCCCCTTCCCTTGGCTGCTCCCATGCCGTCCTGTGACTATTATAAGCCGTGCAGGATGGTTGCCCTATCGTCCCCTCACCAGGAAGATGGGCACTTCGGACTCGTGCCTCACGCGGGTAATCGTGGTGCCATAGATCAAGTCTTGAAGCAAGCGGTGACCGTGGGTGCTCATAGCGATTAGATCGCAGCCCTCCTCGCGCGCTGACTTGAGTATTTCTTCCGAAGGCTTGCCAAGACAATGTCGAGAGGAAACTTTGAAACCTTCTTTGCGCAGACCTTCCTCGAGCCCCTTTAGGTATTGCCTGTCCTCTTCCATTTCCGGCGAATCCGAAAGATTCAAATTGCTCTGCCACTGGGCGGCCCATCCGGTGGAGACGTGCAGCAGCAGAATTTCAGCTCCTGTCAGACGCGCCAGCTCTTTGACACGAGGTAGCAGCGCTGCATCAGCATTGCTGTGGTCGAGGGCAACCAGAATCTTCTTGAACATAGTAATTCCCCGCCCGCGGTGAATCGGAAAGCAACGTTCCAGGCAAAGGCGCTAAGTCGCCAAGGCGTAGCCCGTTACCTCTTTGCGCTGACTTCGCGTTGCGCCTTTGCGTGAGATGCTTCGGTTCCTCACAGCAGTAGGATCAACAAGTATACGTTCAGGCCGGCGATGAGCCACGCCACGGACCACGAAAGTCCCTTCAGCCAGCCACGGTTCGCGAATTCGCCCATCCGCCGAGGTTCGCACGTGAACTTCACCAGTGGGAAAACCGCGAAGGATAACTGCAAGCTGAGAATGATCTGGCTCAGGATCAGTAGCTTCGCGGTGCCGCCTGCCCCGTAAAGCGCTACGGTGATGATAGCGGGCACAATCGCCAAGAGGCGGGTAATCAGGCGCCGCAACCAAGGGGCGAGACGAATATTAAGGAAACCTTCCATCACAACCTGGCCGGCAAGCGTGCCGGTGAGCGTGGAGTTCTGACCGGAACAGAGCAAGGCCACCGCAAATAGGAAGCTCGCGAGAGAAACCCCCAGCAAGGGCGATAGGGTGTGATACGCCTCCTGAATCTCCGCCATTTGCCGCAAGCCATGCCGATAGAAGGTGGCCGCTGCCATGATGAGAATGGCGGCGTTGATGAGAAAAGCGAAGTTTAGCGCCAGAAACGAGTCGATGAAGTTGAATCGAATCGCCGTCCGCAGGCCCTGTGGAGTGCGCTCAATGGCGCGCGTCTGCACCAGTGAAGAATGCAGATAAAGATTGTGCGGCATCACGGTAGCGCCTAGCATGCTGACCGCGATGTAGAGCATCTCTCGATGGGTGAACATCTGGGTGGTCGGCAAGAAGCCGCGCAGAACGCCGGTGACGTCTGGGCGGACCATAAGGATTTCGAGAAGGTAACAGAGCCCGATGGTGGCGATCAAGGTGACCACGACCACCTCAAGGTAGCGAAAGCCGCGATGCTGCAAGTAAAGGATGGCGAGGACGTCGAGAGCCGTCAGGCACACGCCCACCAGGAGTGGAATGTGAAAGAGCAGGTTGAGCGCAATGGCCGAGCCGATGACCTCAGCCAAGTCGCAGGCGGAGATAGCGATCTCGGCGAAAACCCACAGCGCGAGGCTGGTGCGCCGTGAGTAGCTCTCGCGGCACGCTTGTGCCAGGTCACGCGCCGTCACAATCCCAAGCCGCGATGCGAGCGTCTGCAGCAGGATCGCCATGAGGTTGGAGGCCAGCAGAACGAAAATCAGTCGATATTCGAATTGTGACCCACCCGCGATGTCAGTGGCCCAATTCCCGGGATCCATGTAGCCGACGGCAATGAGGAACCCAGGCCCCGAAAAGGCCATGATCTTTCGCCAGAAGCCTGCTCCTTGGGGCACGGCCACGGTCCGATGCACTTCGCGCAAGGAAGGAGTCGCGGCGGCCGCGTCATAGGCTGTGGTGGACTCGCGATTCATCAATCACAACGATGGCATAGCGTGAGGGAAGGGGCAAGGCTGCTGGCTGTTCCGGACCGGCGGGCGGGTGCCAGCCTGAGGCAGGATTTATACGGCAACAGGTAAAATCGGAAGGTGCCAGGACGTCTTCCTATCGTTCCAGATCCATGCATCTCCGTAATTCACCTGCCTTTATCATCTCGTTGATATCTTGGTACTGATCTTGCCACAGGTTTGGTCGGATGATCCAATGAAGCTCCCCAGGCGCGGCCTATCGGGGTTGAAGGCGACTTGACCATGGCTACAAGCACCACAGTCATCGTGGTGGATGACGACGCAGTGACGAGGCGAGGGCTGGCGGAATTGCTCCAAGCATGGGGATACCAGGCTGAAACAGCCTCGGACGGAGTTGAGGCCCTGGAAAAGATACACACTTCTCGCCCAAAGATTGTCATTTCCGATCTCCGAATGCCTCGTATGGGAGGCGTGGAGTTTATCAGGGCCCTCCGCTGCGGCTCACCTGATGTTCAGTGCATTATCATCACGGCCGACCGAAGCTGGGAGGCCGCGGCCCAGGCGCGCATGCTCGGTGTAGTGGACCTTTTGGAAAAACCAGTGGACCTGCAGCGACTTTGGCTCGATCTGAAAAAGTGCATGCAAACGCGGGGTCTCGAGGCCTAACCTTTCTTTCACTATCCCCGGAAGACGCTGAACCTTCTCTGTAGCAACTGTGCCGGTCGCACATTTTTGTGCGAAGCCTACTCTCGTGCGGCCGTGGGTTTGGTGGCCACGGCGACCAGTCATCTTGTCAGGGTTGGTACGCGTCAGTAAACGATGTCAAGCTCGGAGTCAAAAAAGCGATGCTGGAACCCCACGAAGTGTTGGAAATAGGGCGATGTGACGTTGTTATACACGTCGCGAGGATTCGAATGATTGGTGAGGTTAAAAATGGTAAGCGCGCCGCGCAGCCGGTGGTTCTTGACCCATGGAAAGGGCAGAGTGAACTCTTTGCCGAGCTTCAGGTCGAGCGAAAAGAATTGCGGGAAACGCTGGCCGTTCGGGGTACCTGCGTAGTTCTGGTACTCATCCACGAATGAATACGGGAATCCCGAATGCCAGTCGATCACCGGGCTGGCCTCGATGCCCCAAACGTGAGTTTGCATTCGTCCCCAGGTGATGAGCCGGTTGGGAATGTCCGATGGCAGGTTCGCATAGGCATCGGGCCGAATCACCGGCGCTTCGAAGGGCACGTAGAGCTGTACCAGCGAGTTCAGATTGCCACGCGCCTCGCTGTTGACATAGGCGAAGCTCCACTCCGAGTTGCTGTTGATCCGGACGTGCAGAGTGGTCTGGAACTCGCGGTAGCTCGAGGCCCCTGTGGGCGATGCCACCAATGCAGCGCCGGAGGGTAGGCCGGTCAACGGATCAACGATGAACTCGTGTTGAGAATGGCTGGAGAGCGCACTCACCCGTAGCGTAACATTCGGACGCAGTTCTCGGTCCACTTCAAGACTGTACGTCAAGTTAAAAGGCGTACGATCCGGAGGGCTGAGCGAAAGGTGTGGATCCTGCGGATTCTCCAGGTTCCCGTAGTAATTGGGAAACGCCACCGGCACTCCCACGGGCAGTCCTTGGGCGTCGAAGACACTGACTTCGCGGACCGGATTTCCAGTGAATCCTCCGACCAGCAAAGGAACGTGGCTATAAAACACACCCATCCCGGCCCGCAGTACCGTTTTTCCTTCGGCACCGGGTGAGTATACGACGCCCAATCTCGGCGCGAAGTTCAGAGGTGTGCCGAGCGTTTGTCCCGTGAATCGCAACCCCAGATCCAGGGCGAGCGGTTTCGCCATCGCCCAGTGATCCTGCACAAAAGCCGCGCCCTCGGAATCACTCGCTGACAATTGCCCTGGCCCCCTGAAGCCGATCTGTTCGGCCAGCGTGCCATCCGTCCGCAAGATTTGTACAGGACGAGAGTCACTGGTGCCGCTAAAGGCGCGCTGAATAAACCCTCCGCCCACGGTGAAGTCGTGGTTGCCATGCCAACTCGATGAGGGCAGCGTTACGGTCTCTCGAATCTGCTCTTCATTGCTGGTGCGGTCAAAAGTGTTGAAGAAGTTGCCGTCCCAACCGGTGGGCGTCACCAGCATGTCCAGGGGACCCTGCCCGTGACCGTAACTATCAAACCGCATGCCTTCGGCGATCGTCGTAAACACCCTGCCTGAGGATGTGAGATAGCGGTCCGTCAGAGCTATCGAAAAGCCACTCTGGCCGTAGTTCGACGAGGCAGTTTGAGGAACCAGAGAGTTGATGTTCGCAAACTCGCGGGTGAGGGGAAAGAAATTCGCCTGAACGGTGGCGACGTGGCGCGCAGAAAAGACGTACTGGAAGGTTGTCAAGGATGTGAAGTCGTGACTCTTAATTTCGTTATTCGGCCAGGCGAGCCCGCGAACGGGCTGCTTGTCATCGTCGTAGGCGAGTGCCTCGGAAAAGTTCAAGCGATTCGAAATGATCGGACCAGTCACGTAGAAACGCGGGTTGAAGTCCGCCATCCCCACCAAGTGCCCGCTCCTGAACCGGGGATTCGGCGTGATGTCCTCCACCTCATAATGCCACTGGCTTCCTGGCGGCTTGGTGTTGATGGTGGTGAGCCCGCCGGAGAAGCCTCCATAATCCGCACGATAGGCGTTCTTGTAAACCTGGAGCGATTCGATGGCCTGGATGGGAACATCAACGGAAAAACTCCCCGTGACGGGATCGACGTTTTCAGCCCCATCGAGCAGGAGAAGTCCCTGATTCTCAGGCACGCCTTTGATGTTGATCTTTCCGTCGGGCGTGCGAATCACGCCCGGAATCAGCGGGAGCGCCGCCTTGAACTTTTGTTCAGTCAGGGGCAAATCAGTGATCTGGCGGGAACTGATAGTGGCTGGCGGAGCGCCCTGCTCGAGGCCCGCGGTCGGCGCCTTGGCGCGGACCTCAATCGACTGGCGAAGCACTTCTTCGGTGGATAAAACCACCTCCAGATAGGGCGATGCTTGCGTAAGATCCACCTGCTTCTCGATGGGTCTGTAGCCCATGGCCGCGCAGGTCAAGGTGTAGACACTAGGCGACAACTGAGGAAAGCGGAACTTGCCCAAGCGATCCGTGTCTACGGTAAGCCCGCCCGGCGGCAGCAGGCTTGCGGTCAAGGTGCAAACGGCGTTTTCGAGGGGAACGTTGTGATCATTCGACACCTGCCCTTCGAGGTTCTCCATCTGCGAATTCTGACCACGCGCCGCGACTCTCTGCACCGGCAGGACACACAGCCCCAGCGCAAGACCCAGAACGGTCAAGAGAACCCAGTGCGCGAACTGCCGCGTCTTCACCGAAAGCCCTTTTGGGGGATCAAGCTCGTGCCGGGACGAGTGAGGCCGATTCCAGCACGGCCGCGTCGCGGCAGCGCCCATGTACTTAGATGGAAGAAGCGGGGCCGAAGGCGGAACGCGCCTTTTCGAGATTGTCATAAACCTCGAAGAGCGTGCTGAGGCGCGTGATCTGGATGAGGCCGCGAATGCGGTCGGTAAGGTTGGCCAGCTTGAGGTCGCCCCCCGCCTTGCGAATGGACGCGGACCCCGCCACCAACGCGCCCAGGCCCGCGCTGTCTACATAGTCAACGCCGGCCAAATTCAAAATGATGCGCCTGTGGCCGGCGTCCACCACGTCCTGGAACTGCCGGCGAAGGACCTCCGTCTCGCGCCCAAGGGTGATGCGCCCACGGACGTCAAGCACCAGCACGTCCCCCATCAGTTTTTCAACCACGTGCAGGGGCATAAAGGTAATGATAAATGCTGAATGACGAGCGGCTGGAGCGGCGGTCTGCGACCGCCGTCTTTGCGGCGCTCAGAGAGCGCCGCTACAGTCACCCAGCACTCCACCGCGTATCCCGGCTCAAGAGTGCGGCGCTTGCGCCGCCGGCGCCGCCGCCTTCTGCCGCTGGTCGCGGAGCACCGCTTTGCGGCTCAGCCGAATCTTATTGCCTTCGATTGAGATCACCTTCACCAGAATCTGGTCGCCTTCCTTGAGTTCCTTGCGGATGTCCTGGATGCGGTGCTCGGCCACCTCACTGATGTGCAGCAGGCCGTCCGTACCCGGGAAGATCTCGACAAAGGCGCCAAATTCAGCGAGCCTAACTACCTTGCCTAGATACGTCTTGCCAATCTCGGCCTCGGCCATCATATCCTTGATGATCTTGAGGGCTTTGTCGGCAGAGCCGGAGTCCGTCGCGGCCACGTTCACCCGGCCGTCGTCTTCCACGTCGATCTTGACGCCGGTCTGCTCGATGATACCCCGAATAGTCTTGCCGCCGGGGCCGATCAGTTCACCGATCTTGCTGGGGTTGATCTTCAGAGTGTAAATGCGGGGCGCATAGGTCGAAACAGTACTTCGCGGCTCAGGCAACACCTCCAGCATTTTGCCGAGCACGTGCAACCGGCCGGCCTTAGCCTGTTCCATGGCCTCGCGCATGATGGCGGTGGTGAGCCCGCCGATCTTGATATCCATTTGCAGCGCGGTGATGCCTTTGGCGGTGCCGGCCACTTTGAAATCCATGTCGCCGTAATGATCTTCGGCGCCGGCAATGTCAGTGAGGATCGCGTAACGGTCGCCTTCCTTCACCAAACCCATGGCGATTCCGGCCACGGGATCCTTAATGGGAACGCCCGCATCCATTAGCGCCAGGCAGCCGCCGCACACCGTGGCCATTGAGGAGGAGCCGTTGGATTCGAGAATGTCGGAAACCACCCGGAGAGTATAAGGGAAACTGTCTTCTTCGGGAATCACCGAGCCGAGGGCGCGTTCCGCCAGGTTTCCGTGTCCGATCTCCCGCCTTCCCGGCCCGCGCAGGAAACCGGTTTCGCCGACGCTGAAGGGCGGAAAGTTGTAATGCAGCATAAAGCGCTTGAAGCTTTCGCCTTCCAGCACGTCCAGCCGTTGCTGGTCCTCGGCGGTACCCAAGGTGCACGTCACCAGGGCCTGGGTTTCGCCGCGTGTAAACAGCGCCGAACCGTGCGTGCGCGGCAGCATGCCGACTTCGCAGGTGATGGGCCGCACCTGGTCAAAGGCCCGGTGGTCCGGGCGCTGTTTCTTCAGCAGAACGTCGTCCCGGAACAACTGCTCATAAAGAGCTTCGAAAGCGTGCTTGGCTTCGCGTTGCAGGTCTTCGTCATCTTCAGGATAACCAGCCAGCAGTTCGTCGCGTACGGCCTCGATTCGCGCTTCGCTTTCGAGCTTACTCTGTTTCGAAGTGTCCATCGCCTCACGCAGCGCGCCGGTCACCTTTTTGGCAACTTCCTGGTAAACCGCCTCGTTACGCTTGGGCGCCACCACCTCCCGTTTTTTCACCCCGAGGCGCGTATACATTTCCTTCAGTCCGGCGACGATCTTGCGAATTTCGCCGTGGCCGTACTGGATGGCGTCCAGCATGGCATCCTCGGAAAGCTCGCGAGCCGCGGCTTCCACCATCACGATGGCGTCTTCGCTGCCAGCCACCACCAGGTTCAACAGGCTGCTCTTGGTCTCGGTGTAGGTGGGATTGGTCACCAGCCTACCGTCCACCAGGCCCACTCTCACCGCCGCGATGGGCGTGGAAAAGGGAATATCCGAGAGATAAAGCGCCGCTGCGCCCGCCGTCACTCCGACAACATCCGGGTTGTAGTCTGAATCGGCCGAGAGCACCAGCGCGATCACCTGAGTTTCGTCGCGGTAGCCTTCTGTGAAGAGCGGCCTGACGGGCCGGTCAATCTGCCGGCTGGTTAAGATTTCTTTCTCGGTGGGGCGCCCTTCGCGCTTGAAGAAGCCGCCGGGGATTTTTCCGGCTGCGTAGTTATACTCGCGGTAATCCACGGTTAAGGGAAAGAAGTCGATGCCCTCGCGGGGCTTTGAAGAACACGCCGTAGCCAGCACGACCGTATCTCCGAAACGCACGTAGGCGGCGCCGTTGGCCTGCTTGGCCACTTTGCCGGTCTCAATCGTAAGCGTGCTCGAACCTAAGGGTATTGATACTTGCTCCATTTATATTCCTCCGAATTCCGGACGCCGTCTTATACGGGTCCGGGCCGGCGAGCTGCACGCACCCGCATAAACGGGTAACGCGTCCACTGCCGGGGCGGGCGCACAGCCCGCTCAGTTGGGTTAATTGAATTCAATGATGATGGGAAAGGTAGAGTCACCCTGCACTTCTGGCCAGGATTGGAAAAGGGCGGGGCTTCAGCCCCGCCGGCCTTGATTCCCCGCGTTCTGTGTGTCCTGCTCCCGGCGTAGCTTGCTGACGGCAAGCTACGCCGGGAGCAGGACAAGGCAAATATCCGATGCGCCTTCTCACGGCGGGGCTGAAGCCCCGCCCTTTTCCAATCCTGGCGGGAGATACAGATTAAGGCGAGAAGGGGCGAAACCCGGGGCTGAATTCCGCCCCGACGCTCGCGCGCAACCGGAGACGGCCCTCCAGGCTCTGAGCCTGAATCGCCGTCCGACGAAGAACTTCCTGGTGCTTGATGGTTAGAACCTTGGTTCACAACCGGGCTATTTGCGGATGCCCAGCCGCTCAATCAACTGCTTGTGGCGCGCAGGATCGCGGCCTCTCAGGTATTCCAACAGTCGTTTGCGCTTGCCGACCATGATCAGCAGCCCACGCCTGGAAGAATGGTCCTTGCGATGAAGACGAAAATGCTCGTTCAAGTAGGCTATTCTCTCACTCAGAACGGCCACCTGCACCTCGGGCGAGCCCACATCTTTCGAGTTAGTCTGGTATTTCTGAATTAAGCTCGTCTTTGATTCCCGAGTCAGTGGCATCCGCTGATCTCCTTGCCTCTCTAATCGTTTTCCCTTATCTCACGTTCAAAAGGATAGCATGTTTCCTTAATGGGCAGCAACTCCGATTTCCCTTCCCTTCGGTCTGTACTATCGTCGTTTGGCGCGGGGAGCCCTCGGAGGCGCAGTCATTCTCGCGAAAGCGGGAATCCCCCTTCTTACGACGACGGGCCAACCGCAGATTCGAAAAGCGGCTAACTTCCTTTATTATCAATAACATTCCAGGATAACTTCAGTTAACTTGTTTGTTTTCATATACATTCCAGGGTATTCTCATTTGTCTCATTTTTCTCATTTCCGGTCCTTTGTTTTCAACAACATTCCAGGATAGGCCAAAAAAAATTTCTTTTTTTTCTGAGGGCATGCCTCCGGAGACCGGCAGATACCGAAAAACTCGAGGCCACGCCGAGGGCAGGGCCGGAGAGTCTGCGGGGAAACTCGCGCTCGGCCTGCGCCTCCGCGGGGGTAACATCTTTGGACTGCCTCCCCATTTGGAGTAGCTCCCCATCCGCTCCCCACCGCTCCCCATCCGCTCCAGCACCTCTCCCCATGCGCTCCCCATCCGCTCCACCATCGCCGTCATTCCCGCGGAGGCGGGAATCCATGAAGTTCCACAGGAACCCAGCGCGTTTGCATTCCCTCTCCGATCGCACAACTCCCTCATTATCAACAACCTCTTGGCTTTACAAAAGTAACTCGCCTGTTTTCAATCACTTCTTGGCTTTGAAAATATCGCAGCCGCCAAATTGGGGCAAGCTGGAGCCCCGGACAGCCGCCGAAGAACGCGGCGTTCATGGCAGTCGATCGTTGAAGCATCGAAGGCCCCCGAGCGATACGAGGACAACCTTAGCACGCTGCTGTTCATTTGTCAAGTTAAATAGGCTTGGCGGCCTAGCTGTTGTTTTGTAGGCTAGATGATCGCGCTTGATACCCACGTGCTTATTTACGTCTGGCGAGGGTCTGCTGTCAAACGTTTGGCGCAATTTCACTCTTGCTCACTCTGCCCGCAAAGCACTCATCGGGTCAGACTCCGTGGCCCGGCGGGCCGGCAGGTAGCAAGCGAGGACGGCCACGGCAAGCACCAGGAGCGCGGCCGTCGCGAAGGTGACGGGATCGGCCGGACTGACTTCGTAAATCAAGCTCCGCAGCACGCGGGCCAAAGCAAGGGCTCCAAGAAGCCCTAGCGCAACGCCGCTCGCTGCCAAGACGGTGCTTTGGCCCAGCACGAGGCGGACAACGTGCCAGCGGCTCGCACCCAAAGCCAGACGCAACCCGAATTCATGAGTTCGGCGGCTGACTGAGTATGAAATCACGCCGTACGTCCCGATGGCCGCCAGCGCTATGGCCAGCACTGCAAACAGAGCTACCAGAAAGAGGGCGAAGCGGGCGGTGGAGACATTAGCGTCGGTGATCTGGTCCATCAAACGCAAATCGGCCACGGCCAGGGCAGGGTCAATCCGATGCACCTCGCGCCGGAGCACACTTGCGATTCGCGCAGCGTCAGAATCGGAGCGAATGGCAACAGACATCACGCCGCCGTTCACCACGAAGGGCACCTGCAAGGCCGGCCACCAGAAGGCGGGCTCTGTGCCGCTCGCGGCGGGATTGTCTTTGACGTCGCCCACGATTCCGACCACTGTCATCCAGTCCTTCTCCTTTGGGGTGTCGGTAAAGGCGATTCGCGCGCCGAGCGCATTCTGGTGCGGCCAATAGAGCCGGGCCATGGTGGAATTAATGATCATCACCTGGGCTGCATCCGGACTGTCCGCCTTTGTAAAAAAACGTCCCCGAATGAGCGGAATGCCTAAGGCGCGAAAGTAATCCGGGGTAGCCACGTGATACCTGCCGTGAAACGCTTCTCCCGGCGGCGGCGTTTTGCCCTCGATCGTGAAACCGCCGATGTTTTCGTCGTAACCCGTCCAGGGCAGGTCTGTGCCCAAGCCTGCATACTTCACGCCCGGCTCCGCTGTGAGGTTCGTGGTGAGTTGGTCTTCGAAGCGGGCCACAGCAACGGGTGTTTTGTAGGTGACGTAGGGCAGCGCGAGAGCGGCTGTCAGCACGTGGTCCGGCCGGAAACCGGGATCGGTTCGCAGAAGGTTGACGAAACTGCGCAACATCAGACCCGCCCCGATGAGCAGGACCGAGGCCAAGCAGACTTCGGCCACCACCAGGACGCTTCGTAGCCGAAGATGCTGGGCACTGGCCGTTGACCCACGGACGCCCTCGCGGAGGCCGCGCTGCGGGTCCGCGTGGGCCGCCTCTAGGGCCGGCGCCAAGCCGAAAACGAAACCTGCAGCCAAGGCGATAAGCAAAGTAAACGCGAGCACCACCCCGTTAACATGAATCGAATCCGCGCGGGGAAAGTCTGCCGGTAGGAACGAGACCAGCGTCCGCACGCCGCCCACTGCCATCACGATGCCCAGCGCGCCGCCGAGGAACGCAATGAGCAAGCTTTCGGTTAACATCTGGCGCACGAGTCGCGATCGAGGCGCTCCGAGGGCCGCTCGCACGGCGATTTCGCGTTGTCGCGCCGTAGCCCTCGCCATCAGCAGGTTGGCGACGTTTGCGCACGCGATCAGCAACACCAGGGCGACCGCGCCCAGCAGGACCAGAAGCAGGCGCTCGTCAGGCCCCACGATCTCGTGATAGAGCGGGACCACCAGCATGTGCCAGCCCTGATAGCCGCCATGCTCCCGGCCAATCTCGCCCAGCAAGGTGTTCATTTGGGCTTGCGCCTGTGCCGGCGTGACGCCGCCCTTCAGCCGCCCGATGACCTCCATGAAATGCGAACCGCGGTTGCTGGGGCTCCCTTCGAAAGTGAAAGGCAGCCAGGCATCCACCGAATCGCCGTAGGGGAGCGCATGGTAACTGTTACCCGGGTGTTCCGTGCGAGGCGGCATTACGCCAGCCACGGTAAAGGGCTGTGAATCGAGAGTGATCTTTCGCCCCACGATGTCGGTTGCAGCTCCGAATTCCTTGCGCCAGGCCCGGTCGCTCAGGATCACAAGGCTGCCGTTGCCGGGGAGTTCATCGTTCTGGCCGAAATCGCGGCCGAGGGCCGGGGCGATACCAAGCACTTCAAAATACCCGGCCGTCACGCGAAAAGCCGAAAGGTGCACCGGCTCACCCGACCCCGACAGCTGAACGTCGCTGCGGGTAAAGGCGGCCAACGCCTCAAAGCAGTGATTACGCGTCCGAAAGTCGCGAAAGTCGAACGGATTCAGTGGGAACTTCGGATAAGTGTCGCTGCTGAAGAACACCCGGACGATGCGGTTGGGTTGCGGATAGGGTAGCGTCTTCAGCAACACGCCGTCGATCACACTGAAGATGGCGCTGTTGGCGCCGATCCCGAGACCCAGCGTCAGGATTACCACCGCGGCAAACCCAGGAGCTTTCAGGAGAGTCCGCGCCGCGTAGCGCAGATCCTGCGAGAGATTATCAACGTAGTTTGTCCGGCGCATGTCACGGCACTCCTGTTTGATTTGGGTCAAATTGCCTAGCCGGCGTCCTGCGGCGTAGCGAGCGTCAATGCCGGTCATGCCGGCATCGAGGTTCCCCTGAATCTCCTGCTCGAGATGGAAGCGGAGCTCCTTCTCGAGTTCATCTTCCGCCCGACGCCGTCGAAACAATGAGCGAAATCGCATCCGCAACAGGTTCAACCAGCGTTCAAGCTTCACGTCAGTGCTCTCTTAAACCGTGCGAATCACCAGTCCGACCGCGTTTGACAGGCGCTCCCACTGCGCCAGCTCTTTATCAAGCTGAGCGCGGCCTGCCCGCGTAAGTTCATAGAATTTCGCCGCGCGCCCTGTCTCACTGGTATGCCATCTCGCGCGAAGCCAACCCTGCTGCTCCAGTCGATGGAGCGCCGGGTACAAAGCACCCTGCGTGATCTGAAGTGCTTCTTGACTCACCTGCTCGATGCGCTTGGCGATCGCCCAGCCGTGCCTGGGCCCAAGCGAAATCGTTTGGAGGATCAGCAGGTCCAGCGTTCCTTGAATCAAATCGGAAGGCTTGCTCATGTTCCCCACGTATGCCTAAGTCGTTTACATATAACACCTAACTTATTTACAGCACTTCGCACCCAGAAATCAAGTGCCAATGCAAGAAAGCCCCCCGGCCTCGATCCTTCAGCAACTCCGGCGCGGTGGATACAACCTGGCGCCAGCGCATGAACCCGGCCCCCCACCTTTTCTCGCCTGGACTCTCGTGCAACCGACATGCGATCTCGGCTTTGTTGCACCCACGGACCGCGCATTTGATGAATTTCGCTATAATCGGGCTCTCCGCAAATTAGCAGGCTGCGGAAAAATGGCGCTTCGGACCTCGGAAGGGCGGCGGCTTCAGCCCCGCCCTTCCCGGGCACGTCCCGACAGTTTTTCCGCATCCTGCTGGGGACTTTGTGGTGTAAGCAATACGCGAGGGCTCGATGGCGCAACTTTCCGCGGTCACCTGTGTTTGAGCAAGTGGAGGGCTTGGGGATTGCCGAAGCGTCCTGCAACCGCAGGACGATATGGAGGAAACGAAAGTGACAAGTTCACTCACTCGACTCATCACCGGATGTTCCGCGATGGCAGCATTCACACTCGCTCTAGCTCTGCCAGGTCCCGCGATTGCCCAGCGCGGACCCGGGGCTCGCCTCGGCAATGTACAGCGGCAGCAACAGATGCAGATTCGGCAGGGTATGCAGAGCGGCAAGCTGAACAAGAATGAAGCTGCCAAACTGGAGAAAGGCGAGAAAACCATCCAGGCAACCGAGCGACAGGATAAATCCAAGGGCCCGTTGACGGCCGCCGAAGGCAAACAACTCAAGCAGGAAGTGCGGCGCGAGAACGCGGCGATCAAACATGCTGAGGGTGGCGGCACCAACGCGACTCCCCCGAGCCATTAACCTCAACCTTCTTTGGGCGCGCCTCGGCGCGGTGGAAGCGTAAGATTCCGACCGCGCCGAGACTCTCCCTGACCGCTCCACAGATTTTCCTCTCATACTTAGTCCCACCCACCTACGGATGCTCCCTTCGAATTCCGCTATAATCGGGCTCTCCGCAAGCCAAGGACTTTGCGGTGTAAGGGCAGGCCAGCCGCTGCCTGCACGTTCTGCGATTATGGCTTCCTCCTCAACAGTGCTCCCGGTTACGCTCGCGGATATCGAACAGGCACGGGGCCGCCTGTCAGGCTCCATCTTTCTTTCGCCTTGCCCGCACTCCCAGACCTTGTCGCGCCTCACCGGCCAACAGGTCTACCTGAAACTTGAAAACCTGCAGATCACGGGCGCCTTCAAAGAGCGCGGCGCGCTGAACAAACTCGCGACGCTTGCCCCTAACGAAGCAAAGCGGGGCGTGATCGCGGCCAGCGCCGGCAACCACGCCCAAGCGGTGGCCTGCCACGCCGGCAAGCGGAATATCAAGGCGCACATTGTGATGCCGCTGGCGACTCCGCTGGTGAAGGTCACCGCTACCCGAAACTTCGGAGGCCGCGTTACCCTGCACGGGGCCAATTACGACGAGGCCTGCGCGGAGGCCCTGCGTATGCGCGAGGCGCACGGCTACACCTTTGTGCATCCCTTCGATGACCCCGCGGTGATTGCCGGCCAGGGAACCATCGGACTGGAACTGCTCGAGCAGGTTCCCGGCCTCGAAGCCGTAGTTGTGCCCATTGGCGGAGGCGGACTCATTTCGGGAATCGCCTGCGCTATTAAGGAAAGTAAACCGAGCGTGCGTGTGATCGGGGTGCAAACCGCCCGCCTGCCTTCGATGTGCGCCGCGCTCGCCCAACACGAGCCGGTGACGATCGAGGCTGCCATCACCGTCGCCGACGGCATCGCCGTGCGCCGCGCTGGTGACCTGACCCTGCCCATGGTGGAGCGCTATGTGGACGAGGTCGTGACCGTAGAAGAGGAGGACATCGCCAGCGCCATCCTGGTGCTGCTGGAGCGCGAAAAGACGCTGGCGGAAGGGGCCGGCGCCGCGGCTCTGGCGGCCTTGCTTCAAAACAAGGTGAGTTTCCGCGGGCGGCACACCGCAGTGCTGGTGTGCGGCGGCAACATTGACGTCACCCTGCTGGCGCGCATCATCGAACGTGGTCTCGTCAAGGATGGCCGCATGGTGCGAATGCGCATTCACCTGCTCGACCGGCCCGGCGCCCTGCACGAACTCACACGGATCATCACCGAGCACCGCGCCAACATCGTGGAGCTTCTGTTTGACCGCGCCTACTACGGCGTGAACCTGGGCGAAACGGTGATCGACGTGACCTTTGAAACTCGCGGTCCCGAGCAGGTCAACGAGCTTCTGGCGGCCCTCAGCGCCAACAACTACAAACACGAGCTGGTACGGTGAGCCGGATAGCTGACGGACCCTGAGCGGTGGGCGGCTGGCGCGGCAGACAAGGAGGGCCGACGCTTTCACAGCGTTTGTGTGAAAACTTGTGGATTACCGCGTTCGCGGGAATGACGTCGTTGGAACAGGGTGTGTGTGAAAATTCGTGCGGATTGCGCAATCGCCAAGCATGGACCCCCGCCTTCGCGGGGTGACATCAGGACGTCTAATTCCAATAAACCCTTCCGAGGTCCGGAATTGCCTTTTACGCGGCCTGCCCAGCAGTTCGTGCGCCCGGCTCCTAAGGACGGCTACCGGACTCAAGCAAAATAGGTGATTCCCCGATTGTTACTGTCCCTCCCGCAACCGACGACGCTGAAGTGCTGGTAAGAGTTTCGTACTGGGCATACTTACTCTGCGGGGTGTAACTACTGCTGGTGTTGTCACCATTCCACACAATTAGCCCGGTATTCTTGTTTGAGAATGTCAGCGCACAGGTCCAGACATTACTGGAATCAACCGAACACGGACCGTTCATCGTCGAGCCTTGCAGCCAGTTGTAAGCTGTCGTGTAGGCTGCCGCGGCCTCAGTGGTCTGGTCCGTGTTCGCGTCGAAGATCGATCCCCACGCCGACGGATCAGAAGGATCGCCTCCCCAGCCGTACCAAGCAGCAAAGGCCACTCCCTCACTGGCCTGAATGATATACCAGCGGGCCATGTACGCTTCTTGATCGCTCAGGTCGGGCAGATTTTGGTTCTTGCCCCAACTTCCGGAGGTGTTGTACAGGGGCAAATTGGCCACGCCCGCGGCTTGCTCTGCTGCCTGGACCGTCTGAACCAGCGATACCAGGGGTGCGCCGGCACAGTCCAACGTGTTACTACAGCTCGCGGCTTGGAGGCACGTCAAGCCAGACGTCGACCCAGGCGTCGAGGGAGCGCTGCAGGGGAAGGTATGCCACGAAAGACCATCCGTGACGGAAGCACCGCCCTGGGAGAGGTAGTTCTGGAGAAAACTCGAAAAGTTTGAGGCGACGCCCAGCGAGGGGGCGAGAACTTTTGCGTTGGGATCAATCTGCTTGATGATCGGGTAGGCCGCCTGAACGAGGCTAACGAATTGCGCCGTAGTTCCCGTCCAGCGCGTGGGAAAATTGACTTCGTTCCAGAACTCGTAATAGGTAATCTGACCCTTGTAGCGGTTCACCAGAGCCGTGATGAAGTTCGTGAAGGCCTGCATGTCGGTGGGCGGGCCCGGACAACCGTCGCTGCACGTGCTGCCGTTGGTGGTATAAAACGAAGGCACTCCGAAAACGTTGTAGACGATGCTGGTGGTGCCGTTGGACTCCGCTTCCTGTATGGCGTTGTCCAAGTCCGTCCAGGTGTAAACGCCCTGTTTTCGCTCAATCGAGCCCCACTGTGTTGTGTCGACCAGGACCATCGTGCCAACCGGTACCGTTGGCCAGAGATTGGCATAAGGAAAACTAGTGCCGAAGGCCGGCACCATACCAAAGAACGCCTTGGAAATCGCGCCGCTGCCGGCTGAGGTGCCCGCCCCGGTGCCGGTGAGTGATACCGTCTGGGGGCTTCCCGTCGCGTTGTCTGCCACGCTGACGGAAGCCGTCCGTGATCCCGCTGCCGTCGGTTTGAACGTCACCGATATCGTGCAGTTCGCGCTGGCGTTCAGGCTTGATCCACAGGTATTCATTTGGGTAAAGTCGCCAGCATCGGTGCCGGTAATCGAAATACCACTAATCATGAGGGTGGCGTCGCCGCTGTTCGTCAAGGTAACGGACTGAGCAGCGCTGCTGCTTCCTACTTGCTGGCTTGAAAATGTGAGGCTCGTAGACGAGAACATGACACTCGGCTCTGTCGGCGTGGTGGAAGAGGACGATGAGTAGCCGCCACCACCACAGGCCGTCATGCCAGCCAGAGCTGACACGATCAGCGCCAACGGGAGGATCAGCCTCATCCGGAGGGAGATTTGTCGTCGAGACGTGCTCTTTCTCATGTCCTTCTCCTGCAAGGGTGCTGCGCGCCCTCTCAAAGCGGAAACTCATGCCTTGTGGTTCGCGCGAGCGCCGTTACCGCATAAGATCACTACCTGTCCGTGGCGCTTGACCGAGCGCCGACGATCTCCACACAATAACGCAAACCCGCGAGCGACCGAAATGTTGCGTTGGCACCCTCGCTGCATCATCTGAGGGCGCCGGACGGATCAGATTCGGCGATACTTAATGATTACTCTTTGACGACATTCTGCATAGTGAGCTGGGACCAAAAAGTATTTGACAGGATGCCGCCTCGGCTGCGAATCTTCAGGACTTTCGGCAAAGTGGCCTGACATGATGCTGGGTACGTGGGCCCGGGAATAACGCCGAGGCCGAGTGAGTTTGCGATCGTTGAGCTAATCTCTGCATCGCCTGGCACGAACCGGTCTCCTGTTCAAGGCACTGATTTCGATATGAATCGCTCGCGAATAGAGTGCTATCGACTGCTTACGGAGGCTTTGTGCTTCCTTCTCTCCGCGGTCTTTTCGGGCGCGATCGCCGGAGCGGCAACAGAAAGTCTGGCTACGGCGGACACGATTCTGGTGCTCGAAGCCGGTCCCGAATCTCCGCGTGTAGGATCACTGACTGGCTCGGCGGGCGTCGTCTGGAAGAATCAGCAGCACGAACATCTCATCGAAAGAGTCCAGATGGACGGGAAGTGGATTCCCGTGCACTGGCGCCTGGAATCGCTGGAACGCAGCCCTAACAGCGTGGCCGTCACCGCCGTCTATGCCTCCGCCACGCCTCGAATGCGCCTGCGTTGGGAATGGCGAGCGCGCGACCCAATCGGGCCGCTCGAACACACGATCACCATAGAGAACCTCGAGCAGCAGTCGCTCACCCTACCCTTACAGGACAGTTTCACCTTTGATTGGACCGTTCCACCCTCAGTCCGGCTTCGCCACCTTTGGGTGGAAAAAGGTGCGGGCACGCCTTCGGCAGAGGGAACGCACAACGTAGAGTTGGCCGATGGCTACCACTGGGAAGGCGCGTCGAGTACGTACGCTCGCGACGGAGCGCTCCGCGAGCCCATCCCGTGGATGCTGGTCGAACATATTGGGCCCAAGGATTCGGGCTGGTACGCGGGCATCGAGTTCAGTGGACGCACGCGCCTGATGCTGTCGCGGAAAGGCGATTCGTTGTCGGGCGAGGTGGGCCTGAACCCGCTTCCCGGGCCTCTCCTGACTCGAGTGCCGGCAAAAGGCTCTTTCACTACTCCCACCGTCTTCCTCGGAGCTTTTCAGGGGGATCAGGAGGCCGCGGGTAACATTCTGCGCCGCTGGGAAACGCGCGTCCTGCTTGACCCGGCCCACGTCAGTGACCCCGCTTACCCGCTGCTGGTGAACAACAGTTGGGGAAGCGGTATGGACATCACGGAACAGAAAGCCCGCAGCATGATCGAGGACTCGGCCGGCCTGGGAATCGAGATGTTCCATCTTGATGCGGGCTGGTTCCGGGGCGTGGGCGATTGGTATCCCCATCCTGACAAATTCCCTCACGGCATTGGCGCTCTCGCCGGCGACGCCCATCGTCTGGGGCTGAGATTCGGGCTGTGGATGGATTGGACACAAGCCGGCACGGATGCCGCAAGCGGCGGGCTAAACGCACGCGATCCTCGGATTCGCGACTGGCTGACCCGGGATCCCGAGCCGGGCTGGAAGCCGGAGGCCTTCAAAGGAATCACCATCGATATCGGTTATCCTCCGGCGCGCGCCTGGTGCGCCCGCGAGCTCGACCGCATGGTGAAGGACTATCACCTCGACATGCTGGAGCACGACGGCTACCTGGTGGCTGAAGGATGCGAGCGCAGCGATCATCCACACGTGGCCTGCGACGCGTCATCGGCAGGCCCGCAACCGTGGTTGGAAGGGTCATGCTCGACGGACGTGAGCTACCACGCGGTTCGCGCCTACTATTCCCTTTACGAGGAACTGCGGCGCAAGTATCCCAAGCTGCTTCTGGAGGCCTGCAATGACGGCGGACGAATGGTTGACTTCGGCACCGCCGCGCACGTGGATTATTTTTCCATCACTGACACCTACGATCCTCTCTCCAACAGGCGTGCCTTCTACGACGCAAGCCATGTGCTGCCGGCTTCCATGCTCGAATGTTATGTTGAGCGCTACCCTACGCCGCGGCTGGCCACGTTTCTCTATATGCTGCGCAGCGGCATGATGGGCTGGTGCACCTTGATGCAGGACACCAACGCCTGGACCGCGGAGCAGCACGCCGCCGCGCGGCAGGCCTTCGATGTGTACAAGACGCAGCTTCGTCCGCTGATTCGCGATGCCGACTTGTATCACATCTCTGCGCGGCCGGATGGCGTCCATTGGGATGGCGTCGAGTATTTCGCTCCTGACCGCGGCCAAGGCGTAGTGTATGCGTTTCGAGGTTCCTCACCGGACGAGAGTAGTCACGTTTTTCGGCTCCGTGGCCTCGATGCCGGGCGCGAGTATGCGATACACTTCGAGGATCACAGCTCACCGGACCGCGTGGAAAAGGGCCGTGAACTGATGGATGAGGGGCTTAAAGTTTCGCTACCTTTCGCTGAGTCGTCCGAGCTGATCTTCATCCGCGAGGTCAGGCACGGCCGTTGATCGTCAGTTTCTAGGCCAAAGCATTGACTCTCAGCGTGAGGCGCGACTTATAACGCGCGGCGGCGTTGCGATGCAGGATGCCTTTGTGGATGGAATGGTCGATCAGAGCGAGGGTGGGTTTCAAGAGGTCTTGGGCGGCGGACTTATTCTTAGACTCGATGGCCACGCGCAGCTTGCGCATCTGGTGGCGAAGCCGGGACGTATGCGCCCGGTTAATCTCGGTGCGGTTGCGGGTTTGCTTGATGCGCTTCAGCGCAGACTTGTGACTGGCCACAGGTGCTCCTTCAGAAAACGTTTGGTGAATTAGTACTGTAACAGAACGTGGTGGGCGGCGTCAATTGGCGGCCGTTGGCGCCTTTGGTACTGGTGTCATTTGCTTGGGGAAAACCCTGTGAGGCGCACTCATTCCCGCGAAGGCGGGAATCCGTGTGGGAGTGCTCGGGAGAAAAGTCTCAAGGAAGTGGATTCCCGCCTTCGCGGGAATGACTGCTTCTGGGACCTTCAAATGACTGCTTCTGGGACGTTCAAATGACACCGCGACCCACCTCACACCTCTGCGGTTCCCGTCCAGCTCGGCTCCGCCCAGGCGCTGCCTCCCCAACCGGACGTCACCTGCCAGATGAGTATCTCCAGCAGCACTTTCGAGTCTTTCCAGGATGACTTCACGGCCAAATCCGTGTCGCGCGTTCGCCGCAGAGCTTGCGCAAGTTCGTCAGGTGAGTAGCGCTCAAGGGTCCGTTGCGCGAGATCGAAGGCTGAGGCGCGACCTCCCGGCCGCGACCATCCGCCATAACCGCCGTAGCCACGCCCTCCGGAACGGGACGCGCCGGAACTCTTGAGCGCCTGGCGGAAAAGATCACCGATGGACCACAGGATCAGCGCCTCAGGTTCCTTGCTGGCCAGCAGGGCTCGCAGGTGGGCGATAGCCCCGGCGAGCTGGCGGTCAGCAATCGCTTCGAGCAGCTTACTGATCTCGTGGTCTTCGCGATAGGAGATGATCTGGTCAAGGTCAGCAGCTTCCCATCGCTGGACGCCGGGCCGCGCCGTGAGCACCTTCTCCACTTCGGTTCGCAACCCTAGCAGGTTGACGCCCGGCCGCGCGCCGCCGCGCGGGTCCGGCCGGTCCTCGAAGCGCGCCGCCGCGTCGCGGGCAAGCTCCGGACTTATGGCCACCCCTGCCCTGCGCAGGTACTGCTCCAGCCAGCGGGCCGCCTCGTTGCGATCCAGGGGCAGCACGTCCACCACGATCGATTTCTTTTCGAGCAGCTGAGCGAAGCGGCGGCGGCGGTCCGGCTCACTGGCGGCAAAAATCACGGTTGCAAACAAGGGCGGCTTCTTGAAATACGCTTCGAGAGCCTCAACGTCCTCATCCCCGGCGCGCTTGAAATCGTCCGAATCCGAGATGACGAAGAAACTGCGACCGCCCAGCATGGGCATCTGGTGGGCGTTGTCGAGGTGTTGGGCAAGCTGGCCTGACTCAAATTCCACCGAGGTCAGGCACCAGGCCCGCGCCTCAGGCGGCACTGCCGCCACCACGGCGGCGCGGCACTCTTCGTGTAAGAAGCTGTCAGGCCCGCGCAGGAAATATACGGCGCCCGCCTTGCCGCTGTTCACCTGGGCGATAAATTCCGTGGGCCGCATTCACTTGCAGTGTATCGAATGCAGGCAACAAGTCAATATTCGCTGGTTCATTTCTGGGTGGTTCGGTTTAATTTGTTGCCGACCACCCCGGCCTTCGGCCACCCCTCCTCATCGAGTCTCATCGAGGAGGGGAGTTGTTAGCTTCGATTCCCTCAGCCGGTGTTCGGTGCTGGTACTCATCTGCTGGCACTCATCTGCTGGCGCTCATCTGCGGGTACCTAATTGCCGGGGGCTCCCCTCCTCGGTGAGGAGGGGTGGCCGAAGGCCGGGGTGGTCAGTGATTGCAAACCAACGCAACCTACTTCTTGTAAAGGTTCGGAAACTCGCTTCGGAGTGCCCGCAGCTTGGGGATGTCATTGTAAATGATGTAGGGGTTGTCGAGATGGTGCGCCAGGTAATTCTGGTGGTACCCCTCAGCAGGATAGAAGGCTTTAAACGGAACCACCTGGGTCACAATCGGCC